>NZ_JAKGBU010000062.1:0-9667 GCF_021555155.1 Rhizobium alarense
GTTCGGTCTCCGTAAAGCGGGTGACGGAGACGACCGGGCCGAACACCTCGCGGCGCACGATCTCGTCGTCCTGCGTCGCACCGGCGACGACGGTCGGCTGGAAGAAATAGCCCTCGTCGCTGCCCGCCCGGCCGCCGGTGGTGATCTCGACATGTTTCAGCTCGGCCGCCCGCTCGACGAAGCTTGCGACGCGGTCGCGCTGGCGCTTCGAGATCAGCGGGCCGATCTCGTTTGTCGTATCGTCCGGGTCGTTGTAGCGGATGGTCGAGACGGCGGAGGAGAGGTCGGCGACGAGCTTTTCGTAGATGCCGTCCTCAGCATAGATGCGGCAGGCGGCGGTGCAGTCCTGGCCGGCATTGTAATAGCCGAAGGCGCGGATGCCCTGAACCACCGCGGCGAGGTCGGCATCGTCATAGACGATGACCGGCGCCTTGCCGCCGAGTTCCAGATGGGTACGCTTGACCGTCCTGGCGGCCGCCACCAGCACCTTCTTGCCGGTGGCGATGTCGCCGGTGATCGAGACCATGCTGACCTTCGGATGGTTGATCAGCGTGTTGCCGACGGTCTCGCCGCGGCCGAGCACGATGTTGACGACGCCCTCCGGCAGGATGTCGGCCAAGAGCTTCGCCATCTTCAGCGCCGTCAGCGGCGTCTGCTCGGAGGGCTTGAAGACGACGGTGTTGCCGCCGGCCAGCGCCGGCGCCAGCTTCCAGGCCATCATCATCAGCGGGTAGTTCCACGGCGCGATGGAGCCGACGATGCCGATCGGGTCGCGGCGGATCATCGAGGTGAAACCCGGCAGATATTCGCCGGCGACCGTCGCCTGCATCGAGCGGATGGCACCGGCGAAGAAGCGCCAGCAATCGACGATTGCCGGCAGTTCGTCGTTGCGGGCCGCATTGATCGGCTTGCCACAATTCAGCGATTCCAGCGCCGCGAAGGCTCCCGCGTCCTTCTCGATGGCGTCGGCGATCTTCAGGAGATAGCCGGAGCGTTCGGCGGGCGTCGTCATCGACCAGGAGACGAAGGCCTTTTCGGCCGCATCCACCGCCGCGTCGATCTGCGCGTGCGAGGCTTCCGGCAGGTCGAGGATCGTCGCGCCGGTCTTCGGGTTGAGGATTTTCTCCTCCGTCTCGGTGCCCGCCTCGAAGCGCGATCCGATCAGCATCTCAGTGTCCATGGCATGTCCTCCGTTGGTCAGGGGGGCGAATAGCGAGTAGCGAATAGGGCTGGCCGGCTATGCAGGCAGTTTGTCCCTATTCGCTACTCCCTGTTCGCTCGAATTCATTTTCCACCGCCGGCGACCTGGTCGCCGTCGCGCGTGAGGTAATAGGCGGCCAGGATCGGCAGGAAGGTGACGAGCACGACGACCATGGCGACGACATTCGTCACCGGCCGCTGGCGCGGCCGCACCAGTTCTTCCAGCATCCAGATCGGCAGGGTCGATTGCTGCCCGGCCGTGAACGTCGTGACGATCACCTCGTCGAAGGAGAGCGCGAAGGCGAGCATGCCGCCGGCGAGAAGCGCCGTGCCGATATTCGGCAGGACGATGTAGCGGAAGGTCTGGAAGCCGTCCGCGCCGAGGTCCATCGAGGCCTCGATCAGCGAGCCGGAGACGCGGCGGAAACGGGCGACCGCATTGTTGTAGACCACCACGACGCAGAAGGTGGCGTGGCCGAGGATGATCGTCCAGAACGAGAAGGGGATGTCGGCGAAGGAGAAGGCCGAGCGCAGCGCAATGCCGGTGATGATGCCGGGAAGGGCGATCGGCAGGATGACGATGAGCGAGATCGTCTCGCGGCCGAAGAACTTCGTCTGGCTGACGGCGGCGGCGCAGAGCGTGCCGAGCACCAGCGCGATGGCGGTGGCGATCGACGCGACCTTGACGGAAAGCGTCAGCGCCTCCCAGACGTCCGGCCGGTTCCAGGTGACGGCGAACCATTTGAGCGTCAGGCCGGGCGGCGGGAACTGGTAGCTCTTTTCCTCCGTCGTGAAGGCATAGAGGAAGATCAAGAGGATCGGCAGGTGCAGGAAGGCGAGGCCGGCGCCGGCGGCGATCTTGAGCCCGAGGGGGGAGGAGGCGGTGCGGTCAGAGCGCATCGAAAGCCCCCATGCGCCGGGCCATCCAGAGATAGAGGCCCATGATGACGATCGGCACGACGGTGAAGGCGGCGGCAAGCGGGATGTTGCCGGCCGTGCCCTGCTGCGCATAAACCGCCTGGCCGATGAAGAGCCTGGACGAGCCGATGATCTGCGGGATGATATAGTCGCCGAGCGTCAGCGAGAAGGTGAAGATCGAGCCCGCGACGATGCCGGGCAGCGCGAGCGGAAAGAGCACGTGGCGGAAGGTCTGCGCCGGGCTGCCGCCGAGATCGGCCGAGGCCTCGATCAGGTTGCCCGGCACGCGCTCGAGCGCCGCCTGGATCGGCAGGATCATGAAGGGCATCCAGACATAGATGAAGACGATGAAGGTGCCGGTATAGCTGATCGACAGCGAGGTGCCGCCGATGACCGGCAGCGCCAGCCAGGCGTCGAGCAGCCAGAGCAGGTTCACCTTTTCGAGCGCCCAGGTGACGATGCCCTCCTTGGCGAGGATCAGTTTCCAGGCGTAGATCTTGACGAGATAGCTCGACCAGAGCGGCAGCATGACGCCGAGATAGAAGATCGCCTTCCACTTTCCCTTCGCATAACGCGCCGCATAATAGGCGATCGGGAAGGCGATGACGGCGGAGGCGAGCGTCACCAGCGCCGCCATCACGACGGTCCGGAGGATGATGTCGAAATTCGAGGGGATCAGCAGTTGTTTGTAGGTCGAAAGGGTGAACTCGTAGGTCACCAGCCCGGAAAAATCGTCGATGGCGAAGAAGCTCTGTAAGAGCAGCGCGAAGAGCGAGCCGAGATAGACGACGCCCAGCCAGAGGAGCGGCGGCGTCAGCATCAGGAGAAGCAGGATCTTCGGGTTGCGCCAGAAGAAATCCGACAGGCGGCCGGAGGGACTGTCGCGGCGGGCGAGGATGGCGCTTTCGGCAATCGCGCTCATGCGTCGCCCTCCATCGGGTGCAGGTCTTCCGGCAGGAAGGAGAGGGTGACGGTGTCGCCCTCGACCGGGACGGGTACGGAGGCCGGCAGCATGGCGGCGATGCGCCCCCCGGCGGCCTCGACCGTCACGCGGTTCGCGGCACCCAGAAAGCTCGTCGAAACGACGCGGCCCGACACCTGCTTGCGGCCCGGCCCCGTTTCGCCGATGGCGATCGCCTCGGGCCTCAGGCTGGCGAAGGTCCGGCCGAAGCCGAGCGAGCCGACGACACCCGGCGGCAGCACGTTGGAGGAGCCGACGAAATCCGCCACGAAACGCGTCTTCGGCCGCTTGTAGACCTCTTCCGGCGTGCCGAGCTGCTGGATTTTTCCGTCGTTGAAGACGGCGATGCGGTCGGCCATCGACAGCGCCTCGCCCTGGTCGTGGGTGACGAAGACGAAGGTGATGCCGAGCGACTTCTGCAGCGCCTTCAGTTCCTCCTGCATCTGTTCGCGCAGCTTCAGGTCGAGCGCGCCGAGCGGCTCGTCGAGCAGCAGGACGCGCGGCCGGTTGACGAGCGCACGGGCGAGCGCCACGCGCTGCCGCTGGCCGCCGGAGAGCTGGCCCGGCCGGCGGGCGCCGTAGCCCGGCAGCTTGACCATGGCAAGCGCCTCCTCGGCGGCCTTCAGTCGCTCGGCCTTCGCCACGCCCTTGACCATCAGCCCGTAGGCGACGTTTTCGAGGATCGAGAGATGCGGAAAGAGGGCATAGTCCTGGAACACCGTGTTGACGTTGCGCCTGTAGGGCGGCACGCCCTCCGCCGTCTCGCCGAAGATCTCGATATGCCCGGCCGTCGGCTGCTCGAAACCCGCCATCAGGCGCAGGCACGTCGTCTTGCCGGACCCGGACGGCCCGAGCATCGCGAAGAACTCGCCCTCGGCCACCGCCAGATCCACGCTGTCGACGGCGCGCACGCTGCCGAAATGGCGGGACACGGACTGGAAGAGAACGGCGGTCATTCATGGGCTCCGGGTGTTGGGATCGGGGCGGGGAGACTCGTCTCCTCTCCCCTTGAGGGAGAGGATACAAAATCGAGGGCTTAGCCGGAGGGCGCACGCCCGGAGGCTAAACCTCAGATTTTGTTGGTGAGGGGGTGCGACCCTGCCTTCCCCCTCAACTGCGATTTCTAACACTTAGCTGAAGCTAAGATGTTGAAATCGCTTCTTCTCCCTCGAGGGGAGAAGAAAGGCCGCGCCTACCGCCCGCCGATCACGCCGATATAATCCGACACCCAGCGGTGATAGGGCACGCACTCGCCCTGGCTTTCGCATTTGGAGACCGGCGTCTTCCAGAACTTGATCTTCTCGAAGTCGTTGTAGCCGTTGTTGGCGCAGCCCTCGTCGGTCAGGAGCGCATTGCCCTTGCAGGCGGCCGGCACCGAGGGCACCGTGCCGAACCAGGCGGAGACGTCGCCCTGCACCTTCGGCGAGAGCGAATGCTCCATCCACATATAGGCGCAGTTCGGGTGTTCGCTGTCGGCGTGCAGCATGGTCGTGTCGGCCCAGCCGGTGGCGCCTTCCTCGGGGAAGGTGGACGCGATCGGCAGCTTCTCGCCCTTCATCAGGTTGACCTGGAACGGCCAGGAGCCGGAGGCGACGACGCCCTCGTTCTTGAAGTCGTCGATCTGGATGAAGGCGTCGTGCCAGTAGCGGCCGACCAGCGTGCGCTGGACGCGAAGCAGGTCGAGCGCCGCCTTGTACTGCTCCTCGTTCAGCTCATAGGGGCTCTTGATGCCGAGTTCCGGCTTGTGGGCCATCAGGTAGTTGGCGGCGTCCGCCACATGGATCGGGCCGTCATAGGCCTGGATGCGGCCCTTGTTCGACTTGCCGTCCGGCAGCGTCATCTCCTCGAACACCACCTTCCAGCTGGTCGGCGGCGCGTCCTTGAAGGCTTCGGTATTGTACATCAAGACGTTCGGGCCCCAGACATAGGGCGTGCCATAGTGCACGCCGTTGACCGTGTGCCAGGGCGCGTCGCGGAGGCGCTCGTCGATGCTCGACCAGCTCGGGATGAGGTCGGTGTTGATCGGCTGGACCCGCTTGCCGGCAACGAGGCGAAGCGACGCGTCGCCCGACGCGGTCACGAGGTCGAAGCCGCCCTCGTTCATCAGCGCGACCATTTCGTCGGAGGTGGCGGCGGTCTTCACCGAGACCTTGCAGCCGGTGGTTTTCTCGAATTCGGTGACCCAGTCGAAATTCTTGTCCGTCTCGCCGCGCTCGATATAGCCGGCCCAGGCGACGATCGAAAGCGCGCCCTCGCCGGCGCCCAGTTCCTTCAGCGGCTCCTGGGAAAGCGCCGAGGTGGCAAAGGCGAGCGAAAGGGTGAGCGCGGTGCAGGAATGCAGGAATCGCTTCATGTCAGTCTCCCGGTTTGATCCGCCATTCCGGCGGTATTGTTCCCGGAGAAAAAGGTGCCGCGCTTTCGCCGCTTTCGCAAATTCATTAATCAGAAAGGAGGTATCGGTTTTTCCGAATGCCAAGCGGATGTTCGCATTGCGCCCTCGAGTTGGTCGTTCGGCCTTCTGGCCGCGTTTCTCGAAAGCAGCCACTCGCCGCAATTTGACAGAAGGTCTGGAAAGAGGCGGGAAGCGGGAGTTCGCTATGGTAATTTCAAACGTTTGCTTTCGGAAGCATGCCCTGGCAAACCGGCATAAGTCAGAAAGAGACGGCGGATTTGCGACCGCAAGCGAGTGCAAAAAAGTCAGCAGATGCATCATGTATTTGACCGACGTCGACCACGCTCCCTTCCTTGCTGCTGGCCGGTGCCACATTGATTGGCGTGCCGTGTCCACAAGCTGGATTGTAGAAGTGGCTGAGGCTGTGTAGGTTTGGCTGAGTAACTCAAAGGGCCATCGTCTTGCGTATATCGAGAATTAAAATCAAGAATTGGCGGAATTTCCGAAGTGCCGAGGTAAAAGATGTCTCGGATGTCGTTTACCTGTTGGGACCAAACGCGTCAGGAAAATCCAACTTTCTTGACGTGATGCGGTTCCTTCGCGATCTTGGAAAATCGAAAGGCGGTGGACTTCAAGAAGCTGTTGAGGGACGGGGCGGAATTTCGAAAATTCGGTGCTTGCATGCACGAAAAGATACAGAGGTTCTGATCGATATCGATGTTGTCGATAAAGAGGGATTGGGCGGTTGGAATTATATTGTAGGTTTCAATATTCCGAGCTCCGGGTTTGAAAAGAGCCGTCGCGCATTCATCACGAAAGAGATCGTGAATCGTATTGGTCATAATGGCGAAAAAACGAACTTACTACAACGCCCAAATTCCGAAGATAGTCGAGACGAGGACCAGCGTCAGCAAACCTATCTTGAGCAGGTTAATAGCAATAAGCAATTTCGCGCTCTGGCGGAGTTCTTTGGATCAATAACATATTACCATCTAGTTCCTCAGCTTCTCAAATTTGGAGACGAAATTAGTGGAAGAACTCTTGAAGATGACCCATTTGGACAAGAATTTTTGTTGCGTGTCTCCGCAACGCAGGAGAGAACACGGAATTCTCGGCTGAAGAAGATAGAAAAGGCATTAAGATCAGTAGTCCCGCAAATGGAAGACTTGAAATTTCTAAAAGACGATGTCACTGGTAGGCCACATCTAGAAATAAAATTTAAGCATCATCGTCCGCGCGGTGCGCGACAAAGAGAAGATCAGTTTTCCGATGGAACTCTTAGATTGATAGCGCTTTTTTGGCTGCTGCAAGAAACGGGAGAATCACCATTGCTACTTGAGGAGCCAGAGCTTTCACTTAACGAAGAAGTCGTACGGCAATTGTCGTATTTAATAGACACTGTACGACGTCGGAGGTCGGGTGGTTTTGGACGGCAAGTCTTCATCACTACTCACAGCTCCGCCCTTCTCTCGAATCCTGGGATTGATTCAGATGGTATAATCGTCATCGAGCCGTCAGACGATGGCTCAAGTACTAGAAAGGTAAATGAAGCTGAAAACGCCGCTTTGTCGGTTGGCCTCTCTCCTGCTGAGGTAGTACTTCCGCACGCACGCGGTGTCCCTCTGGGTATGCAGATGAAGCTTGATCTATGATTGCCTACTACTGCGTCGAGGATCCTTTGAGTGGAGCCGTCATTGTTCGCCTGCTCCACGACTTACTTGGCGAGGTGTATTTGACAGAGCTTCAGTCAAGCCAAGGTGGGCTCGGCTGGATAAAGAAAAAATTCGAAAATTACTGCACACTCGCTCAGCATTACCATGTGTTCATTTTAACCGACCTCGACCGTGCAGGATGCCCACCGGCTCTCAGAAAAAGTTGGATTGACTACGCCAAACTGACTGAACCACTTCCAAACAAAATGAGTTTCAATATCGCGGTGACTGAAGTCGAAGCATGGCTGCTGGCAGATCACGGCAACTTAAGCAAATACCTCGGAGTACCGACTCATGCGCTGTCGGACAAGACACAAGTCGCCGATCCGAAAGAGTACCTGCTACGTTGCGTTAGACAGCATGGAAACCGTCAAGCAAGGGCTGAACTGCTACCAAATGGCACCGCCAAGGTCGGCCTCGGTTACAATGCATTCCTCAGCCGATTTGCTAGGGAGCATTGGGACTTTAGTGGTGCTGCCCAACGGAACGCCAGCCTTCATCGAGCGGTCGAACGGATAGCGGCCATTCGGCGGGAAGCTTCATAACTGTTGGGCGCACGGTCAGAAAGTATCCCAACGTAAGGCATGATTGTGACGGCAAAATTTGCGTTCTAAACAACCAGCTCGTTGCGCTAAAGCCTCCTGGCCCGTTACATTGATCTCAACCAGACCTGAAGCTTCCATCGCGCCCTCCCGAAATTCGACGTTAGTGTAGGCGCTGGCGGCGGCAGCTTCGGGCCTTAAAAGATCGGCGGGCAAGACCCAATTGACTGTGCCCTTGGTGGTTCGGCTCCCAAACCCCGCATGTGTCCCGTGCCAGCCCCGAAGCGGACATCCCCGGAAAGGCCAATAGTCGCGGCAGCGAAACCCTACCGCCCCCGCCCACTCCTGAGCGCCTCCGCCAGCCCGACGAAATCCCGCGCCGCCTGCGGCAGGCTTGAGCCCTTGCGCCAGACCATGCCGACCTGCACGACCGGCAGCGCGCCGGAGACGTCGCGGCTTTCGAGGCGATCGCCTTCGAGCGACCAGGGGCGGTAGACGAGGTCGGGCAGCAGCGCGATGCCGGCGCCGGTGGCGACGAGGCTTCGCACGGCCTCCACCGAGCGGGTGCGGAAGGCGACGTGGGGGCGGGCGCCGAGTGCGGAGAGCAGCTTGCCGGTGTTCTCCTCGATCTCGTCCACCGTCAGCATGATCAGCGGTTCCTTCGCGATGTCGTCCACCGAGATGATGTCGGCGGCGACGAGCGGATGGCCGATCGGCAGCCAGAGCCTGTAGGGCGAGGTCTCGATGATCTCGGCCTGCAGCGCCATGCGGTCGCGCAGGTTGGAGATGACCATGACGGCGACGTCGAGCTCGCCGCCGACGAGCAGGTGTTCGAGATAGGAGCCGTTGTCCTCGATGGCGCTGACCTCGATGCCCGGAAAGGCGCGGCGGTAGCGGGCGAGCAGGTCGGAGAGCACGTAGCCGGCGACGAGCGACGTGACGCCGAGATTGAGCTGGCCCTTCTCCGCCTGCCGGTTGTCGGAGAACGAGCGGCGCGCATCCGAGACATCGGCAAGGATCTTCGTCGCATGGCGCAGGAACTGGTGGCCGTTGTGCGTCGTCGCCAGTCCGCGCGGATGCCGGTCGAAGAGCGCGACGCCGAGGTCGGATTCCAGCTCCTGGATCGCCTCGGTGATCGACGATTGCGAGATCGACAGGTGCTGCGCGGCGCGCGTCACGGAGCCCTGTTCCGCGACGGCGACGAAATACTGCAACTGGCGAAGCGTGAAGGCCATGGCGGGAGTTAATCGCGCGGAGGCGCGTCACGCAAGACGGCGGCGGCGCGACGCTTGCCTTGCGGCCGAATGCATTGTCTAACCGTGGCGCGGCGGGCAGTGCCGGCGGGAGTGGAATCAGAGATGCTTACAACGGATATGTTCATCGTCTTCCTGGCGACAACCGCGATCTTCGCCTATGTGCCAGGCCCGGCGATGCTCTACGCCGCCGCGCAGACGATGGCACGCGGGCGAACGTCCGGCCTGATGGCCGTGCTCGGCATCCATGTCGGCGGTTATGCGCATGTGTTGACGGCGGCCGCGGGCCTGTCCGTGCTCTTTCATGCGGTGCCGATCCTGTACACGGCCGTCAAGCTCGCCGGCGCCGCCTATCTCGTCTTCCTCGGCATCCGGCTGTTCCGCACCGGCGGGCCGGCCGACGAGGCGCTGCCGCTGGCCGGGCCGAAATCCGCGGGCAGGGCCTTCGTCGAAAGCGTCGCCGTCGAGGTGCTGAACCCGAAGACGGCGATCTTCTTCGTCGCGTTCCTTCCCCAGTTCACCGACATGTCGAGCGGCGTTCCCGTCTGGCTCCAGTTCGCCGTTCTCGGCGCCATCGTCAATGCGATGTTTTCCTCGGCCGACCTCGTTTGCGTGCTGCTTGCCGGCGCCGTGATGCGCCGTCTGAGACAGTCCGGCCGCCTGCAGCGGCTGATGCGGCGCGCGGGCGG
>NZ_JAKGBU010000062.1:9767-27764 GCF_021555155.1 Rhizobium alarense
CGGCGCGCGGGCGGAGCCGTCCGAACGCCGCCGGCCCCGATGCCTTCCTGTCTGTCCGGAGACTTTTATGACGCACGCGACGCCATCCCCCAGCGAACCGGGCATCCTCGCCTTTCATACCCGCTGCGAAGCCTTCTATCCGGCCGATGCGGTGGCGGCGACGATCGGGGAGCAGCGCGGCTGGTACGATGCGCTCTGCGCCGCGTTCGATGCGCCGCTGCCCGACGGCATGACGGTTGCCGACGGGCTTGTGGCGGGGCGCGTGCCGATAAGGCGCTATCGCCCGGCGGAGGTGACGACGGCGACGCGGCTCTTCTACATCCATGGCGGCGGCTTCGTCGTCGGCTCGCTCGACAGCCACCACTCGATCTCGGCCGAGATCGCCGCCGCCGCCGGGGCGGAGCTCGTCTCCGTCGACTACCGGCTCTCGCCGGAGCATGTCTGGCCGGCGGCCTTCGAGGACTGCCGGGAGGTGCTCGCCTATCTGCTGCGCGGGGCGGGGCCGGTCGTGGTGATCGGCGACAGCGCCGGCGGCAATCTCGCGGCCGGCATCACGCTTGCGGCGCGCGACGAGGGCGTCGCCGGCATCGCGGGGCAGGTGCTGATCTATCCCGGCCTCGGCGGCGACCTCGTGTCCGGGTCCTATCGCGAGATGGCGAAGGCGCCAGGCCTGTCGACCGAGGATGTCGCCTATTACCGCCGCGTCTATGCCGCGCCGGACGGCCATCCCCATGCCTATCCGCTTCTCGCCGCGGATTTCGCCGGCCTGCCGCCGGCCTATGTCACGGCCGCGCGGTTCGATCCGCTGCGCGACGATTCGCGCCACTATGCGGGGCGGCTTGCGGCGGCCGGCGTCGAGGTCACCTTTCGCGAGGAGCCGCAGATGATCCATGCCTGGCTGCGGGCGCGCAGGATGAGCGACGGCGCGCGCGAGGGCTTCGCCCGCATCTGCGCCGCCGTCCGCGACTTCGCGCACCGGGAGGCATGACATGGACGGCATCTGCGATCTTGACCGGCTCCTCAAGGAGATGCGCCCGGTGCTCGCACAGGGCGAGTTCGTCTTCTGCACCGTGCCGGACGGCGATCTCAGGCCCTGGCTCGACCTCGACCCGCTCGGCACGTTCCGGGAGGAGGAGGGGCTGACGCTGATCCTGCCCATGGCCGTCGCGCAGGCAAACGGCCTTTCGGGCAGCGCGGCGCTCAGCCTGATCACCTTGACGGTCCATTCCGCCCTGGAGGCTGTCGGCCTCACCGCGGCCATCGCCACGGCGCTCGCCCGCGACGGCATCAGCGCCAATGTGGTCGCGGCCTATCACCACGACCATGTCTTCGTGCCGGCGGCGGATGGCGAACGGGCGCTCGCAGCACTCGAGGCGCTTGCCGCCTGACGATCAGAGGTGGCGGGTCTCGGCCGGCGGATTGAAGAAATCGTCGTCGCGGCCGTTCTCGTAGATCACCGGCGCGGCGACGAAGTCCGCATCCGGCACGTCGTCGAGGCAGGCGGCGTTGACGCAGTAGAAGTGCCCCATGAAATCCTCGAGATAACCGCGCGAGAAGGGGCGGATGCCGCAGCGGCCGCAGAAATAATGGTCGACATCGCCCTCCGGCCAGCCCGAACCGTCGGCCCGGTAGCTCACCAGCCGGTCCATGCCGGTCAGGATCGTCATCTCCTCGCGCGGCGTGAAGGTCTTCAGCATGCGGGTGCGGCGGCAGAAGGAGCAGTTGCAGACGCGGAGCCCCTCGGCGAGGTCGAGCGTGCATTCGAAGGTGACGGCGCCGCAGTGGCAGCGTCCGTGGTAGCGCTTGCGCATCGTCACGTCCTTTCGGCGAGGGCAGGGGTGGCGGCCGGCGCGGGTGAATGCCGGCGCAGCAATGTGGCGGCGATGACCGCGGTCGAGAGCGCGATGCCGACGCAGGCGGCCGCGACCCCGAGGACGGCACGGGCCAGGATGAGGCTCTCGGCGCTCCAGGCGAAGGCTGCGAAGACGGAGGCGAGGCCGAAGGCGGCCGAACCGATCATCAGGATGCGGCGCCGGCCGATCCGGTCGCCGAGCGTGCCCATGGTGATGAGCGAGCCCGCCACCATGAAGCCGTAGATGTCGACGATCCACAGCAGCTGTGAGGCAGATGGTTTCAGGTCTTCCGAGATCGCCGGCACGGCGAGGTTCAGGACCGTCAGGTCCATCGAATAGAGAAGGCAGGCAAGCGCGATGACGGCAAGGCCGATCCATTCGCGCCGCGTCGCCCGGGCGGAAACGGTATCAGACACGCGGGTCACCCGTGAGATAGGCGTCGAGCCTGTCGAGGCACTCGCTCCAGCCGCCCTCGTGGCCGTCGCGCTCGTCGACGGTCTCGAAGGGGCTCTGGCGGAAGCCGATCCGCGTCCTGGACGCGGACAGGCTCTCGAAGGTCACCGTCACCAGGGTCTCGCGGATCGGGCTTGCTTCGTCGTTCCAGGCGAAGGTGAAGACGAGCCACTCGTTTTCGACGATCTCCCGGTAGACGCCGGACATCGCGTGGTCCTGGCCCCCGGGCGAGCGGATCGCCGCCGACCAGGCGCCGCCCGGCCGGAAGTCCATGCGGATCGAGTGAGGTGTGAAATCCTTCGGTCCCCACCAGCGGGCGAGCTGCTCCGGCGACGTCCAGGCGCGAAAGACCAGCGCGACCGGTGCGTCGAAGACATGCTCGATATAGAGTTCGAGCGCCTGGTTTTCGGGCATGCGGTGCTGCATGGTCATTGCCTTGCTCCTCGGTCAAACTTCGTTTCCGGTGCCGGCCCGGCAGGGTTCGGCAGCCGCGTCAGTTCCGTTTCGTCGGGTCGCCGCCCTGCTGCAGTTCCTTGAGGTAGACATCGAGCCGGTCGAAGCTTGCCTCCCAGAAGCGGCGATAATTCGTCATCCAGCCGTCCACCTCCTTGAGCGGCGCGGCCTCCAGCCGGCACGGGCGCCACTGGGCGGCGCGTCCGCGGCTGATGAGGCCGGCGCCCTCCAGCACCTTCAGGTGCTTGGAGATGGCGGGCAGACTGATCGAAAACGGCTCGGCCAGCTCGTTCACCGTCGCTTCCCCCTGCGAGAGCCGCGCGAGAATGGCGCGGCGGGTCGGGTCGGCGAGGGCGGAGAAGGTGGTGCTGAGCGGATCGACCTGCATGTATTTACCTAATCGGTTAATTAACTTGATGGCTAAATACATTGCGAGCCTGCTCCGGTCAAGGGGGAGGCTGCGGATTTCAGGAATGGCGGACAGTAGCGGCAACGGACCGGGCTCGGGAAGCCGACGGCGAGTTGAGAAGCGGCGCGGCGCAGACATCGGCAGGTCGCGCAGGTTGGCGGCAGCAGCAGCCGGTCCGCCAGAAGTCCGTCAGGGGCGGCCGTGGCGGATGAATGTGGCGGTCGGCGTGGCGTTCGCCCGCGTGGTGCACTTGGCGGCGCGGCTCTGCCTTGCGTTCCCGACGCGCCTCAGAGTGCTGCTTCCGCCTGCATGCGGGCGAGATCCTTGCGCGGCGGGTTGCTGTAGATGCGGACGTGGTCGCGGCTGAACTGCGAGGGGCTTTCGTAACCGACGCGGAAGCCGGCCTCCGCCGCGGTCAGGCCCTCCATCACCATCAGCCGCCGCGCCTCGTGCATGCGGATGCGGGTGCGGAACTGCAGCGGGCTCATCCCCGTCGCCGCACGAAAATGCTCATGGAAGGAGGAAGGGCTCATGCCGGCGATGCCGGCGAGGGCCTCGATCGGCAGCGGCTCCCCGTAGTTTCGCCGCAGGTGGTCGATCGCGCGGCCGATCCGGCCGAGCCTGCTTTCGCCGTTGGCGATCTGCCGCAGGATCGCACCCTGCGATCCGGTGATCAGGCGGTAGAGAATTTCGCGCTCGATGAGCGGTGCGAGCACGGCGATGTCGTGCGGTGCATCGAGCAGGTGGACGAGCCGAACGCAGGCGTCGACGAGCGCGCCGGAGGCCTTGACGATACCCGCAGCGGAGCCCGATGCCGGGAGAGGAGGCGAGGCGTGGCCGTCGGCGTCGAGTTCAAGCAGCAGATCGGCGAGCGCCGCCCGGTCGAGGCTGAGCTTGAGGCAGAGATAGGGGGCGTCCGGCCTGGCTTCTGTCACCACGCCGATCACCGGCAGGTCGATGCCGACGACGAGCGAGCTGCCGGCGTCGTAGACGAATTCGCGCTCGCCGATGCGGGCGCGTTTCCGTCCCCCGGCGACGAGGCAGAAGGAAGGATCGTAGAGCGTGTGGAGCGGTTCCGAGACCGCGTTGGATCGGATGAACGACAGGGCCGGCAGGGCGGTCTGGCGGGTGCCGTCCGCCGGCGCATGATGCGCGATCAGGGCGTTGAGCTCAGCGAGTTTTTCCATGCTGCGAACATCGTTGAAATGCCGCCCGTTGCCAAGGCGCGCGGCCGGCGTTTCGGAGGATCGTGCAAGAATTCCGGAACTCCGTTCTACCGCCTGCGGGTCGTCCGCCGTCATTGTCGCGGTGCAGGGCGGTTGCCCTGCCGGCCGTCCGAAAACGAAGGGCCCGAAAACGAAAGGATCGAAACATGACCAGCATTCGCGACAAAGTCGTCCTGATCACCGGGGCGAGCAGCGGCATCGGCGCCGGCCTCGTGCGCGAGCTCGCCCCGGCCGGCACGCGGCTTCTGATCGGCGCCCGCCGCACCGATCGCCTGGAGGATCTCCGGGCGGAAGTCGAGGGAAAGGGCGGCACGGTCGCCATCCGTGCGCTCGACGTGACGGACCGCGCCGATGTCGAAGCCTTCGCGCAGGTCGCCATGGAGATCTACGGACGCATCGACGTGATCGTCAACAATGCCGGCGTCATGCCGCTTTCGGCGATGAACGCGCTGAAGGTCGACGAATGGGACCGGATGATCGACGTCAACATCCGCGGCGTCCTTCACGGCATCGCGGCGGTGCTGCCGATCATGAACGCGCAAGGAGAGGGGCAGGTCATCAACGTTTCGTCGATCGGCGGTCTCGGGGTGGTGCCGACCGCCGCCGTCTATTGCGCGACGAAATATGCGGTGCGGGCGATCTCCGATGGGCTCAGGCAGGAAAACGACCGCATCCGTGTGACCTGCGTCTATCCGGGCGTCGTCGAATCCGAGCTCGCCGACACGATCACCGATCTGGCGGCGGCCGAGGCGATGGTTGCCTACCGCGCCATCGCGCTGAAACCGGAGGCGATCGCCAGGGCGATCCGCCATGTCATCGAACAGCCCGCCGACGTCGATACCAGCGAGATCGTCGTCCGTCCCACGGCCAGCCGCTGAGGGTGTCTCGGAGGAGGAGTTGAAGGAGATCGTCGACACGGTCACCATCCCGGCAGGCTTCCGCGCGCCATCTCCGCGTCGCAGGTGCTGTCGGAGCTCCTCGCCGAGCGCCCCGCAGTAGGAGCCCGGCATGAGCGTTCCTTCCGTCCTTGCTGCCGTCGTGCTGGCGGCGATCCTTGTGTCCGGACAGAGAGGTCATGCACAGATGAACGCAGAGCAGGCCGCCGCGCAGCCCGACCGGAACCATCCCTATGTCGGGATGTGGATCACCGCGGATGGCCGTATCCGCCACACCCTGCTGCCGAACGGGCGCTACGACGAGGCGCGGGGAGCGCGTGAGAGCGCCTATCAGGGGCGCTACGAGGTGCGCGGCAACCACATCGAATACTGGGACGATACCGGGTTCACCGCCGACGGCGAATTCATCGACGGCGTGCTCCACCACGGCGGCATGATCCTCTATCGCGACCGCGTGAAGCCTGCGGAATGAGAGGCGGTGGCCCTCACATGAAGTCGCGCGGCACCGCCTTCTCGAAATGCTTCTCGAAGATCTGCGTCTCGCCCTCGAAGGCGCGGACATGGGCGCAGACCAGCCAGTCCGTTGCGGTGCAGCTGATGGTCGCCGTCGAAAGCGTGCGCACGAACCAGCCCTCGCGCTGCATGTCGCAGGTCCATGTCGCCGTGCCGGTCATCGACAGCGGGTCGCCACCGGCGATCGACCAGGTCTCGTCGCGCAACTGCCGCGTGGCGAGGCCGGTGCCGGGGTGCTCGCAGAGCCCGGTATCCTCGTAGATCGAATATTCGGTAAGCCCGTTCGTCAGATCCCGCTCGACGCCGCGGGCGGTTTCGGCCGGCGCGAGTTCCCGATATTTCGGCAGCGGGTCCGGGTTCGCCGGCTCCGGAACGGCGATGACCTCGTGGCGCCCAAGCTTCGGCAGCGCCAGGCCGAGCGAGGCGAGGTCGATGGTGAGGCCGGGATCGAAGGGCGGCGGCAGGATCATCGGCCAGTAGGCGGTGGAGAGCGACAGGCGGATGCGGTGGCCGGCGCGGAAGCGGTAGCCCATGGCGTCGAGCACCAGCCGCACCCGCGTCTTGACGCCATGCTGCATCGGCTGCGGCTCCGCATTGCCGCCGCGATGGGCAAGGTTCAACACGCCGAAGGTGACGCGCGTCGCCGTGCCGTCTGGATGCACGTCGACGATGCGGGCGCAGAGGTTTGCCCAGTCGGCGTCGCAGGCGACCTCGATATCGAGCACCGGCTGGCCGAGATAGTCCTGCGCCTCCCTGAGCGGCGCCGTCTCCAGCACGAGCGAGCCCGCGTCGTCGGCACGCTGGTCGAGCGCCATTTCCGCGTCCGGTTTCAGCGTGAACCATTCGCCGGCCATGACGCCGGTATCGAGCGGCGAGCGCAGGTAGCGGTCGTGGTCCTTCGCGCCGGCGATCGGCATGCCGGGTGTCAGTTCGCCGTATTGCTCCACATAGAAGCACTCCATCTCCGGTTTCGTCCATTCCGGCTTGGCGATCCAGAAGCCCGGGTCCTGCGCCCGCCAGGTGGACGGTTTCGCACCGTCCTGGATATAGGCGCGCATCTGCGGCCCGTTCTCGACGCCGTTTTCCTCGCCGCGCAGCCAACGGTTCCACCAGGCGATCGCCTCGGCGTGGAAATCCATCCGCGGCTTCGGCCAGGCGAAATGCGGATATTTGTGGATCCAGGGGCCGATCAGCGCCTTCGCCCTCGCGCCGAGCCCTTCCACCGCCTTGACCGGCGTGTTGCGATAGCCGTCCGCCCAGCCGGCGATGACGAGGGCCGGTACCGGAAAATCGTCGAAGGTCTCGCAGATCGAGCCGTGTTTCCAAAAGGCGTCGCGGCGCTGGTGCTGGAGCCATTCCTCGAGGAAGAACGGTTCGAGCGCCAGCCGTTCCAGCCACATCTGCCGCCAGGTGTCGCCGACGATCGCCGGGTCGGGCGAGCGGGACTGGTAGGCGAGCATGGTGGCCGCCCAGGAAAGCTGCGCCGAGAGGTGACAGCCGTTCTTGTAGTGGATGTCGTCATTGTAGCGGTCGACGGTGGAGGCGATGGAGATGACGGCCTTGAGCGCCGGCGGCTTCAGTGCGGCGACCTGCAGGCAGTTGAAACCGCCCCAGGAGATCCCCATCATGCCCACATTGCCGTTCGACCATTTCTGCACGGCGATCCACGCGATCAGTTCACAGGCATTGGCGAGTTCGAGCGGCGTGTATTCGCCGTCGATGACGCCGTCGGATTCGCCCGAACCGCGGATATCGACGCGCACGCCGGCGATGCCGGCGGCCGCGAAGACCGGGTAGGTCGATTCGTCGCGCGGGCTCGTCCCGTCCCGCTTGCGATAGGGCAGGAACTCGAAGACCGCCGGCACGGGATCGTTGTCGGCATCGTCCGGCATCCAGATGCGGGCCGCGAGCCGCGTGCCGTCGGCAAGGGTGATCCATTCGTTCTCGATGACAGTGAAGGTGCGGCCGGTCATGGGAATTTCCGTGTTGCCTGGACGTGATTGCTGTAAGGTCGCCGCCGGGCGGCACCGCGTGACCGGGCCGCGTGAACGGCCGGCGAGTCGAGCGGAGGATAGTCGAAGATGCGCAAGAAAACTGTTGCAATCGCGGCAGCGCTGTTCGCCCTGCAAATAGCGCCGGCCGGCGCGACCGAGACGGCGGCGCCGATTCCGGCCTGCGCGCTGTCCGGCGCCACCAGCGTGATGATCGGCGGGGCGCCCGCCTTGAGGCTCTCGGACGTCGTCAACTGCCCGCCGGAACTTTACGAGATCGTACCCTCCATCATGATCGAGGGGCAGCCCATGGTGAAGTTTCGCTCCGGCGTCGGCGAGAAGGGCAACTGCACGGCACGCGGCGAGGACAGCGTGATGGCGGAGGACGGTGCCGCAAGCCGCCTCGGCGACGTCAACTGCACGCAGAACTGACGGCTGAAGGCCGGATTCAGGTCAGGATTGCGCCGGCCGGGGCAGGTCATGGGCCATCGACGCGCGCCAATGCCTGCACGGCGCCGTCGATGCCGGCGAGCACGCGCCGGCCGGTCAGGTCGCGTACGGGATCGTCGTCCTCGCGCCGCGCGTCGTCGAGCGACCAGTCGAGCACGGCCTGCACCTCGAAGAGCGCGGAGCGGAACTGGTCGATCGTCTCGCTGTCCTCGCCGGAGAGCGCAGCAGAGAGCGCGGCAGACGACGGCATCGTTTCGAGGATCTCGCGATAGGCCGACGGCAGGGGCGTCACGGCGGCGGTGTCCGTCGTGTCTCCGCTCGGCGCCGGCATTGGCGCCTCGACGGCAGGCGGCGCCGATCCCATCGCCGCGGCGAAGTCCGAGGCCGCGGCGCTCAGGTCCTTGCCGATCTCGGCGGCCCGGCGGGCGACGAAATCCGAGGAGAGGCCGAACTGGCGCAGGATCGTCATGTTCTCGCGGGCGCGCTCCAGCTTCTGGCGGGCGATCTCCTTGCGCGTCGCGGCCGCTTCCTCCTCGAAGCCGCGGAGCGCCTCGAGCGCTTCGTCGGCCGCGGTCGGTTCCGCGCCGCCGCTCGACACGCCGGCGGGTGCGGTCGCCGCGGCCGATCCGGTCAACGCGGAAAATCCGCGCTGCGCCGTGGACGCCGGGATGGAAAAGGCGGCGGTGATCGCGGTCATGATCCCTTTCGTCGCGCATCGTCGCGCGAACAAGCATTCGATGCCCGGTTTCGGGGCTCGACCCGCTCTATCAGAAAGGTCTTACGAAGCGATTACAGCAGGCGCAGCCGGCAATTGCCGGCTACCTTCAATTCCCCGCGCTTTCCATGCGCCGGGTCGTCAGCACCTTTTCCAGCCAGCCGATCTCCATTTCCGGAACGGATTTCAAGAGGAGGTCGGTGTAGTCGTCGAAGGGCGGCGAGAGAACCTTCGATTTAGGCCCGAAACGCACGAGGCGTCCCTTGTGCATCACGGCCACGCTGTCGGCGATGGCGCGCACGATCGCGATGTCGTGGGTGATGAACATGTAGGAGACATGCGTCTCGTCCTGCAGCTTCAGCAAGAGCTTCAGGATGCCTTCGGCGACGAGCGGATCAAGGGCGGAGGTCGGCTCGTCGCAGAGGATGAGCTCCGGCTTCGCCGCAAGTGCCCGCGCGATCGCCACGCGCTGCTTCTGGCCGCCGGAGAGCTCGGCCGGATAGCGGTCGGCGAAGCGGCCGCCCATCTCGATCTGCTCCAGCAGTTCCTTCACCCGCTCCGTCTTCTTCTGGCCGCGCATGCCGTAGTAGAAGGTAAGCGGCCGGCCGACGATGTCGCGCACCGTCTGGCGCGGGTTCATCGCCGTGTCGGCCATCTGGTAGATCATCTGGATGCGGCGAAGCTGGTCGTTGGTCCGGCCCCTCAGCGCCTTCGGCAGAACTGAGCCGTCGAAGGCGATCGTGCCCTCCTGCGGCGGCAAGAGGCCGGTGATGACGCGGGCGAGCGTCGACTTGCCGGAGCCGGACTCGCCGACGATGGCGAGCGTCTGGCCCTTCGGCAGGTGCAGCGAGACGTCCTGCAGCACCTTGAAGCCGTTGGAATAGCCGGCCGTCACGTTGTCGACCTTGAGGAGCGTGTCCGACTGGTCGGCGGCCTCCTCGCGTTTCGTGCCGCGCACATTGACGAGCGCGCGGGTATACTCCTCCCGCGGCTCCTCGATGATCTGCTTCACCGAGCCGTATTCCACCATCTTGCCGTGGCGCAGAACGAGGATGTCGTCGGTGATCTGCGCGACGACGGCGAGATCGTGCGTGATGTAGAGCGCCGCCGTATGCGTCTCCTCGATCGCATGCTTGATCGCCGCCAGCACGTCGATCTGCGTCGTCACGTCGAGCGCCGTCGTCGGCTCGTCGAAGACGATGAGTTCGGGATTGGGGCAGAGCGCCATGGCGGTCATCGCGCGCTGGAGCTGGCCGCCCGAAACCTGGTGCGGATAGCGCTGGCCGAAGGTGTCGGGGTTGGGCAGGCCGAGCACCTTGAACAGGTAGTTCGCGCGTTTTTCCGCTTCCGCCCGGCTCATGATGCCGTGCTTCAGCGACGCCTCGATCACCTGCTCGCCGAGCCGGTGGGCCGGGTTGAAGGCGGCGGCTGCCGACTGCGCGACGTAGCACACCTTCGCGCCGCGCACCTTGCGGATGCCGGAATGGCCGAGCTTGAGGAGGTCTTCGCCATTGAGCTTGACCTCGCCGCCGGTGATGCGCACCCCGCCACGGCCATAGGCGAGCGCGGTGAGGCCGATTGTCGACTTGCCGGCACCGGACTCGCCGATGAGGCCCAGGACCTTGCCCTTCTCGACATCGAAGGAGACGCCTTCGACGAGCGTCACGGTCCGCGGCGGCTCGCCGGGCGGGTAGCTCGTCGCCTCGATCTTGAGGTTCCTGACGGAAAGAAGATCAGGCATCGCCGCGCCCTCCCTTGAGGCTCGAGGTGCGTTTCATCAGCCAGTCGACGACAAGGTTGACGCAGATCGCCAGCCCCGCGATCGCGCCGCCCGGAATGAGCGCCGCGGAAATGCCGAAGATGATGCCGTCCTTGTTGTCCTTGACCATGCCGCCCCAGTCCGCGGCCGGCGGCTGGATGCCGAGGCCGAGGAAGGAGAGCGTGGAGAGGAACAGGATCGAGAAGGCGAAGCGCAGGCCGAACTCCGCGAGCAGCGGCGAGAGCGTGTTGGGCAGGATCTCGCGGAAGATGATCCAGCCGGTGCCTTCGCCGCGAAGCCGCGCCGCTTCGACGAATTCCATGACCGCCACATCGAGTGCGACGGCCCGGCCGATACGGTAGACACGGGTACTGTCCAGAACCGCCATGACGAGGATGAGGATCCAGAGCTGCTGCGGCAGCACGGCCAGCACGACGAGGGCGAAGATCAGCGTCGGGATCGCCATCATGAGGTCGTTGAGGCGCGAGAAGATCTGGTCGATGAGCCCGCCGGTGACGGCTGCGGTGAAGGACAGAAGCATGCCGAGCGAGAAGGAGATCACGGTCGCCGCCAGCGCCACGAAGATGGTGGTGCGGGCGCCGTAGATCAGCCGCGAGAAGAGGTCGCGGCCGAGATTGTCGGTGCCGAACAGGTAGTCGCCGCCCATCGGCTGCCAGATGCTGCCGACGATTTCGCTTTCGCCATAGGGCGCGATGAGCGGAGCGAAGAGGGCGCAGACGATCGCGATGGCGATGCCCGCCATGCCGATCCACGCGCTGATGGGAATGGTGTTCAATCTCATCGCGGATGCCTCAGTCTGGGGTTGGCGATGATGGCGAGAATGTCGGCGAACATGTTCAGGAAGATGTAGAAGGCCGCGAAGATGAGGCCGCAGGCCTGCACCACCGGCATGTCGCGCACCGTCACGGCGTCGACCATGTACTGGCCCATGCCCGGATAGACGAAGACGACCTCGACCACGACGACGCCGACGACGAGATAGGCGAGGTTGAGCGCGATGACGTTGATGACCGGTGCAACGGCGTTGGGCGCCGCATGCTTGGCGATGATGCGAAGGCCGCTCAGCCCCTTGAGCTCCGCGGTTTCCACATAGGCCGACGACATGACATTGAGGATCGCCGCCCGCGTCATGCGCATCATGTGGGCGAGGACCACGAGCACCAGCGTTGCCGTCGGCAGGGCGATGGCGGAGAGGCGTTCGCCGATCGACATGGAGTCATAGACCGTTGCCGGGAAGGTGGCGATGCCGAGCTGCACGGCGAAGAACAGGATCAGCAGGTAACCGACGAAGAACTCCGGCAGCGAGATCGCCGCGAGCGAGATCACGTTGATGATCTTGTCGGGCATCCGGTTGCGGTACTGCACCGCGAGCATGCCGAGGCCGACGGCGAGCGGCACCGAAATCGCCGCCGCGAAGAAGGCAAGGAACAGCGAGTTGCCGAGACGCTTGCCGATCTGCTCGCTGACCGAGTTCCTCGACGCCCAGGAGGTGCCGAAGTCGCCCTTCAGCGCGCCGCCCAGCCACGCGACGTACCGGGTGGTGGCGGGCCTGTCGAGCCCGAGATCCTTGCGGATGTTCTCGACGGCCTGCGGCGTCGCCGACTGGCCGAGATAGGTGGTGGCAAAATCGCCGGGCAAGGCTTCCACGCCCCCGAAGATCATCAGGGACACGGCGAAGAGCAGGGCGACGCTCAAGCCCAGCCGCTGGAGGATGAGGGCAGCGAGCGGGCTGCTCTTGCTGAATTTCGCCCAGAACGTCGGCGCGCCGCCGCCGAGCAGGGGACCTGTTCCCGTGGACGCAACCGACCCGGCAACGCCGACAGGCTGCGGGGCTTCGCCCGCAGCCGTCGTTGCTGTCAGCTCCGGACCGTGCGCCGGTCCGCCGCCGCTCATCAGGCGTCGAGCCAGACACGCGTCGCGACGTAGCCGTTCGACATGTCGTTGCCGATGTCGTGCACGTAGCCCTTCACCTGCTTGGAGGCAGCGTTCACGAAGTCGTTGAACATCGGCAGGATCAGGCCGCCTTCGTCCCGCACCATCATGGCCATGGTGCGGTACATGTCCTTGCGCTTGGCCTCGTCGAGTTCCGAGCGGGCGGCGAGCACCATCTTGTCGAAGTCCTCGCGCAGGAAGCGGGTGTCGTTCCAGTCGGCGGTCGAAAGATAGGCCGTCGAATACATCTGGTCCTGCGTCGGGCGGCCGCCCCAGTAGGAGGTGGAGAAGGGCTGGACGTTCCAGACGTTCGACCAGTAGCCGTCGCCGGGCTCGCGCTTGACCTCGATCTCGATGCCGGCCTTCTTGGCGCTCTCCTGGTAGAGAACGGCCGCATCGACCGCGCCCGGGAAGGCGACGTCGGAGGTGCGCAACAGGACGGAGCCGCTGTGGCCGGACTTCTTGTAGTGGAAGGCCGCCTTGTCGGGATCGTAGGCGCGCTGCTCGATGCCTTCCGGGAAGAGCGCATAGGTCTCGTTGATCGGGAAGTCGTTGCCGACCTTGCCGTAGCCGCCGAGGATTTTCTGCACCATGGTCTCGCGGTCCATGGCATATTTCAGCGCCATGCGCAGGTCGTTGTTGTCGAACGGTGCCGTGTTGCAGTGCATGATGAAGACGTAGTGGCCGCGGCCGGAGGTGTTCAGGATCTCGATGGTCGGCGCGCGCTTCAGGAGGTCGACGGTCTTCGGGTCGACGCGGTTGATATAGTGCACCTGGCCGGAGGAGAGCGCGGCGATGCGGGCCGTCGCGTCGTTCATGTTGATGATTTCGATGGAGTCGACGAAGCCGCGATCGGTGCGCCAGTCGTCGGCGTTCTTCTCGAAGGTGGCGCGCACGCCGGCCTCGAAGCTCGTCATCTTGTAGGGGCCGGTGCCGATCGAGGCGCCGGGATCGTCATAGCCGCCGTTCGGCTGGATGACGAGGTGGTAGTCGGTGAGCAGCAGCGGCAGGTCGGCGTTGCCTTCGGTCAGGACGAGCACGAGCTTGTCGCCGTCGGCCTTGATCTCCTTGATCGACTTCATGACGCCGAGCGCGCCCGATTCCGACTTCTCGTCGGTGTGGCGCTGCAGGGTCTTGATGACGTCGTCGACGGTCAGTTCCTTGCCGTCGTGGAACTTGACGCCCTTGCGGATGGTGAAGGTCCAGGTCGAGGCGTCGGCGGACGGTTCCCAGGATTCGGCGAGTGCCGGGACCGGCTGGCCTGTCAGCGGCTCGGATTCGACGAGCATGTCGCCCCAGCAGCGGCCGATGCAGAACATGACCTGCGACAGGAACTTCGCCGGGTCTTTCGAGTCGGTTGCGGAGCCGCCTTCGAGGCCGAGCTTGAGGTGGCCGCCGCGTTTCGGTTCCTGGGCCCTGGCGGCGGTGTCGAACATCGTGCCGGCGGCGGCAAGCGTGACGCCGAAGGCCGCGGCGCGGCCGATGAATTCGCGGCGGTTCATGCGGCCAAGCGTAACCTGGCTGGTGAGGTATTTGGTGTAGTCAGTCATTCCCCTGTTCCCTTTGTCTGGCCCTGTGCCGGGCAATTGTCGTTGTGATTGGCAGAATTTCTGGTTTTGGCCTCGATGGCAATCTCCCGTTCGGCATTTCTGCCGGCGGCGGTTCACGGTCTCGTCTCTTTTCTCGCCTCCAGTCCCGGCCGTCGAGCCGGCGATTGTCAATAAGCTATATCTATAAGGAACGCATGTAACGCCCTAATCTATCTATTCTTTCCATAAGGATGCCTTATGGAGGTATGCACACGTCACCGCCGGAAAAATGGCAGATCAACGCCCCTTCCAGACCGGGTCGCGCTTTTCGGCGAAGGCGCGCGCTCCCTCGAGCTGGTCCTCGCTCGAATAGAGCACGTCGACGGTCTTCAACTGGCGCCGCGTAACCCGGTTCATCGTCGTCTGGAACGCCTCGCCCTCCGCGGCCCGCACAACCTCCTTGATGGCGGCATAGACGAGCGGCGGGCCGCTTTCGAGCAGGCGGGCGAGGTCCCAGGCCCGCTCCATCAGCTTGCTCGCCGGCAGGACCTCGTTGACGAAGCCCCAGCGGTGCGCCTCGGCGGCATCGAGCCAGCGGCCGGTCAAGAGCATGTCCATCGCAATGTGGTAGGGGATGCGCTTCGGCAGCTTGATCGAGGCGGCGTCGGCAACGGTTCCGGACCGGATCTCCGGCAGCGCGAAGCTCGCATGCTCGGCGGCCAGGATCAGGTCGGTGGAGAGCGCGATCTCGAGGCCGCCGCCGCAGCAGATGCCGTTGACGGCGGCGATGATCGGCTTGTTGAGGTCGCGCAGTTCCTGCATGCCGCCGAAACCGCCGATGCCGTAATCGCCGTCGACCGCGTCGCCCGCCGCCGCCGCCTTGAGGTCCCAACCCGGACAGAAGAATTTTCCCCCGGCACCGGTGATGATCGCGACGCGGAGGCCGTCGTCGTCGCGGAAATCGCGGAAGATCTCACCCATGATGCGGCTGGTCGCCAGATCGATGGCATTCGCCTTGGGCCGGTCGATGGTGACCTCCAGGATGGCGCCTTCGCGGCGTTGGATGATCGGTCCGGACATCGGTTCACTTCCTCAGACGGATCAGGGCATCGGCCGCGACGACACCGTCGCCTTCCGGCAGCACCATGATCGGATTAACGTCCACTTCGTCGACAATTGAAGCGTTTGAAACGACATAGGATGCCGTTGATGCGACGGCGGCGACGAGGGCCGCGAAATCGCCCTTCGGGCCGCCGCGATAGCCGCCGAGCAGTTTCGCGACCTTGAGGCCGGCAATTGCTTCACGGATGGTGTTTTCGTCGGTCGGGAGGGTGAGAATCGCCGAATCCTCCAGCAATTCGACCAGAATTCCGCCGGCGCCGACGGTCAGGACGGGACCGGCGACCGGGTCGCGCATGGCGCCGACGATGAGTTCGGCAACGGGCTTTCCTATCATCTTCTCCACGAGGAAGCCGGAGGTGATGCCGGCCATCGCCGTCGCTGCGTCGAGCACGGCCTGAGCGTCCTGGAGATTGAGCTCGACGGCGCCGGCCTCGGTCTTGTGCGCAATGCCGAGGCCCTTGAGCACGACGGGAAAGCCGAGCGCGCCGGCCGCTGCGGCCGCCGCCTCCGCCGTCTCGGCTGTCAGGCCTCTTGGTACCGGCAGGCCATGGACGGCGAGCGCCTGTTTGGCCTCGTGTTCGCTCAGCGTCGTGGCTTCGCCTTCATTGGCGGCGATCTTCAGCAACGGGGCGGGCGGGGGCTTGCCCCAGGCTTCGCCGATGCCGGCGGCGGCTTCGGCGGCAGCCAGCGCCTCCTCGATCCCGTAAAAAGGCACGACGCCGTTCTGCATCAGCATCCCGGCGGTCGCCTCCGGCATGTTTTCGCCCATGCTGGCGACGATGCCGGCGTTTGCTCCGGTTGTCTTCGCGGCGTCGATGACCGCGTGGCAGGTGGTGGTCCAGTCGGTGGCGTCGCAGCGGTCGAGCCGCGGGAAGTCGAGCACGACGAGGTTCAGCGCATAGCCACCCGTCATCATCGTCGTGAAGGCGTCGGTCTGCTTCTCGCGGTTGCCCCAGACGAACGTGTGGTAGTCGAGCGGATTGGAGATCGTCACCATCTGGCCGAGCGTGTCGCGTAGCGGCTGGCGCTGGTGGTCCTTCAGCGCGCGGTAGACGACCTTGCGCTTCACGCCGGCATCGGCCATCAGCGACGCCTCGCCGCCCGAGCAGCTCATCGAGGAAATCTCGTAGCTCGGCAGCGGCCCTGCGACATGCAGCAGCTTCAGCGTTTCGAGAAGTTCGGGGAGCGTCTCGACCCGGCCGATGCCGAGGCGGGCGAGCAGCGCGGAGGACACCTTGTCGTTGCCGGCCAGCGAGGCCGTGTGCGAGACGGTGGCAAGCTGTGCCTGCTCCGACCTGCCGACCTTCAGCGTCACCACCGCCTTCTTCAGTTCGCGCGACCGGAAGGCCAGGCGCTCCAGGGATTCGAGGCTGTCGAAACCCTCGATATGCAGACCGACGGCGGTGACGCGCGGGTCTTCGAGCACCGCGCAGGCGAGATCGGCAAGGCCGGTCTGCGCCTGGTTGCCGGCGGTCAGGATATAGGCGAGCGGCAGGCCGCGCTGCTGCATCGAGATGTTGCAGGCGATGTTGGAGGACTGTGTCAGGACCGCGACACCCTTTTCGATCCTGAGCATGCCGTGCTGATCCGGCCAGAGCAGGGCACCGTCCAGCATGTTGATGAAGCCGTAGCAGTTCGGCCCGAGGATCGGCATGTCGCCTGCCGCTTCCACCAGTGCCTTCTGCAAATCGTCGCCATCCGCCATTTCGCTGACCGCCTCGCGGAACCCGGAGGCGTAGCAGACCGCGCCGCCGGCACCGCGTGCCGCAAGCTCTCGGATGATCTCGATGGTGAGCTGGCGGTTGACGCCGACGAAGGAGGCGTCCGGTACGCCGGGAAGATCGGCGACGGAGCGGTAGCATCTGCGCCCGAGGATTTCCGCCTCGCGCGGATGCACCGGCCAGATCTCGCCGGCAAAGCCCATTTTGTCGCACTGGTGGATGACACGCCGCGCCTCCTTGCCGCCGAAGACGGCGATGGATCCGGGACGGATGAGGCGGGCGAGGGAGCGGGTCACGGCGACACCTGCCATGCTCACGCCCCCAGCGGCCGGAGCAGGTCGCGGCTGATGATGTGCCGCTGGATCTCCGAGGTGCCGTCCCAGATGCGCTCGACACGGGCATCGCGCCAGAATCTTGCGAGCGGCAGGTCGTCCATCAGGCCCATGCCGCCGTAGATCTGGATCGCCTCGTCGGTGACGCGGGCGAGCATTTCGGTGGCGAAGACCTTGGCGGAGGCGATCTCGCGGTTCGAGGGCAGCTTCTGGTCGAGGCGCCAGGCGGCCGACAGCGTCAGGAGGTCGGCGGCGTCGATCTCGGTGATCATGTCGGCGAGCTTGAAGGAGACGCCCTGGTTGGCGCCGATCGGCTTGTCGAACTGTTTGCGCTCGGCGGCGTAGTTCAGCGCGTAGTCGAAGGCACGCCGGGCGCGGCCGACGGAGGTGGCGGCGACGGTGAGGCGGGTCGCATAGAGCCAGTCGTTGGCGATGTCGAAACCCTTGTGCAGTTCGCCGAGAATCTGGGCGGAGGAGAGCCGGCAGTCGTCGAAATTCAGGATGCAGTTCTTGTAGCCGCGATGCGAGACCGACTCGTAGCCGTCGCGGATCTCGAAACCCGGCGTGCCGCGATCGACGAGGAAGCAGGTGATGAGCTTCTTCTTGCCGCGCGGCGTGTCTT
>NZ_JAKGBU010000062.1:27864-33031 GCF_021555155.1 Rhizobium alarense
GCGGATCTCGAAACCCGGCGTGCCGCGATCGACGAGGAAGCAGGTGATGAGCTTCTTCTTGCCGCGCGGCGTGTCTTCCTCGCCGGTGGCGATGAAGACGATGACGAAATCGGCGATGTTGGCGTGGCTGATGAAGTGTTTCGTGCCGTTGACGATCCAGTCGCCACCGTCTTGCCGCGCGAAACACTTCATGCCGCGCACGTCCGAACCCGCATCCGGTTCGGTCATGGCGAGCGCGTCGAACTTTTCGCCGCTGACGGCCGGCAGCAGGTAGCGTTCGCGCTGTTCGTCGTTGCAGGCCATCAGGATGCCGGAGGGGCGGCCGAAGAACACGGTGAGCGCCATCGAGCCGCGGCCGAGTTCGCGCTCGACGAGCGTGAAGGACGTGTGGTCGAGCCCGGCGCCGCCGACCTCTTCCGGCATGTTGCAGCCGAAGAAGCCGATCTCCTTGCATTTGCGCGCGATTTCCCGGCCGAGCTCCGGCGGCACATGGCCGGTGCGCTCGACCTCGTTTTCGTGCGGATAGATTTCCGTTTCGACGAAGGCGCGGACCGTATCCACGATCATCTGCTGTTCATCGGTCAATGCGAAATTCATGGACAAGTCCTCCCCTCGGACAATGCGTGTGTGCGTTCGGCGGTGGCCCCCTCATCCGCCCTTCGGGCACCTTCTCCCCGAGGGGGAGAAGAGGGAGCGCGGAGCGAGCCACCCGTTTCTTCTCCCCACCGGGAGAAGGTGCCGGCAGGCGGATGAGGGGGCGCTCACTGCCCGAACGTGGTCTCATTTCTTCTGCCCGACGCTGCGGCCCGCACCCTCCGGTGCCGGCAGCTTCGCATGGGCTTGCGCAATCGGCGCGATCGTCGCCAGCACGTCCGCCGGTGCATCGACACTCCTGCCGGCCTTCGAGTCGACATGCAGCATCATCTGCTCCGCCGTCGCAACGACATCGCCGGTCGCCGCGTCGTGGATGCGGGTGAAGAAGTGCAGCCGCTTCTTGTCCGAGGCGAGAAGCTGGAGCGTCGTGTAGAGCGCCTGGCCGAGCTTCGCCTCGCCGAGATGGCGGATATGGGTTTCGACCGTGTAGTAGCTGTGGCCGGCCTCGACATAGGCGAAATCGACGCCGATCAGCCTGAGCAGCGCGTCCGACGTATCGCCGAAAAGCTGGAGATAGCGGTGCTCGGTCATGTGGCCGTTATAGTCGACCCAGGCGGCATTGACCTTGGTGTCGAGCAGCCGGAGCGGTTCGACGGCCGAGACGTCGACCTCCGCCTTGCCGGCCTTCGCCCAGAGGTGGCCCTCGAACTCGGCGAGCAGCTTGCCGGCGCCCCAGCCCTTGCCCTCGTCGCCGGCCTTCAGCGCATGCATGATGCCGACGAGGTTCTGGTCGCGGATGCGCTCGAGATCGCGGATGCCGCGGGCGCCGGACTGGGCGTCGGACTGCTTTGCGATCTTTTCCACCAACTCGTCGTTGAGATCGACGACATCGGTGAGCTTGGTCCAGGGCCAGGAGAGGCAGGGGCCGAACTGGGCGAGGAAGTGGCGCATTCCCGCCTCGCCGCCGGCGATGCGGTAGGTCTCGAACATGCCCATCTGCGCCCAGCGGATGCCGAAGGAATAGCGGATCACGTCGTCGAGCGTCTCGGTGTCGCAGATATCGTCCTTGATCAGCCAGAGGCCCTCGCGCCAGACCGCTTCGAGCAGCCGGTCGCCGACAAATGCCTCGATCTCCTTGTTGATGATCACACCCTTCATGCCGATCGGCGCGAGCTTCGCCTTGGCGTCCTCAAGCACGGCGCGCGAGGTCTTCTCGCCGCCGACGAGTTCGGCGAGCGGCAGCAGGTAGACGGGGTTATAAGGATGCGCGACGAAGAGCCGTTCGGGATGCTTCATGTCGCGCTGCAGGTCGGTCGGCATCAGGCCTGATGTGGAGGAGCCGATCAGCGCATCGGGTTTCGCCGCGGCATCGATCTGGTTCAGCACCCCACGCTTCAACTCGAGGCGCTCGGGAACGCTTTCCTGAATCCAGTCAGCGTCTTGCACGGCTTCTTCCAAGCTTTTGCAGAAGGTGATTTTGCCCTTCGGCGGCAGCGGCGCCATGGTCAGCATGCCATAGGCGCGCTCGGCATTCGCCATCACCTCGCCGATAATGCGCTCGGCCTCCGGATGCGGATCGAAGATCTTGACGTCGATGCCGGCCAGCGCAAAACGCGCCACCCAGGCCCCCCCGATAACGCCGCCGCCGACACAGGCCGCCTTGTTGATTGTGGTCATGCTGTGCGTTCCCATCTTTCAATTTTTCATTCCGCGCCCCCTCATCCGGCCCTGCGGGCCACGTTCTCCCCGGCGGGGAGAAGAGGGAAAGTGCGTCGCCGTCTTGCCAGATCGGCATGCCATGCTTGCTGCAGCGTCGCGTTTGGCTTCAGCCGCCGCGGCACGGTTTCTTCCCCCCATCGGGGAGAAGGTGCCGGCAGGCGGATGAGGGGGCTTTCGGCCCGTCCCGTCAGCCCCGCGGCGCGCGCTTCTGCAGTTTCAGCTTCTCGCGCACCTCGGCCGGACCGATGACGCGGGCACCCATGCTCTCGATGATGGTGACCGCCTTCTCGACGAGCTGCGCATTGCTCGCGAGCTGGCCCTTGCCGACATAGAGGTTGTCTTCCAGCCCGACGCGGACATTGCCGCCGGCGAGCACGGCGGCGGCCGGATAGGCCATGGCGTTGCGGCCGATCGAGAAGGCGGAGAAGGTCCAATTGGATGGCAGGTTGTTGACCATCGCCATGTAGGTGTTGAGATCGTCGGGCGCGCCCCACGGGATGCCCATGCAGAGCTGGATCAGCACCGGATCCTCGATCAGGCCTTCCTCGACGAGCTGCTTGGCGAACCAGAGATGGCCGGTGTCGAAGGCCTCGATCTCCGGGCGCACGCCAAGGTCTGTCATCTTCTTCGCCATGGCGCGCAGCATTGACGGCGTGTTGGTCATCACATAGTCGCCGAGCGAGAAATTCATCGTGCCGCAATCGAGCGTGCAGATTTCCGGCAGGCATTCGGCGACGTGGCTGACGCGCTCGGTGGCGCCGGCCATGTCGGTGCCGACGGGGTTCAGCGGCAGCGGCTGTTCGGTGTTGCCGAAAATCATGTCGCCGCCCATGCCGGCGGTGAGATTGAGGACCACGTCCACCTCGGCGTCGCGGATGCGCTCCGTCACCTCGCGATAGAGGTCGTTGCGGCGGCTCGGCGCGCCGGTTTCCGGGTCGCGCACATGGCAGTGCACGATGGCGGCACCGGCCTTGGCGGCGTCGATCGCCGACGTGGCGATCTCCTTCGGCGAGCGCGGCACATGGGGCGATTTGCCGGCGGTATCGCCCGAGCCGGTGACGGCGCAGGTGATGAAGACGTCGCGGTTCATGGTCAGCGGCATGCGGTCTCTCCCAGAAGTCTCACGGGGGCCATTACGAGCCAAGAGGCGACGAAGTGCTTTCACTTTTCAGCGCTATCCTTGACAATATGAGAGGCGCGCGGTCATGCTCGCGCCATGCTCGATCCTTCGGCCGATACGCTCGACCTCGATATCCTCGTCCTGCCCGAGACGAACCTCATCCTCGTCGCCTCGGTCATCGAACCCCTGCGCGCCGCCAACCGCATCTCCGGCCAGGACCTCTACCGCTGGCGCATGTTCTCGCCCGACGGCCTGCCGATCGAGACGCGCAGCCGCATTCCGGTGCCCGTCGACGGTCCGTTCCGGCCCGAGAAGGAGACGCAGCCGCTCTTCGTGCTCTCCAGCTATCAATGGCAGATGAGTGCGACGCCCCTGCTGCGGCGCCAGCTTTCGCAGACGGCACGCCACCGCACGATGATGGCCGGCATCGAATCGGGAAGCTGGCTGCTTGCCGCGGCGAGCCTGCTCGACGGCCATTCGGTGACGATCCACTGGGAGGACATGGAGGAATTCGCCTCCGCCTATCCGCAGATCAGCGTCGAGCGGCAGCGCTATGTCATCGACGGCAAGCGCATCACCACCGGCGGCTCGCTGCCGACGCTCGACCTGATGCTGGAGATCATCCGCCGCCGGCAGGGCTATTCGCTGGCGCTGGAAGTCTCGCGACTCTTCATCTACGAGCACGAGCGGACCGGCGGCCTGCTTCAGGTGCCGGCGCTCGGCAACATGCGTGTCGCCGACCAGCGCGTCAGCCAGGCGGTGCATCTGATGGAGGAGACGGTCGATGCGCCGCTGACGCTGGCGCGGCTCGCCCGGCGCGTCGGGCTCAGCACGCGGCATCTGCAGGACCTCTTCCGCGACACGATGGGTGTCGCGCCGCACCAGCACTATCTGGCGCTTCGCCTCAACGCCGCCCGGCGCAAGGTGATCGAGACGCGGATCGAATTCGCCGACATCGCCGCGATCACCGGCTTCAATTCCTCTTCGGCCTTTTCGCGCAGCTACCGGGCGCATTATCACGAAAGCCCGACGGAAACGCGGCGGCGGTTGCGGGCGGGGGCGAAGGGTTAGAGGTCTCAGAGGTTAAATGCTGCCGGGCTTTCGCCGAGATAGTTCAAGCCTTCGATCAAACCGGCCTGAAGCCTTTCGCGCTCCGGTGTAGAGATGGAAGTCAAACTTCTTCCGAGCGCATCCTGCCAAGCCTTCCCTCTCCGCCATGCTTCCGAATAAACAATTGCAAGATCGACGTGCCGGCGTAGGTGCAGAAGCGCATCGACAAGAGAGATGGCTTGGCTCTTGTCTTTTTCACTCTTGTCAAGGCTACCACCATCGTTGAGTCTGCGGCTCGCGATAATTAGCTTGTGGACAGCGAACCGTTCCGGTGCGGGCACGAGAATTGGCACCCCAGCTTTATGCAGCAATACGCTACGTACCGGCTGATGGATAAGAAAATCGAGGAACCGCAACGGTGTTGCCGCGGCTCCACCAAGAGCCGGCATCCGCGTGGGCAGGCCCTCGTGTTCGTTTGACCCGGTGTTCGGCGTCAGGAACTCGACCATGAAACCACTCTTTGCACGGAATCGCGTGGCATATGCGCTACCACTACGGTGCGGCACTTCACGGAATGATTTGTCGATACTACGAATGACGTTGAGAACAGTAAGCGGCAAGGAGACCCCATCTGGCGCGGCTGATGCTGAGCAGGGTATTTCGGGCATACGAGTTCTCTGAATG
>NZ_JAKGBU010000063.1:0-15534 GCF_021555155.1 Rhizobium alarense
CCGCTGAGCGTGCGGCCGGCCGCACGGGGCGGGACGGCGGCCTTCGATGCCGGTCCCCGGATATCCGCCGCGCGATCCGGGGGACCGGCGACGAAGGGCAGGATTTTCTCGTTTTTAATTGCTCAATCAAGAATGCCGGCTTGGCTTGCGAGCCCGCCGCGCCGGCGGGTTCGCTAGCTTGCTGCCGCCAGCCCGCGGCGGAGATCTTCGATCTCTGTCCGCAATGCCGTGATTTCCTTCAGCACATGGCTGTCGATCTTGTGGTGCAGCGCCATCAGCTCGATCTCCGCCTTGAGATTGACCTCGTAGTCCTTGGAGGCCTCGAAGCGGTCGCGTTCCGCCTGGCGGTTCTGCGACATCATGATGACCGGCGCCTGCAGGGCGGCCAGCATCGACAGCACCAGGTTGAGGAAGATGAACGGGTAGGGATCGAAGGCATCGCGCGCCAGGAGAAAGCCGTTCGCCACGGTCCAGACGAAGAGGAACAGCAGGAAGCCGGTGATGAAGAACCAGGATCCGCCGACGCGGGCGATCGCGTCCGCGATGCGGTCGCCGAGGTTCTGCCGCGACTGGAAGGCGACGTTCCTGTCGCTCGACAGGATCCGGCCCTCCCGGGAGTTCAGGAGGACCTCGCGCTCGGTCTCGTCCAGCTCTTCTGCGGCCTTGCCGAACAGGATCTGCGCGGCATCGTCGAAATTCTTCATGGCGGCGGCTCCCGGTGGAATCGCCTCCGAGCCTAGCGCGCTTTTCCGCGCCCCGCCGCTGAAAAACGCCGGGCGCTCAGGAGCCCGTGGCCATCAGGTCGGCGTGCGTCGGGAAGAAGCGTTCCATGCCGTGTTGCCGGCCGAACATCATGTCGTGCTGCAGGAAGCGGTAGTCGCGGATGAGCCCGTCGACCTGCTTCTGCCGCGACCAGTCGGCCTTCGCCCGGTTGTTCCTGTCGATCAGCATGTAGCGGTCGACGACGTCGTAGCGATCGTGCACCCTGCCGAGGAAGCCGGTGTAGTAGGGGTGTTCGTAACCGGCCTGGCTCAGCACGTAATAGGGCAGGAAGGCGGGGCTGATCGTGCCGACGTCCTCGAGCACGCCCGATTTGTTCGACCAGATGACGAGCGGCGTCTCGTGTTCCTTCTTCATCTGCGCCGGCGTACCGCGCCGCGAGGCGGTGATGCCCGGCATGAAGCCGGAGCTGCTGTAGACGGTGTTGAGCGGCGGCAGGTGGTCGCCGAAAACGACGACGATGGTCTCCCGGTCGCGCTGCCTCGCCCAGTCCATCAGCAGCTTCAGGCTGTCGTCGGCTTCCTTCACGCCGTGCGCATAGGTGGCGAGCGTCTGGCGGTCGCGGGGATCGGCGAGGCCCTCGACGGCGATCGCCTCGCGCGGATAGCGGCCGGCCTCGTAGGGGCCGTGGCCCTGCAGCGTCACGGCGAAGAAGAAGAAGGGATCGTCCAGCATGTCGGCCTGGCGGATGATCTCCTTCGTCAGCGATTCGTCCGACGGGAAATTGCCGCGCATCGACATGGCGGGCAGGCCGTCGACGTCGCGGAACGTCTCGAAGCCGAAGGCCTTGTAGACGGCCGAGCGGTTCCAGAACCAGCCCTTGAACGGATGGATCGCGCGCGCCGTGTAGCCCTCGCCGCGGAAGAAGGTGGCGAGCGACGGGATCGGGTTGCGCACATATTGCTGGTAGGGAATGCTGCCGGTCGGCAGGAAGGCGTTCGAAAAGCCGGTCAGCGCCTCGAACTCGACATTGGCCGTCAGGCCGCCGAATTCCGGCGAAAAGATCGCGCCGGACCGGTTCTCGCGGATGACCGGCATCGGGTCCGGCGAGAGCGTGACCGGCGCAAGCCGCGTCGGATCCCAGAGCGACTCGCTCATGACGACGATGACGTCGGGCTTCGAGCGGTGCGAGGTTCCGGCCGGCAGGATGTCGGAGCCGATGCGGTCGATGGCGTCGACCATGTAGCCGGACGGCGCCTGCACATTGGCCATCGGCAGGTTGATCATGAAGGCGAGCAGGAAGCCGTTGTGGCGGTAGTTCTCGGCCTGGTCCCACATGATCGGGAAGATCTTCATCCGGTCGCGCGCCTCGGAGAAGTTGTTGTAGTCCATGATCGAGAAGAAGGCGGCGAGCAACGGCACGCAGAGCACGAGCCGCGACAGGCGTTCGCTGCGGCGCAGCGGCCGGAAGTTGCGCCAGGCGAAGACCCAGACCGCGACGAGGCCGATGGCGGCGGCGAGCGCGGCCGCGAAGACGGCGAGCGCCGTCCAGGGACGGTCCTTCACGATCACCGGCATCAGTTCCATGATCTGGCGGCCGAACAGCAGGTCGGTCGGATAGAGCGGGTCGGTGAGGAAGACCTGCTTCTGCTGCGAGATGAAGCCGGCGAGCACGAGCAGCGGGGCCAGCACGAGCATCGCCTTGTGCTGGCGGCCGATCAGCGCGTCGAGCGCGAGAAAGACGAGGAAGACGACGGCAGTGATCGCCCAGGCGGGCTGCTCGGGATTGGTGAAAAAGGTGAAGGTCTCGAGGGCGGACTTGCGCGTGATGATCTCGACGAGCGCGACGCAGAGCAGCGCCAGGCAGAAGGTGGCGGCCAGCGAGCGGACCGTGACCAGACCGCGGCGAACGACGGATCGCGTCCCGAAGCGGGTCGAGAACCGCTCGCGGGCAGAAGCGGCGGCACCGGCGGGAATGATGGCCAAGGGACACTCCGGAATTCACAAAACTTTCGTACAGGTGTCATAGAACTGTCATTTTGAACAGGGGATGAATGGCGGTAGCACGCTGTTGTTCCCGTGGGTTCATCGCGCCGCACGCGCCGGTTTCGCGTCGGCTGCGCGCATCCGGCAAGTTTTTCGCCGATCGTCCGTCGCTTCATTTCCAAACGCAGCGTCATGCTCTAAAGAGCTAGCGTCGCTTCCGGTGGCGCGCAGGCACCGTCCGGAGACCGGGCACAGCAGGATCACGGGACCGCCAAGCATGAGTGACAGCAACGAAACCAACACCTTGCGCATTGCCGTCGCGCAGTTGAACCCGACCGTCGGCGACGTCACGGGCAACCTTGCCCGGGCGCGCGAGGCGCGCGCGGACGCCGCGCGGCAGGGGGCCGATCTGGTGCTCTTCACCGAGCTCTTCCTGTCCGGCTACCCGCCGGAGGACCTCGTGGTGAAACCGGCCTTCCTGAAGGCCTGCCGCCGCGCGGTCGACGAGCTTGCCGCCGACACCGCCGATGGCGGGCCGGGCGTCATCGTCGGCTTTCCCCGCAGCGACGAGGCGGGCCGCTACAATGCGATCGCCGTGCTGGATGGCGGCAAGGTGGTGGCGGTGCGCGACAAGGTCGACCTGCCGAACTACGGCGAGTTCGACGAGAAGCGCGTCTTCGACCAGGGCGCCATGCCGGGTCCCGTCAATTTCCGCGGCATCCGCCTCGGCATCCCGATCTGCGAGGACATCTGGGGCGACCTCGGCGTCTGCGAGACGCTGGCCGAAAGCGGCGCGGAAATCCTGCTCGTGCCGAACGGCTCTCCCTATTACCGCGGCAAGGTCGATATCCGCCACCAGGTCGTTCTGAAGCAGGTGATCGAGACCGGCCTGCCGATGCTCTACGCCGCCCAGCTCGGCGGCCAGGACGAGCTCGTCTTCGACGGCGCGAGCTTCGCCTTCAACGCCGACCGGACGCTCGCCTTCCAGATGAGCCAGTTCGAGGAAACGCTGGCCCTCACGACCTGGAAACGGGAGGGCGGCGGCTGGCGCTGCACCGACGGCCCGATGTCGAAGATCCCGGAAAAGGAGGAGGCGGACTATCGCGCCTGCCTGCTCGGCTTCCGCGACTACGTCAACAAGAACGGCTTCAAGACCGTCGTGCTCGGCCTGTCCGGCGGCATCGATTCCGCCGTCTGCGCGGCGATCGCCGTCGATGCGCTCGGCGAGGAGCGGGTGCGCTGCATCATGCTGCCCTACCGCTACACGTCGGAGGATTCGCTCAAAGACGCCGCCGACTGCGCCAGGGCGCTCGGCTGCGGCTACGACGTGGTGCCGATCGAAGAACCGGTGCAGGGGTTTCTGTCGTCGCTCTCCGAGCTTTTCGAAGGCACGGAAGAAGGCATCACCGAGGAGAACCTGCAGAGCCGCACGCGCGGCACGATCCTCATGGCGATTTCCAACAAGTTCGGTTCGATGGTGGTGACAACCGGCAACAAGTCGGAAATGTCGGTCGGCTATGCGACGCTCTACGGCGACATGAACGGCGGATTCAACCCGATCAAGGACCTCTACAAGATGCAGGTCTATGCGCTGGCGCGCTGGCGCAACGACAATGTGCCGGCGGGTGCGCTCGGGCCGTCGGGCGAGGTGATTCCCGTCGCCATCATCGACAAGGCGCCATCTGCCGAACTTCGCGCGAACCAGACGGACCAGGATTCGCTGCCGCCCTATCCCGTGCTCGACGACATCCTCGAATGCCTCGTCGAGATGGAGATGAGCACCGAGGAGATCGTGGCGCGCGGCCATGACGAGGCGACGGTGCACCGCATCGAACACCTGCTCTACATCGCCGAATACAAGCGCCGCCAGTCGGCGCCGGGCGTGAAGATCACCAAGAAGAATTTCGGCCGCGACCGCCGCTATCCGATCACCAACCGGTTCCGAGACCGGGGGTAGTCGCACGTTAACCGCTTCCAGCGATCTGCCTTGCAACTGCTTGCTGTACCCGTCACTCTTCCTCCTTTGGTGTGAGTTGGTGGAGGCAGGCTGACGATGGTCAAGGTTGCGGTGCTGGTCGATGCGGAAAACCTGCCTGCATCGCACGCGAAGGCCATAATACTGGAGGCGACTCGGCTCGGCACTGTCGTGGAGCGCCGACTATACGGCGATTTCCTCCGCGGGAACCTCAAACAATGGCTGGAAATTGCCGCGTCGCAGGCATTTGAAATCTGTCACGTACAGTCGTTCGGCGGGAAGAACAGCGCAGATATCGCGATTGCCGTGGATGCGATCGAGTTGCTCTGCAGCAGCGACATCGATCTCTTCTGCCTCGCCACCTCGGACAGTGATTTTGCAGCACTTGCTATCCGTATCCGCTGCCGCGGCAAGACCGTCGTGGCGGTCGGCGAAGGAAAGGCCCTGCCGGTTTTTCGCGAGGCGGTCGACCGTTTCGTCACGCTTGGGCTGGTGACCTCACCACAGGAGAAGAAACCCGCGCCGCCTGTGGAGCCCAAGGCTATCGACACATTGCCGGCGCTTCTAAAGGCCGCGCTGAACACGATCGGAGGCGCGGGTGGATGGATTGACGTCGGGCGCTTGAGCCAGGCACTCAAAGCCGTCGAGCCCGGCTTTCAGCCGCGCGCTTTCGGGTCTGCGACGCTGTCGAAGTTGCTTGGCCGCTGTGATGCCGTCGAGTTGAGAACCGGGGCGGATGGATGTAGGCAACTGCGTCTGAAGCCGGTACGCAAGGTGATCGCCGCCTGACGGTCTATACGCGAGGTTCCATGCGCAGCTCTGTCGAAATTTACGACATCGTCAGTGGCGAAAGCCGGGTCGTCTGGCAGACGGGCGAGCTCGTCGAGGCGCCGAATTTTTCGCGCGACGGGCAGTTCCTCGTCATCAACGGCGACGGGCTGCTCTACCGGCTGCCGCTTGCCGGCGGCGGGCTGCAGCGGATCGACACGGGCTTTGCGACCGGCTGCAACAATGACCATGGGCTCTCGCCGGACGGCCGGCTGATCGCGATCTCCGACAAGACCGAATTCGGCAGGTCGGCAATCTATGTGCTGGCGGCCGAGGGCGGCGCGCCGCGGCTGGTGACCGAAAACCTGCCGTCCTACTGGCACGGCTGGTCGCCGGACGGGGCGACGCTCTGCTACTGCGGCATCCGCAACCAGGAATTCGACATCTACACGATCGCCGTGACCGGCGGCGCGGAGCGGCGGCTGACCTTCGCGGAAGGACGCAACGACGGTCCGGACTGGTCGGCGGACGGCGACTGGATCTATTTCAACTCGAGCCGGACCGGCCGCATGCAGATCTGGCGCATCCGGCCGGACGGCCGCGACGTCACGCGCGTCACCGACAGCCCCTATGGCGACTGGTTTCCGCATCCCGCGCCGGACGGGCGCACCCTGCTCGTGCTCTCCTATGACGGCGACGTCTTCGATCATCCGCGCGATCTCGACGTGCGGCTGAGGCTCATGGACATGGACGGCGGCAACGCCCGCGAGCTTTTCGGGCTCTTCGGCGGGCAGGGCACGATGAACGTGCCGAACTGGGCGCCGGACGGCCGCTCCTTCGCCTATGTGCGCTACGCGCCGGCAGCCTGACGCGCCCCGGCTGGACAGCCGCCGAAGCGCCGTGGTATCGGTCGCCCGTTCGCAGGGAACTTCCGATCCGCGGGAAGGGCAGGGCCCACCTGACGACATGAAGCTATGACTGCCACACCTCTTTTCAGTCTGTGGGCGCGGATACCGGACGGTGTTGAAAGGAGGTCGTCATGACCACGCGGTCACTTCCCGCGACAGCCACGCTCCGTTCCCTCAAGAGGGACGCGAAGGTTTTTCTCAAGGCATTGAAGGCAGGGGACGCATCCGCCGCGGCGCGGGCGAGACCCTATTTCGCAGATCCCGCAACCGTCGGCCTGCAGGACGCGCAGCTCGTGCTGGCGCGCGAATACGGCTTTTCCGGCTGGACGAAGCTCAAGGGGTTCCTGGAGGCCCGCATCCCCGGTGCGTTCTCCGTCGAGCAGCTCATCGACCGGTTCCTCGCGCTCGTTTCGGTCAGCTACCGGTCGGACATCGCGGCCGACCCGGCCCGCTACCGCGCCGCGGCGGAGCTGCTGGAGGCCCATCCGGAGATCACCGGCGGCAGTATCCATGCCGCGGCGGCCTGCGGCGACGCGGGGCGCGTCGGGCGCCTGCTCGACCGCGATCCCGGTCTTCTCGACGCCAGGGGCGGGCCGTTCCAGTGGACGCCATTGCTCTACGCCGCCTATGCCCGCCTGCCGGGCCGCTCGTCGCTGCCGGCCGCCCGTCTGCTCGTCGAGCGCGGCGCCGACGTGAACGCCCATTGGCTGGACGACGGCCAGTACCGCTTCACCGTGCTGACCGGCGTGTTCGGCGAGGGGGAGGCGGGCAGGGAGCGCCAGCCGGAGCATCCGGACTGCGACGCCTTCGCGCGCCTGCTGCTTGCCGCAGGTGCCGCGGCAAATGACAGCCAGGCGCTCTACAACCGCATGTTCGAACCGGATGACCGGTGCCTGGCGCTGCTGATCGCCCACGGCCTGTCGCCGGACGACCGCAACACCTGGCTGGTGCGGGCGGACGGCGGGATGGTCGAAAACAGCGAGCGGGTCTTCGACTACCAGCTTGCCTGGGCGCTGAAGAACCGCATGGCCGCGCGCGTGCGCCTGCTCGTCGAAAACGGCGCGGATGTCTTGCGTCCGGTCGACGGGCGGACGCCCTACGAATGGGCGATGCTCGGCGGCGACACGGCGCTAGCCGCGTTTCTCGTCTCGCGCGGTGCGGCGCCCGTCGGCCTGTCGGATGCCGACCGGCTGGCACGCGCCATCTCGGCCGGCGCAGACGCCGAGGCCGGGGCGCTCGCCGCCGCCGACCCGGCGCTCGTCGACCGCGTGCAGGCCGCGCATCCGGCGCTGCTGCACGACGCGGCGGGCCGTGGCGAGCGCGCGCAGGTGGCGCTGATGCTGGCGCTCGGCTTCGACGTCAACCGCATGACCTCGCGCACGCCGCTGCACGAGGCGGCGCTGCACGGCGAACTCGACATGGTGAAGGCGCTGATCGGCGCGGGCGCCGATCCGACGCTCCGCGATCCCTACCACCATGCGCCGCCGATCGGCTGGGCGGACTACAACGGCCATGCCGAGACGGTCGCCTATCTGAAGACGCAGAGGCTCGACATCTTCGCTGCAATCGCCTTCGGCCTTTCCGACCGGGTGGCGGCATTGCTCGACGCGGACCCGTCGCTGCTCGGCCGGACCTTCCGGACGGCACACGGCCGACCCGATCCGTCGCGCGACGGGCTGATGCCGCTCGGCTTTGCCGTCGCGATCGGCGCGACCGACATGGCGGCGCTGCTCCTGTCGCGCGGCGCAGACCCGCGCGAGCGGAGCCCGGCGGGCGAAAGCCTCGTCGAGTTCGCCCGGCGCCTCGATGCGCCGGCGGCGCTCCGCCGACTGCTGAAGGAGGCTCGGGCGGCCGCGGCGACCTGATCTGCCGGAAGCGCGCCCGGAGGACCGCGGCCCGCCGCGGTTCTCTGCAATTAAGGATCCGCTCACCAGCTTATTTAAACGAATGTTGCTCTCTCGCGGTTAGGCTTCGTCCCACATGCGCGCCAAAGAAGCGCGCGGGGGCAAAGTGGGCAGAGCGATGGGCAGCAGCACGACAGGCCAGGTGGCCAGCCGCCACGGCAAAGTGAAATGGATGATTGCGGTTGCGGGCGTGGTGATCGTCACGCTGTTTGCGGCCGCCAACTTCATGGTGCTCGACTACGCCGTGCGCCAGGCCGACAGCTATGTCGGCGAGACCGAAAAGCGGCTGGTGCGCAACGAATTCGACCGGCAGATCGAACAGGTGGTGCTCTACCAGAGCGCCATGTCCGTCTGGGACAGGAGTTTCGAGGAACTGGCCGACGGCCGCCTGAGCGACGATTTCGTGACACGCGAGCTGCGCGACTGGCTCTGGGCCGATTTCGGCTTCTCCTGGATGGTGTTTGCCGCGGCCTCCGGCGAGGTTGCCGGTGCGGTGCATGACGGCGAGGCCGTCTCGCAGGAGAAGGCCGGCTATCTCCTGAAGTGGGTGGTGGATCTTACCCAGAAGGCCGAGTCCGCCTATTTCGCGGCGCTCGAACCGGCGGCGGGCGGCTGGCGCCTCAAGAGACCGGAAAGCGACCGGGACATGCTGACACCGGCCCTGCCGGAAATCTTCACGACGGGTCTGCGCCTCATCAACGGCAAGATGAGCATCGTCGTCGTGCAGGCCGTCGTGCCGAAGGACCTGTTCATCCCCGAAGGTCGCAAGGCGCCGACGCTGATGGTGACGGTGAAGCCGATTTCCGCAAGGCTGCTCGCCGATGCCGAGCGGCGGCTCGGCCTGATGCAGCTCGGTTTTGCCCCGATCGTCACCGAGGATCCGAACCTCATGCTGACACCGATCGGGCGCGACGCCTTCAACCCGCTGGTCGCCTCGTGGCGGCCGAACATCCCGGGCGCCTATGTCTGGACGATGGCGCTGCCGCAGATCGCGCTTTTCGTAGCGGCCTTCGTTGCCGTCATGCTCTTCGTCACGACGCGCTTCTCCTCCCTCGTGAAGGCGCTGCAGAAGAGCGAGGCGCGCAACGCCTTCCTGGCGCGCCACGATCCGTTGACCGGGCTACTCAACCGTTCGGGCTTCGACGAGGTGATCACCGCGGCCGCCCGACGGGCCGGCCTGGCGCCCTTTGCCGTCTTTGCCATGGACCTCGACAGGTTCAAGGCCGTCAACGACCACCATGGCCATGCGGCGGGCGACGTCGTGCTCAAGGAGGTGGCGCGCCGGTTCAGCGAGCGGGTGGGCAGGCGCGGCTCGGTCGCGCGGCTCGGCGGCGACGAGTTCGCGGTGCTGGTCGAGCGCGAGCTCGACGAGCGGTCGCTTCTCGATCTCGCGAACGGGCTGGTGCGCGATGCGCAGATCCCCATCGCCCATGACGGGCAGCTGCTCCGGGTCGGCAGCAGCGCCGGCATCGCCTGCTTCCCGCTGCATGGCGAGACCGTGCACGACCTGATGGTCGTGGCCGACGTCGCGCTCTATGCGGCGAAGAACGGCGGGCGGAACCGGGCGGTTTATGCCGGCGACGCGGAACGGGCGGCGGCGGAAAGCGCCAAGGCCGCCTGACGCGCGTCGACGCCCTGCGTGTCGCCGGCGGCCCTTGATCCGGCGGCCGCGACATGCGCATATGACGGCGTCAGGTGCCCGCCGCTCGGCGGGAGAATCGGGAATCCGGTGGCGGCGAAGTTTGCGCCTATTCCGGAACGTGCCCAACGCCGTGACGGGGACGCGAGCGCCGGAAGGTTTTTCCCTTCAATATATTGCCACTGGTTCTTCAACCGGGAAGGCAGGTGCCGCGGATGAACCGGAGTCGGAAGACCGGCCTGACACGATAGACCCGATCCGCGCGGACGGCGGAAGGTCGGGGCGGTCATGCGCCCGTGCATTGTTGGGGAGATGACGATGCGACCTTTGCCCGAGGACCATCCGGTCCGTGCGGAAGCCTTCAGCCCTGCCGAGCGGCGGGCCGTCTACCGCGCCATCGAGACGCGCCGCGACGTGCGCGACGAGTTCCTGCCCGATCCGCTGCCGGACGACCTCGTCGGCCGGCTTCTCGCCGCGGCGCACAATGCGCCGTCCGTCGGCTTCATGCAGCCATGGAACTTCGTCCTCGTCCGCGATCCGGCTATCCGTGCCGCCGCGCACGAGGCGTTCTGCAAGGCCAATGCCGAGGCGGCGGAGATGTTTGCCGGCGAGCGGCAGGCGCTCTATCGCTCGCTGAAGCTCGAGGGCATCCGCAAGGCGCCGCTCTCGATCTGCGTCACCTGCGATCCCGAGCGCGGCGGCACGGTGGTGCTCGGCCGCACGCACAATCCGCGCATGGACGTCTATTCGACGGTCTGCGCCGTGCAGAACCTCTGGCTCGCCGCACGCGCCGAGGGCGTCGGCGTCGGCTGGGTCAGCATCTTCCACGACTGCGACATCAAGGCGATCCTCGGCATTCCGGAGCGGATCGAGATCGTCGCCTGGCTCTGCCTCGGTTATGTCGACCGGCTCTACGCCGCGCCGGAACTCGCGGTGAAGGGCTGGCGCCAGCGCCTGCCGCTGGAGGACCTCGTCTTCGAGGACCGCTGGCGTGGCGAGACGGACGATCAGTTGTAGTCGCCGCCGAGCGGATGTCTGAGATCGATCGCCGATTCCTCGGTGGGGAGGAACACGGGGCCGACGATGCGCACCTTGTCCTTGTCCGGGTGCCAGGGGCGTTCGATCACCTTGCGTTCGGCGGCGGGCGGCTCTTTTTCCCCGGCCGTCGTTGTGATAGTGGTGATCGATCCGGTCTGCTCCGGGGGTTCGCCGCCCTCCGCCGCCGCCTCGCGCCGGATCATCGCCTTGTAATAGGCCGAAAGGTTGCAGCCGCAGCGGTCCGGCTTGGAGAGATCCCGCGTGCGGTAGGCGAAGGCGTTCGGCAGCACGGAATAGGGCTGGCCGGTGAGCGAGGAGACCATCTGGTCGGTCTCCTGCGATGCGATCGAGTGGTAGAAGAGCTCCGTCTCCGTGTTCGGGCACATGGCGGCGCAGATCTTCTGGTCGCGCCGGAAGTCGAGCGGCGTGGCGCCCGAGGAGATCGGGAAGAAGCCGCCGTCGCAGGTGCGCACGCAGACGGTCCTAAGCCCGCCGCTGCGCGGCATGTCGCCGAGCGGGCGCAGGCTGAGGGCCGAACGGCCGTCGTGAAGCGGTTCCGACGCGACGGCGCTCGGCCGCTCGATATCGAGAACCTTGAATTTTCCGGTGGCGGTCACCGGCATGACGCGGCTGTCGTCCGCGTCGCAGCCATTGGCCGCGAGCGCCTGTTCGATGCGCCGGCGGGCGCCGCTGTCGCCGCCGGCGCTCGCGAACTCGCGGCGCTTCTTTTCGAGGATCTGGAGGTTGCGCTCCATCTTGTCGATGGCGGTCAGCACTGCGCGGCAGCTTTCCGCATTCGGACCGCCGACGACGGTGACGCTCGCCGAGCCGCAGCCGAGCCGGCGCCGGTCGCTTTTCGCCTTGCGCAACTGGATGTTCTGCTGTGCGATGGCGCCGGCATATTTTCGCGCGGCGGCGGGATCGCCGGTCACGCGCGGCAGGCTTGCGAGACGCGCGTTCAGCCGGTCGCAGACCGCGGCCTCCGCGCCCGCGGCCGCGGCGAGGAGCGGCAGGGCCAATGCGGCGACCAGAAGGGAGCGCAGGCGCGTTTTCACCGTGAACATGTCCGATTGCGGCTCCGCCGGGCGGAGCGAGTTTCCGATCTTATCATAGGCCGTCGCCGGTGGTGTGCAACCGACTCCGCAATTTGTGATTAACCGCGCCGGGCATGTCTTTACTTGACGGAAATAGTCCGCTTCTCCCTCCGGCAGGTCAATTGATCTCGCGAGGGCCATGGTGTAGCAAATTGCCGACGGAAATCCCGCGCAGGGCCTTGGCTTTCGGCCGCCGCCGGCGACGGGCACGACAACCAGAACGGCAGGTCACATGCGTCTCTCATCGGTTCTTCTCAGCCCCTTCTACGCCCTCCAGCTCGCTTCCGGTGCGAAATCCTTCGCCGACAATCCGGTGATCGGCAGCAAGTGGCTGAACCGCAAGGGCCTGCACGAGAAGCGCGTCTCGATCGCCATGCGCATGGCCGACTGGCGGCGCCGTTCGCTCGCTGCCGGCGTCGCTCCGGAGCATCGACAGCAATACGAGGAGACCGGCTTCGTCCGCATCGAGAACTTCCTGCCGCCGGAGGTCTTCGCCGAGGTGGCGAAGGAACTCGAGACGCGCGACTTCGAGCGGCACGACATGCTGCAGGGCTCGACGGTGACGCGCCGCGCCATCATCGACGACCGCGATCTTGAAACGCTGCCCGGCTTCCGCGCGGCCCGCAACGACCCGCGGCTGAAGAGCCTCCTGCGCTACGTCTCCTCGCATGCCGGCGAGCCGCTGCTCGTCGTGCAGGTCGTGATGGCGCTGCCGACGGCCGTCTCGAAGCAGGGCGCCGCCGATCCGCAGACGGCGCTGCACAGCGACACCTTCCAGCCGACCGCCAAGGCCTGGCTGTTCCTCAAGGATGTCGGCGAGGAGGACGGCCCCTTCGCCTATGTGCCGGGCTCGCACAAGGTGACGCTGCAGCGGATGAACTGGGAGCGCCGCATCAGCGAGAATTCCGATTCGATCGAAAACAAGTATTCCGCCCGCGGCTCGCTGCGCATCATGCCGGACGAACTCGGCGCGCTCGGCTACGGCCAGCCGGTCAAGATGACGGTGAAGGCGAACACGCTGATCGTTGCCGACACGCACGGCTTCCATGCCCGTTCGGCGAGCGACAAGACGACGACGCGCGTCGAGATCTACGGGTCGCTGCGCCGCAATCCCTTCCTGCCCTTCACCGGCCTGCACATCGCGTCGCTGCCCTTCATCCGTTCGCGCATGAACCGGCTGATCATTTCCGGCATGGGCCTGCGGGGCAAGCTCGGCCTCAAGGGCTCGCCCTGGCGCGACGCCGGCAGCGGCAAGGCGACGGAGTGGTCGAAGCGGCTCAAGAACGTCTGAGGCGCGTCTGGACGGCGCGCGCTCCGTGGAGCCTCGCCGGGGCGCTGGCGTCGGCGGATATCCCTCGAGGACGTGTTGCGCGAAACGTCTGAAGACGCTCGTCAGAGCCCGTCGCCGGACCAACTTTTGCCCCCGAATGCGGGAAAGTCCCAAATGCCGAACCTTGCCGTCTATCAGGTCGACGCCTTTGCCACGCGGGCATTTGCCGGAAACCCCGCCGCAGTGCTGCTGGTCGATGACTGGTTGCCCGATGCGGTGATGCAGGGCGTTGCCGAAGAAAACAACGTGGCGATCACGGCCTTCGTCCGTCCCGCTGGCGCCGGATGGGCCCTGCGCTGGTTCACGCCGACCAGCGAAGCCTCCTTTTGTGGCCATGGCACACTCGCGACGGCACATGTGCTGGCGACGGAACGGGGTGTGGAGGGCGGCTTCGCATTTGAAACGCGGGCGGGCATATTGCGCGTCGCACGCCATTCCGCGGGTTACGCCCTGGACCTGCCGGTACTGCCCGCCGATGCGCTCGCGGAGTGCCCGTCGCTGCTCAGCGAGGTCGTGAAGGACATGCCGGTCGTTGCGGTGAGCCGCTCGTCGCGCATCTGGCTGGTCGAACTCGCAAACGAGCAGGCGGTGCGGGACTTCGCACCCGATTTTGCAAGGATCGCGGCGCTTGCGCCGCTGAGCTTCGTGGTCACGGCGCGGGGCGAAGCGTATGATTTCGTTTCTCGCCATTTCGCGCCGAGCCACGGCGTGCCAGAGGATTCGGTGACGGGCTCGACCCACGCGACGCTCGTTCCCTACTGGTCCGAAAAACTCGGCAAGGATGAGTTGACGGCCTTCCAGTGCTCGCGCCGCGGCGGCGCGCTCTCCTGTGAACGGCTCCCCGACGGCGTGCGCATCGTCGGAAGCGCCGTGACCTATCTCAAGGGAACGATCTCCCTGCCGGTGACCTGACGCCGGCAGCGTGCGAATCGATCGGCAGGCGTAACGCCAACCTGCACTGACATTGACCGATTGCGGTGGCCCGTCTGCGGTCGTCCGGCGAGGATTTTCAACACCGTCCGCAGGCCAAAATCGCTCCGGCGCAGTCGGTCGATATCAGCGCAGGTTGGTATGAGGCCAGGTTGGCCCTACGCCGGGTTGGACGCTTCCACCACGGCCAGCGCCGCCATGTTGACGACGCCGCGCGAGGTGACCGACGGCGAGAGGATGTGGGCGGGCTGGGCGGCCCCGAGCAGGATCGGGCCGACATGCAGGCTGTCGGTCATCGTCTTGACGACGCCAAGCGTGATGTTGGCGGCGTCGAGATTGGGGAAGACGAGCAGGTTCGCTTCTCCGGTCAGCGTGCTCGACGGCATGACGCGCTGGCGCAGCACCTCCGAAATCGCCGAATCGCCGTGCATCTCGCCGTCCGCTTCGAGATCCGGCGCCATCGCGCGCACGAGCGCCATCGCCTTGCGCATCTTGCTGGCGCTCATCGAATCGCGGGATCCGAAATTGGAGTGCGAGACGAGTGCGGCGCGCGGCGTGATGCCGAAGCGGCGAATTTCCTGCGCCGCCATGATCGTCATCTCCGCTACCTCCTCGACCGTCGGGTCGTAGGTCACGTAGGTATCGGTGAAGAAGGTGGCGCCGCGCTGGGAGATCAGCAGGCTCAGCGCCGAGAAGTCGATGACGCCGTCCTTCTTGCCGATGATCTGTGACACGTCGCGCAGGTGCCGCGCATAGCGGCCCTCGACGCCGCAGATCAGCGCGTCGGCATCGCCGCGCTTGACGGCCAGCGCGCCGATCACCGTCTGGTTCGTGCGCACGATGGTGCGGGCGGCTTCCGGGATGACGCCGAGCCGCCCGACGAGGCTGAAATAGTGGTCGACATAGTCGCGGTAGCGCGGATCGTCCTCGGGATTGACGACCTCGAAATCGGCGCCCGGGCGGATGCGCAGGCCGTAGCGCTTGAGGCGCGTCTCGATGATCTGCGGCCGGCCGATGAGGATCGGCCGCGCGATCTCTTCCTCGAGCAGGATCTGGGCGGCGCGCAGCACGCGCTCGTCCTCGCCCTCGGCGAAGATCACGCGCTTCTTCTCCGCTTTCTTCGCGGCCGCGAAGATCGGCTTCATGATGAAACCGGAACGCCAGACGAAGCGGTTCAACTGGTCGAGATAGGCGTCGAAGTCGGTGATCGGCCGGGCGGCGACGCCGGAGTCGGCGGCCGCC
>NZ_JAKGBU010000063.1:15634-24533 GCF_021555155.1 Rhizobium alarense
CGGCCGGCGCGATGCGCAGGATGAGGCGCTGGTCGAAGGGCGAGGGGATGAGGTAGTTCGGGCCGAAGCTCGGCGTCTCGCCGGAATAGGCGCGGGCGGCGACCTCGGAGACCTCCTCGCGGGCGAGCGCCGCGATGGCGCGCACCGCCGCCATCTTCATCTCCTCGTTGATCGTCCGGGCGCCGCAGTCGAGCGCGCCGCGGAAGATGTAGGGGAAGCAGAGGACGTTGTTGACCTGGTTCGGGAAATCCGAGCGGCCGGTGCAGATCATCGCGTCCGGACGGGCGGCACGCGCCTCGTCGGGCATGATTTCCGGTGTCGGATTGGCGAGCGCCATGATGAGCGGCCGCTCGGCCATGCGCACCAGGAGCTCCGGCTTGAGCACGCCGGCCGCCGACAGGCCGAGGAAGACGTCGGCGCCGTCGATCGTCTCGGACAGCCGGCGTTTCTCGCTCTCCTGCGCGTAGACGGCCTTCCACTGGTCCATCAGCACGTCGCGGCCCCTGTAGACGAGGCCTTCGAGGTCGTGCACCCAGATGTTCTCGACTTTCGCGCCGAGCGTCACGAGCAGGTTGAGGCAGGCGAGCGCCGCGGCGCCGGCGCCGGAGGCGACGATCTTTGCCGAGGCAATGTCCTTGCCGGCGAGCTCCAGGCCGTTCAGAACGGCCGCGGCGACGATGATAGCGGTGCCGTGCTGATCGTCGTGGAAGACCGGGATATCCATCTTCTCGCGCAGCCGGCGCTCCACCTCGAAACATTCCGGCGCCTTGATGTCTTCCAGATTGATGCCGCCGAAGGTCGGCTCGAGCGCCGAGACGACGTCGACCATGCGCTCGACTTCAGGGGCGTCGATCTCGATGTCGAAGACGTCGATGCCGGCGAACTTCTTGAAGAGCACGGCCTTGCCCTCCATCACCGGCTTGGAGGCGAGCGGGCCGATATTGCCGAGGCCGAGCACGGCGCTGCCGTTCGAGACGACGGCAACGAGGTTGGCGCGCGAGGTGTAGTCGGCGGCGGTTTCCGGATCGTCGCGGATCGCGAGGCACGGGGCGGCAACGCCCGGCGAATAGGCAAGCGCCAGGTCCCGCTGGTTGCCGAGCGGCTTCGTCGGCTGGATCTCGAGCTTGCCCGGGCGGGGATAGCGGTGGAAGAACAGCGCCTGCTGGTCGATGTCGCCGCTGGCGGGTGTCGGCTTCTTGGGAGTTTCGCCCGTGCTCATCGTCGTCTTGTCCCTCTTGCGATCTGGCTGGCGGCGGTTCTAGCCCACCGGCAGGAGCCATGAAAGGTGCGCCCGCCATAAATCGGCAATTCGATGCCGCTGCAACGGTCGAATCCGGTCGCAGACCGGTAGTCCAGAGGCTGTGTCATTTTCCTGAAACAAGAGTCTGGTTTTCACGGGGGGCATAGCGAGAGGCCGGTCCGCCGGCCGAGGCCGCCCCATCGGAGACGTCTCAGGCATGACCCTCAGCACAGACACGACCGCCGTGCGGCAGGTGCGCACCCTGTTCATTTCCGACGTGCATCTCGGATCCAAGGCCGCCAAGGCGGACTTCCTGCTGGATTTCCTGAAATACCACGAGGCCGGGACGATCGTGCTCATCGGCGACATCGTCGACGGCTGGCGGCTGAAGCGGAGCTGGTACTGGCCGCAGAGCGCCAACGACGTGGTGCAGAAGCTGCTGCGCAAGGCGCGCAAAGGCACCCGCATCATCTATGTGCCGGGCAACCACGACGAATTCCTGCGTGATTTTCCGGGCATCCATTTCGGCGGCATCGAGGTCGCGCCGCAGATCATGCACGAGGCGGCCGACGGCAAGCGCTACCTCGTCCTGCACGGCGACGAGTTCGATGTGGTGGTGCGCAACGCCCGGCTGCTCGCCTATCTCGGCGACTGGGCCTATGACGCGGCGATCGTCATCAATATCGGTCTTGCGGCGGTGCGCCGCCGTCTCGGCATGCCCTACTGGTCCTTTTCCGCCTGGGCGAAGCTGCAGGTCAAGCACGCCGTCAACTTCATCGGCGAATTCCAGCGCGTCGTCGCGGAGGAAGCTCGCAGGCACAAGGCCGACGGCGTGATCTGCGGCCATATCCACCATGCCGTCATCACCGAAATCGACGGCATCCGCTACATCAACAGCGGCGACTGGGTGGAAAGCTGCACGGCCATCGCCGAGAATTTCGACGGGTCGATGGAGCTCATCACCTGGCAGCGGGCGGACCTGGCTGCACGGGTGGCGGCAGCCGCCGGGCCGCTGCAGTCCGTGCCCGCCGCGATCAAGGAAGCCGAGGCCGCCTGACGGCGGACAATTCGGGCCTGTCAGAATTCGCGGATTGGCGGCGCCGGAGCAGCATGATAGGGGATTGGCGATCCTCTCTTCAGGTCTTCCTCCATGAATACCCAACCGGGTCTGGTCGTCAGTGCGGGCGCGCCGCCGTTTTTCGTGCAGCGCATCGCGATCCTGTTCTGCGCCCCGATGCTGGTGAACGGCATCGCGCTGCCCTATTTCCCCGTCTGGCTCAATTCGCTGACGATGAGCGATTTCGAGATCGGCGTCGTGCTTGCCGTGCCGATGATCCTGCGCGTCTTCACGGCGCCGCTGGCCGGGCTTCTCGCCGACCGGATCGGCGAACGGGCCACGGTGCTCGTCTGGTCGAGCCTGCTTTCGCTGCTCACGGCGCTTGCGCTCTTTGTCTCGGAGAGCTTCTGGCCTGTGCTCATCCTCTATGCGCTGCAGGGCGCCGTCTACGCGCCCTATGTGCCGATTGCCGAGTCGATCGCGCTGTCCGGCGTCCGGCGCTGGAATTTCGACTATGGCCGCATGCGCTTCTGGGGCTCGCTCGCCTTCATCGCCTCCACGATGGTCGGCGGCTGGCTGTCCGGTCTCTTCGGCGGCGCCATGGTGCTGCCGGCGATGGCGGTCGGCTTCGTGCTGACCGTCGTCGCGGCGCTGACGACGCCGCGCATCGGCAAGCCGCGGCGTCCGTCGCCGATCACCGCGCTTGCCGTGGCGCCGGCTGGCTCGCTCCGGCAGCGCGACGTGCAACTGATGCTGGCCGGCGCGGCGCTCGTCAATGCGAGCCACGCACTGCTCTTCGCCTTCTCGGCGATCTACTGGACAGGGCGCGGCTTCAGCGGCACGGAAATCGGCCTGCTCTGGAGCGCCGGCGTCTTCGCCGAGGTGATCTTCTTTGTCTTCGCGACGCGCCTCCGCCGCCGCTTCAGCCTCTGGACGCTGCTGCTGTCCGGCAGCGCCGTCACGGTCCTGCGCTGGCTGTTTTATCCGATGGAACCCGGTTTCGCCGGCTATTTCGTGCTGCAGTGCCTGCACGCCTTCACCTTCGCAAGCGTCCATATCGGCGTTCAGAACCGGATCATCCAGCGGGTGCCGGAAGAGCAGGAGGCCTCGGCGCAGGGGCTCTACTTCTTCTACAACAACATCTTCATGGCGCTCGCCACCTTCGCCTCCGGCTACGCCTATGCCTGGTACGGGGTGAGCGGCTTCTATGTCATGTCCGTCGTGGCGGGCTGCGGCCTCGTTCTCGTGCTGGCGGCGCGGGCCGCTCAGCCCCAGAGCGCGCTTTCCGGCGGAAACACCAGCGAAGCCTCGTAGCGCAGGCCGGGCTCCCGGTCGCGGGCAAGCAGCAGCGGACCGTCGAGATCGACGACGTCGGCGTCCTGCGCCAGAAGCACGGCCGGCGCCATGCCGAGCGAGGTGCCGACCATGCAGCCGACCATGACGGAAAGCCCATGGCGCCGGGCCTCGGCCCGGATATCGAGCGCCTGGGTGAGGCCGCCCGCCTTGTCGAGCTTGATGTTGACCGCGTCGTAGCGGTCGGCGAGCGCGCCGATGTCGGCGGCGAGATGCACGCTTTCGTCGGCGCAGACGGGCACCGGGCGGACGATCGTGCCGAGCAGCGCATCCCTGCCGGCGGGAAGCGGCTGCTCGACCAGCGCGACGCCGTTCTCGGCGCAGACGGCGAGGTGGTGCGTCAGCGTTTCCTCGCTCCAGCCCTCGTTGGCGTCGAGGATGATGCGGGCGTCGGGCGCGGCGCGGCGGACGGCGCGGATGCGCGCTGCGTCGTCGCCGGTCCCGACCTTGACCTTCAGCAAGGCCCGGTGCGCATGCTCCGCCGTCCGCGCCGCCATCACGTCGGGCTCGCCGAGCGAGATCGTATAGGCGGTCGTCAGCGGCGAGGGCTGCGGAAAACCGATCGCCGCGGCGACCGGCAGGCCGGTGCGTTTCGCCTCGAGATCCCAAAGGGCGCAGTCCACGGCGTTGCGCGCCGCGCCGGCCGGCATGGCATGCTGCAGGTCGTCGCGCGACAGGCCGGCCTCGAGCGCGCCGCGCATGGCTTCGATCGCGGCGAGCACACCGTCGATCGATTCGCCGTAGCGCCGGTAGGGCACGCATTCGCCCCATCCGCTCGCGCCGTCCTTGCTCAGGCGGACCACGACCACCTCGGCCTCGGTCTTGGAACCGCGCGAAATGGTGAAGCTGCCGGCGATCGGGAAACGTTCCTTGAAAACATCGAGTTGTCGCCGCATGCCGGTCGTCCGTCCATGTTAATTTTTCCGGCCTGCAATCGGGCAATCGCATTCTGTGTCGGTGACAGATGGCGGTGGAGCCGGTATGAGTCGGGCATGTTGGGTCAAGTGCGGGAAGAAGCAAGAGATTTGAGCGCGACGACATTTTCCCCCGCCGGCATCGACGTCTCCGACAACGGCAGCGGCTCCGGCCAGATATGGAAGCTGACCGGCGCGTGGCGGCACCAGACCGCGGTTGCGGCCGGCCGCAGGATCGACGAGCTCAAGGACAAGGCCGGCGGCCCGCTTCAGGTCGATCTCAGCGGCGTCGAGGGCATGGACACATCCGGCGCCTGGCTGATCCGCCGGCTGATCTCCGACCGCCAGCGCTCGGGCGAGGCAGTGCGCCTCGTCGACGGCGGCGGCGAGCGCTATGCGGACCTCATCAAGGCGCTGCCGGAAGAGCTGAAGAGGCCGGGCGAGGGCGACGGCGAGCGTCCGACCCTGTTCGAGCGGCTCTTCGCGCCGGCGGGCGAGGCGGTGGTCGAGATCTGGGAAGACCTGGTCGCCGCGATGTATATCCTCGGTTCGGCGGTGCGCGGCGCGCAGCTCAAGCTCGGGCGGCACAGCGGCCTTTCGCCGGCCGCCGTCGTGCATCAGCTCGACCGCATGGGCGTCCGCGCCGTGCCGATCATCGTGCTGATGTCCTTCCTGATCGGCGCCATCATCGCCCAGCAGGGTGCCTTCCAGCTCCGTTATTTCGGCGCGGAGGTCTTCGTCGTCGACCTGGTCGGCATCCTGCAGCTGCGCGAGATCGGCGTGCTGCTCACCGCCATCATGATCGCCGGCCGCTCCGGCAGCGCGATCACCGCCGAGATCGGGTCGATGAAGATGCGCGAGGAGATCGACGCGCTGAAGGTGATGGGGCTGAGCCCGATCGGCGTTCTGGTCTTCCCGCGGCTCGTGGCGCTGACGGTTGCGCTGCCGCTCCTGACGGTCATCGCCAATTTCGCGGCGCTCGGCGGTGCGGCGCTGGTCGCCTGGGCCTATTCGGGCATTACCGTGGACACGTTCCTGTCGCGCCTCAAGGAGGCGATCGACATGTCGACGGTCGTCTCGGGCATGATCAAGGCGCCGTTCATGGCGCTCATCATCGGCATCGTCGCCTCCGTCGAGGGCCTGAAGGTCGGCGGCAGCGCGGAATCGCTCGGCCGCCACGTCACGACCTCCGTGGTGAAGGCCATCTTCGTCGTGATCCTCGTGGACGGGCTCTTTGCCATGTTCTACGCCGCGATCGACTTTTGACGGGAGCGGGCGGAATGGACACGACGACGAAGGCGAACGGCGCCGATATCGTGCTCTCGGTCAAGGACCTGACGGTCGGCTTCGGCAGCAAGATCGTGCTCGACAAGCTGAACCTCGACATCTACCGCGGCGAGATCCTCGGCTTCGTCGGGGCGTCCGGCACGGGCAAGTCGGTGCTGATGCGCACGGTGCTGCGCCTGCTGCCGCGCCGCTCCGGCTCGATCCACATCCTCGGCGCCGATTTCGACAAGGCGAGCGAGGAGGAGCGGCTGCGTCTCGACATGCGTCTCGGTGTGCTCTTCCAGCACGGCGCGCTCTTTTCATCGCTGACGGTGCTGGAGAACATCCAGGTGCCGATGCGCGAATATCTCGACCTGCCGAAGGCCATGATGGATGAACTTGCCCGGCTAAAGATCGAGCTCGTCGGCCTTGCGCCGGAGGCGGCGGAAAAATACCCGTCCGAGCTTTCCGGCGGCATGATCAAGCGGGCGGCGCTTGCACGCGCGCTGGCGCTCGATCCGGACCTCGTCTTTCTCGACGAGCCGACCTCGGGCCTCGATCCGATCGGCGCCGCCGAGTTCGACGAACTGATCGCGAAGCTGCGCGACACGCTGGGCCTCACGGTCTATATGGTGACGCACGACCTCGACAGCCTGTTTTCCGTCTGCGACCGCATTGCGGTGCTCGGGCAGAAGCGGGTGTTGGTCGAGGGCACGATTGACGATATGCTCGCCTGCGACGACGAATGGGTTCAGGCCTATTTCCAGGGCAAGCGGGCACGGGCGATCGTGCGGTGAAACTTTTCCGCGGTGCGGCCGTTCATGGGGTTCGGCCGCGCCCCGACAGGCGACGCGACTGAAACTGGGAAGACATGGAAACCAAAGCCAACTACGCCCTCGTCGGCTTCTTCACCATCCTCGTCATGGCCGCGGCCTTCGGCTTCGTCTACTGGATGTCGCAATACGGGCGCAACGGCGAGATGGCGCCGCTCGCGATCCGCATTCCGGGCTCCGCCAACGGCCTCAGCGTCGGCTCGCCGGTCCGCTTCAACGGCATTCCGGTGGGCTCGGTGCGCAGCCTGGCGATCGATTCGGACGATCCGCGCTTTTCGATCGCGCTGACCGAGGTCTCGACCGCCGCCCCGGTCAAGCAGACGACCTCGGCGAAGCTCGAGGTGCAGGGCCTGACGGGGGCTGCCTATATCGAGCTCAGCGGCGGCAGCACGACGGACCAGAACATCCTGCGCGAAGCGCTCGAATCGGACGGCACCGCGATCCTGACCGCCGAGCAGTCGAGTGTCACGAACCTGCTGGCGACCGCTGACAGCATCCTGAAGCGCGCCGACACGGCGATCGGCGACATCCAGGGCTTCGTCGCCGACGCGCGCGGGCCGCTTACCAACACGATCCGCAACGCGGAGACCTTTTCCAACGCGCTGACGCGCAATTCCGACAATATCGACGCCTTCCTGCAGTCGGTCGGCGGCCTGTCCGAAACCTTCAACGGCCTGTCCGGCCGCCTCGATTCGACGATGGCGTCGATCGACGCGCTCGTCAAAGCGGTCGACGCCGAGAAGATCGACCATATCGTCGGCAATGTCGACAAGGTGACGAGCGACCTCGCCGACGCGTCGTCCGACGTGAAGAGCACGGTGGACAGCTTCCGTCAGGCGGCACAGACCTTCCAGGCCTTCGGCACGCGGGCGACCGCCTCGCTCGACCGGATCGACGCGCTCGTCGCCAGCGTCGATCCGCAGAAGGTCGGAACCGTCGTCGACGACATCTCCGCGGCAAGCGCGGATGCGCGCAAGGCGATCGCCTCGATCACCGGCCTTGCCAACCGCATCGGCGAACGGGAGGACGACATCGACCAGACGATCACCGACGTCCAGCAGATGGCCAACAAGCTGAACGCCGCCTCGACGCGGGTCGATGGCGTGCTCGCCAAGCTCGACGGCTTTCTCGGCGAGGGCGATTCGGAATCGCTTTTCGCGGAGGCGAAGGCGACGCTCACCTCGTTCCGCCAGGTGGCCGACAATCTCAACGGCCGCATCGGGCCGATCGCCGACAACCTGCAGCGCTTCTCGGGTTCCGGGCTGCGCGACGTGGAGGCGCTGATCACCGACACGCGGCGCACGGTGTTAAGCCTCGAAAGCACCATTTCGGATTTCGACCGCAATCCGCAGCGCCTCATCTTCGGGGGCGAGACCGTCAAGCAGTTTGACGGCCGTACACGCCGGTGAGAGGTGCAGACTGTGACCTCAACTCCACAGCGACGCCGCCTGCGGCGGAAGCCCTGCTTTTGTGCGGGCTCCCGGCGGTGACACCATGCCCGCACGCTGCTAATGCTTGAAGAGAAACAGGGCTTTGTAGAGATGGCGGGTTCGGGGTTGCGTGCATTGCGGGAGTTGCCGGCGGGACGACTCGCGTCCGTCGTTCTCGTTGCGGCGACGCTTGCGTCCTGCGGCGGCGGACAGGCCCGGAACGACACGTTCAGTCTCTCCGCGATGCCGGTGATCGAGGGGCCGTCGGCGCGCAACCGCCAGATCCTGGTGCCCGAACCGTCGGCGCTGAAGGCGCTGAACAGCGAGCAGGTCGTCATCAAGCCGACCGTTTCCGAAATCCAGTATCTCGCTGAGGCCCAGTGGAGCGACCGGCTGCCGAAGCTGGTGCAGGCGAAGCTCGTCGAGGCCTTCGAGAACACCGGCTCGGTCGGCGGCGTCGGCAAGCCGGGCGAGGGGCTCGCGATCGACTACCAGGTCGCGACCGACATCCGCGCCTTCGAGGTCCGGACCGACGGGCCCGACGTCGCCGTGGTCGAGATCTTCGCCAAGGTGCTCAACGACCGCAACGGCACGGTCCGGGCGCAGAAGGCCTTCGCCGCGACGGTGTCGGTCTCGGGAACGGGCAACCCGGCCTTCATCAAGGCGCTCGACGCCGCAGCGGCGAACGTGACCGCCGAGATCGTCGCCTGGACGCTGAAGGTCATCTGAGCCGCGGCCGCAAGACGGGTTTCCGGCAGCCGCGAATCGGCTATCATCCGGGTCCGGCGCGGCCCGCGCCTCCTCCC
>NZ_JAKGBU010000063.1:24633-28674 GCF_021555155.1 Rhizobium alarense
GCAGGGCTGACGATCATCGAACCGACCGTTCGGGCATTCGGCATGCGGAGGGATTGCGAACGCTGCCCGCACTGGAGGTTTTCGCATGAAATTGTCCGCACCCGTCCATCATCTGAAACGCAAGGCCCGTCTGCTGTCGCGCAGGGACGGCATACCGCTGCATGCCGCCCTCGACCGCGTCGCGGCAGCCGAAGGGTTCGCGCGGTGGAGCCTGCTTGCAGCAAGGGTTCCGTCATCCGCCGGCGAGCTCTATGCGTCCCTTTCTCCCGGCGACCTGGTGTTGCTCGGCGCGCGGCCCGGCCAGGGCAAGACGCTGATGAGCCTGCGGCTCGCGATCGAGGCGATGAAGGGCGGCGGGCGCTGCGTCTTCTTCACGCTGGAATATGCCGAGAAGGACGTCTGCGAGCGGTTCCGGCGGCTCGGCGCGGACCGGGCCGCGTTCGGCGACCGGTTCGTCTTCGATCCCTCCGACGCCATCAGCGCGGACTATATCGTCGAGCGGCTGGCGACGGCGGCAGCCGGAACGTTCTGCGTCGTCGACTACCTGCAACTGCTCGACCAGAAGCGCGACAAGCCCGACCTGATGGGGCAGGTCCGCAGGCTGCGGGCCTTCGCCGAGGCGAGGGGACTGACCTTCGTCGTCCTGTCCCAGATCGACCGGTCCTACGATTGTGCCGAAAAACCCTTTCCCGATCGCACCGACGTGCGCCTGCCCAACCCTGTCGACCTCGCGCTCTTCACCAAGGCGTGGTTCATGAACGGCGGGACCGTCCGGACGGAGGCACCGTAGCTGCCATCGTCCGGTTCGGGACGGATGACGGGAGATACGGCGAGGCATGGCGGGTCGCCGAGGCTTGCCGGTCCGCCGGTGTCCGCGAGCGTCCGCCGGTTGATCCGTCGGGACGAGACGGAGGATGTCGCGTCCTGGCGGATCTATGCCGCGCTGCTTCTGTTGTTCGTCGGCTATGCGCCGTTCCGGCAGGTCAGCTCCGACGGGAAGAAGGTGCCGCCGCAAACGAAACGGGCGGCCTGAAGCCGCCCGTCGATAGTGTGCGTCCTGTTGCCGGCGGTTCAGCCGAGGCGGCCGGCGGCATGGGCAAGCATGGTGTAGACCTTACCGGTGTCCGAGGTGAGGTAGGTCTGGGTCATGACGCGGTCGCGGTCGTTGCGCGCGACGTCGGCGAGCAGCTTCTCGAAGTCGGCGATATAGCGGTCGACGGCCGTGCGGAATTCGGGCTCGCGCTCGTATTTCCGCTTGATCTCGTCGAAGGTCTGCTGGCCCTTCAGCGTGTAGAGCCGGCGCGTGAAGACGTCGCGCTCGCCGCGCTGGTAGCGCCGCCACAGTTCGACGGAGGCGTCGTGGTCGATGGCCCGGGCGATGTCGACCGACAGCGAGTTCAGCGATTCGACGACGTGGCGCGGATTGCGGCTTTCGGCGGCACGCTGCGGCTGGCTTTCGCCGCGGGCCGGCTGGCCGAACTGCGTCTCCTCGCGCGAGGCGTTGCGCAGGAGGTCGCGCATCCAGCCGCCGCCCTCGCCGACGACGGGCGCCGGGCGGCTTTCGGCGACGGGCTGCGGCTCGCGCACGGTGGCGGCTGCCGCCCGTTCGAGGCCGAGCGTGCCGCGCAGCGCCGGCTCCTCGCGCCGCTCGGTCGCGACCGCCGGCTGCTGCACGGTCTGCTGCACCGGTTGCGCGACCGCCGGCTGCTGGCGGATCGGCTGCTGGGCGACCGGCTGCTGCACGGGACGCGAGACTTCGAGTGCGCTCGACGACTTGCCGATGATGTCGGAGAGGTCCTGCAGCGCGCGAATCTGCTCCGAGACGGCGCGGCGCATGTTGGCCGCGCTCTCCTTGGCTTCCTCGGGCAGGTCGAAGGCGCCGCGGCGCAGTTCGCTGCGGGTATCGTCGAGTTCCTTGCGGATGTCGTTTGCCGCGCGGCGGATCTCGTCGGTTGCGCCGCTGAACTTGCCGAGCGCCTCCTCGACGGCCTGCTGCAGGGCCGTGCGCATCTGATAGGTCGCCGAGTCCGACTTCTTGGCCGACTCGCCGAGCAGGCGGTCGACGTCCGAGAGCGATGCGGCGACGCTGCCGCGCAGGCGCTGTGCGATGTCGCGGGTGCGTTCCTCGGCACCGCTGAAGGCCTGTTCGACCGACTTGCCCGCCTCTTCGCCCGCCTGCACCAGCGTGTCGCGCAGCGACTGGGCGGCGGTCTCGGTGCGCTTTTCGGTCTCCGAGAGCACGCGGCCGACCTCGGCGAACGAGGACTGGATGCCGCCGCGCAGGTTGCCGGCGATCTGGCTGGAACGCTCTTCGGCGCGTTCGAACACGCCGCCGATCATCGTCTCGAGGCCGCGCATGGTCGTCTCGATCTCTTCGGACCGCTGCACGAGACCGACCGACAGCGAGCGCAGCGCGTCCTGGCGTTCCTCCAGCGTGCTGACGAGGTTCGATTGGGCGGCGGCGAGCAGGTCGGAGGCCTGCGACAGGATTTTCGAGTGGTCCTCGAAGCGGCCGACGATGCCGCCGATCTGCGAGAGCGTGCCGGCGGAGATGTCGGCGAGCCGGTCGACCTTGCCTTCGAGCAGGCGCGAGGTGGTGGAGACCATGTCGGCGGCGCGCTCGGCCGAGGTCGAGAAGCGCTCGGTGGTCGAGGAGAGGTTCTGGTCGATCTGCGACAGCGTCTGCGCCGCCTCATTGACGAGGCCGGCGATCTGGCTGTTGCTGCTGGACAGCCGGCTGATAAGGCCGAGCACATTCGCCTGCAGGCTGCTTTCGACCTCGTTGAGCTGGTGGGCGGCGTCTTCGGCGCGGCTCGTTATCGCACTCAGCGTGTCGGCGGTGCGGGCGCTGATCGCGCTGATAAGCGCGGCATTCTCAGCCCGCAGGCGGTCGGCGCTTTCCTGCGCGGCGGTCGTGATGCGGTCGGCGGCCTCGCGGCCGGTCTCGGCATAGCGGTCGATGACCGGACGGGCCTGTTCGTCGATGAGCTTGGAAAGCTCGGCAGAACGGCTCGCCAGCATGGAGTTGAGCTCGCGGGTGCGCTCGTCGAGCGTGGCGCGGATGGAACTGCCGCGGGTTTCCAGCGCCTTCTCGACATCCGTCAGGCCGGACTTGATCGCCTGCGTCTGGTTCTCGAGGCGCCCCTCGACCTCGGCGAAACGGGCGGCGGCAGCAGCGGTCGTCTCGTCGACGGAACGTGTGAAGGCCTCGTTGCGGGCGCTGAGCGTGCCGGCGAATTCCTCGCCGGTCCTGGCGATGGTCTCGGCCGCGCGCACGGCCTCGGCGCCCATGTCCTGCGCCGCGCGCGACACGGCGCCGCGCAGCGAGCTGCTGAGGTTGGCAAATTCCTCGCCGGTCTTGGCGATCGACTGGGCGGAGCGCACGGCCTCCGCGTCCATGTCCTGCACCGCCTGGGTGACGGCGGAACGCAGCGTCTGGGCAAGGCCTGCGGCCTTGCCGTCGATGGTGCGGTGCACGCTGTCGAGGCCGATCGAGAGTGCCTTGTCCATGGTGGAGAGGCGTTCCTCGATGCGGCCGGTGCGCTCGTCGATGGTGCCGGCAATGCGCGCCGCGGCTTCGTCGCTGACGCGTTCGATCTGCGAGGCGCCGCCGGCGAGCGTTGCCGTGACGCGATCGGTCGCCTCCGTGCTGACGCGCTCGAAGCGTTCGGTGGTCGCGCCCAGCGTGCCGGCGAAGCGGTCCGCGGCCTGCGCCGCCATGCGGTCGATCTGCTCGGCCTGGCCGGCGAGCGTGCCGGCGACACGTTCGGCTGCCGAAGTACCGACGCGGTCGAACTCGTCGATGTTGGTCTTCAGCGTTTCCGACAGGCGTTCGCCCGCCTCGCGGCTGGCGCGGTCGATGTCGGCGATGCGGCCCGACAGCGTGTCGGCGATCCGGTCGGCGGCGAGGGCGCTGGTGAGATCGATCTCGGTGGCACGCTCGGCCAGCGTCTCGCCGATATGGGCGGCGGCCTGGGTGCTGACGCGTTCGAGCTCGGAGACCCGCCCGGCGAGCGTCTCGCCGATATGGGCGGCGGCCTG
>NZ_JAKGBU010000063.1:28774-32695 GCF_021555155.1 Rhizobium alarense
CGCCCGGCGAGCGTCTCGCCGATATGGGCGGCGGCCTGCGTACTGACGCGGTCGAGCTCGGAGACGCGCCCGGCGAGCGTCTCGGAGATGCGGTTGCCGGCCGAATCGACGAGGCCGGCAACGCTTTCGACGCTGTGCTGGATGCGGTGCTCCAGCGCGCCGAGATTTTCCTCCATCCGGGCGCCGGTCGCGTCGAAGCGGCTCGTCACGCTGCCGAGCGTCGAGTCCATGCGGTTGCCGAAGGTCTCGGCGGCGGCGGCGATCTCGGCGGTGGTGGCGCTGAGGTGGTCGGCGACGGAGCCGGCGCTCTGGCGCACGGTCTCGTCGAGCGCGGCGGCGCTGCCCTCGATCGAGCGGCGCAGGTTCTCCTCGTGCTGCTCGAGCGTCATTTCCAGCATGCCGGCGCTGGTGGCGATCGTCGTGCCGATCGCCGTCACCTGGTCGTTCAGCGTTTCGGCGAGCTGCTCGCGGCCATCGGTCATGGCGATGCGGATCGCGTTGACGCGGTCATCGAGCGTCGAGCGGATCTGCTCATGGGTGGAGACGAGCGAGCCGGCGAGCTCGCTTGCCCGACCGGACAGCGTTTCCGCGATCTCCGCGGCACGGCCGGAGAAGGCGTCGGCGAATTCGGCCGCCTGGCCGGTCAGCACGCCGCCGATCTGTTCGCTGCCGTCACGCAGCACCGTCTCGACGCGGGTCGCGGCGGTATCGATCGCCGTCTGCATCGTCGTCGCGCTGTTGCCGAGCACGGAGGCGAGATTGGCCGTGCGCCCGGTGATGACCTCGTCGATCTGCCGCGCCGCGCCGGTGAGCGCGCTTTCGACGCGGTTCGCGGCGCTGCCGACGGAGGTTTCCAGCGCGCTGCCCGTCTCGTTGAGCATCGCGGAGAGCGCGGCCGTACGCTCGGACAGCGCACTGTCGATGCGGTTGTGACTTGCGGCGATGGAGGAGGTGATCTCGTCGGCGCGGGCGCCCAGCGCCTCCTCCATGCGGATCTGGGCCGCCTGGATGCTGCCGGCTATCGCCGTGCCGCGCGTGTCGAGGGCGGAGGTAAGACGCTGCTCGCTCTCGGCGATGGTGCCGGCGAGTGCATCCGCCCGCGCGCCGAAGCCGCTCTGGAACCGGTCCTGCGCCTCCGAGAGGCCGGAAAGCAGGATGTCGCCGCGCTCCTTCAGCACGGACTGCATGCGTTCATGGGCGCCATCGACCGTCGAGCGGATCGTGGCGGCCTGATCGCCGATCGCCGCCTCGAACACTTCCTGGCCCGTACCGATCGCGGTGGCGATCGCGAAGGACTGGTCGGTGAGCGTCGAGCCAAGCCGCTCGATGCCGCTCGTCAGGATGCCGTCGATCGCGTGCTGGCCGCCGGCGATCGTCTCGTTGATCCGCCCGAGGCTCTCCATCAGCTTGGAATCGAGCGTTCCCGCGCGCTCGTCAAAGGCATTGGCGAAACCGTCGAGGCGGGAATCGAAGGCGGTGGCGATCTGGCCGACCGTCGCCTGCAGGCGCTCGTCGAAGAAACCGGACCGCAGGTCGAGATCCATGATGGTGTCGTCGACCGTGTTCTTGAGGTTCTGGCGGAACTGGGCGCCGTGGTCGTCGAGCGTGGCGTTCATCGACTGGATGACGTCGTCGAGGCCGCTCGCGATCGCCTGCTGGCCGACCGTCAGGCTTTCGTTGATTTCGCGCGTGCGGGCGATCAGCGTCTCGTTGAGCTGTCGGGCACGCTCGTTGAGTGCCGCATTCAGCCTCTCGGTGTTGGTGTCGAGCGAGGAGGCCCGCGTCTCGAACTGCTTGAGCAGCGTGTCGCCGTTGCTCTTCAGCGTTTCGGTCAGGTGTTCCAGCCGCGTGTCGAATTCGCCGGCAAGGGCGATGCCGGACGAGCTCAGGGTCGACAGCAGGCTGTCGGCGCGGGCGGACAGCATGGCGCCGATCGTCTGCGTCGCGCTGTCGGACTTCTCCATCAGCATGGCGGCGCGGGTGTCGATCATCGCCGCGAAGGCTTCGCCGGAGGTGGCGATGCGGCTCGCGATGCCCTCGCTCGCCGCCGTGAGCTCTTCGCGCAGCTGGTCGTGCGCGCCCGAGATCGTCGAGCGGATGCGCTCGGAATGGTTGATGATCGCCTCGCGTTCGGTGCCGAGCTCCTGGACCAGCGTGCGCACGCGCAGCTCGTTGTCCGTGTAGCTGCGCTCCAGCGCGTTCACTTCGGAATGCACAAGCGATTCCAGCTCGGTGGCGCGCGCGATCGTGCGCTCGATGCCCTCGTTCATCGCCGAGACCTCGCGGCGCACGGCCTGGCCGACCGACATGATGCGGTCCGCTGCGACGGTCTCCGGCTCGGAGAGGCGGAGCGCCACTTCCGCCATGGAGCGGGCGGCACTTCTCAGTTCATGCGCCCGCGAGATCATGATCGCAAAGGCGAAGAACAGCATGACCGGCATGATGACGGCGACGAGGATGCCGATTGCGCCGGGAATGGCGACGAGCGCGGCGAGAGAGCGGATCTGCCAGATCTGCGGACCGTAGAGAAGGTTGGCAAGGCCGAGGCCGCCGACGACCCAGAAGACGGAGATGAGGGCCGCCATGCGCAGCGATGCGCGGCTCGAGCGCGCGTCGAGCGACTTCAGGATGGCCGCCGGCGATTTGCGTGTGCCGTCGTTTGCCGGCGAGAGCGCCGGCTGGCGCGGTCCGGGCTCCGGATTGAGCGAGCGGGGCGGCTCGGCAGCCGGCGCGGGGGCCTTGGCACTGCGATCTTCTGCGCGGCTCGCATTCTCGGACACATTGGCCTCCGGGGCGCCCTTGGACTGGTTCTTGGGCGTTGCCGGAGCGAGATCATCGAAGTCGATCTTCAGGGCTTCCTCCAAGGCCTGGAACGCCTTGTCGTCGATCGATTCGGGTGACTTGTTTGTCGCCATGCGGATACGCCTCGTTACCATTTCGGCCGGTCGTACTTTCGATCTCCTGCCGCCAGCACAGAAAGTCGTCAGCCCGTCCGGTCGGGGCCGCCCGCCGTCCAGCCGTCATGACTGTCGATACGCGCCGCCGTTGTCATTCCCATTCTCAAGGAAGGTCCGCCGCCCGTGGGGCTGCCATTGCTGGCCCTGGACCTTCCGCGGCGGACTGTCCTGCCAATTCGGGCATAAACAAGTCCTCAGCCGTATCGTAGTGACACATTAGCCTGTTTCACACAATTCATGCGCATGTGGCCTTGCAAGATTCCTAACAGAAAGTTAATGCGCCGCAAAAGGGTATCATAATGGAATTGCTGGGAATTCACCGCATATAACAGGCGTTAACCATAGTTGGCGAATTCCGCCGCGATTGCGCCCGCTTTTAATCGGATAGCCGCTTTCCGCGCGCAGGATGCAAGTTCCGAACTGCGACGGATGTGCACCACCGTTGTCTGCCGGCGGCAGACGGGGCGGCGGCGCGACCGGTCCCGGATTCTGTCGACCGAACCTGCCGGGACGGCGCCACGCGCGTCACAACGAAACAGAAGAGTGTATAACAAGGATAAATTGGCAATGGCAGCCCTCAAAATTGCCTTCGAAGCTCCGGACAATGCAGGCGGCGCGTGTCCGTCGAAGTCCCGCCCCATCGACCTCGTGCATCTGGCGAACCAGACCATGGGCGACAAGGCTCTGGAACTCGAAGTGCTGCAGATCTTCGCGCGGCAGGCCCGCCAGATCATGAAGGACATGGCCGCGGCGGCGGCGGCCGACCGGGCGTCGCTCGCCCACCGTCTGAAGGGTGCGGCCCAGGCCGTCGGGGCGACCTTCGTGGCGCAGGCCGCCGAGCGGCTCGAGGCGCACGGCAGCGACGCCGCTGCGCTTGCCGCCGTCGGGGCATCCGTCATCGAGGCGGAAAACTTCATCCTCAAGCTTAGCCGCTGACGGCAGGCCCGGAATTCCGCCCGCGCCG
>NZ_JAKGBU010000064.1 GCF_021555155.1 Rhizobium alarense
CCGTCCGCGCCTGCGACGGATGTGATCCCGGCGGAAGACGCGGCACCTGTCTACGGACCGTCGAGCGCGGCGGGCAGGGCGGGCGGTGCCTGCATCGCCGGGATCGTCGGCCGGATCGCCGACGCGTTGCGCCGAGCGGAGGACGACCTCGGCAGGCTCGACGCCTTTGCCGGCGACGGCGATCATGGCCAGGGCATGCGGCGCGGCGCGCAGGCGGCCTTCGAGGCGGCGACGGCCGCCGCTGCGGCCGGGGCGGGGTCGGCGAGCGTGCTCGCGGCCGCCGGCGACGCCTGGGCCGATCGCGCCGGCGGCACGTCGGGCGCGCTCTGGGGCCTGCTGCTGCGCGCCTGGAGTGGCGCCCTGCGGGACGATGCCGCCATCGATGCGGCGGCCGCAGTCCGGGGGGCACGGCTTGCGCTGTCGGCCGTGACCCGTCTCGGCGGCGCCCGTCTCGGCGACAAGACGCTGGTGGATGCCTTCGCGCCCTTCGTCGAAACGCTGTAGAACGCTTTTTCCGCCGGCAAGCCGCTCGCGGCCGCCTGGGCCGAGGCCGCCCGCGCCGCGCAGGCGGCGGCGGAGGCGACGGCAGCGCTCAGCCCGAAGCTCGGCCGCGCCCGGCCGCTTGCGGCACGCAGCATCGGCCATCCGGATGCCGGTGCGGTCTCGCTTGCGATGGTTGCGCGCGTGGTGGGCGAAAGCCTTCCGAATCCCGCATGACGCATAAAATTGCACCAGACCCGTTCACGAAGAGGAAGGCGGTCGTCGCTAGTGTTGCGGCACTGTCACCGGCTGGGGATCGAAGCGATGAGCCTTTCACTGACATCCGTCCTGAAGACTGCCGTCGAGGGCATGCGGCTCCAGTCGAGCCGGCTTGCCGCTGTCGCCCGCGACGTCGCCGGTCCGGCCGGGACGTCCGCCGTGGAGAATGCCGATCCGCTGCAGGCGCTGACGACGATGCTCGACGCCGAAACAGGCTTCAAGGCAAACGCCGCGGCCTTCGAGACCGGCGCTGATCTTTGGGACGTCCTGCTTTCCGTCAAGCGCGACTGACAGCCGTCGCCGGCTCCCTTGCCCGGCTTGGCCACCATCCGTCGATGATGCCCGTCCCCGTCCGCGCGGCTTTCATCGTGTCGATGCAAGCGTGGCGCAGCAGAAGGCGAGGAGGTTCACGGCGGCGTTGACGACGTGCGAATACTCCCATTGCCTGCGCAGGTTCTGCCAGTTGTCAGGCTGCACGGTCCAGTTCTCGGTCGCCGCGTTCGCCGGCTGCGTGACGAGCAGGAAAATGATCAGATTGAGAACGATCAGGGCTGCCGCGACAATGGACAGCACCAGCGAAACCCTGTCGCCGCGCAGGACGAACGCATTGCCGAGATTGGCGAGAAACGCCAGCGGCAACAGCAGGCCGACCAGCCACCAGCCGCTGTAGATCTGCTGGACGACGACGTACTCTGCCTTCGGCAGCCCGATCTTGTTCAGGAACTCGAAGGCGTGCGCCGCCGGTGCGACCAGCGAAAGCCCCGTGAGTATGACGGCGACGAATTTCATCCGGACTGAATGGACGGGCCGCTGAAATGGTTCCGGACGGAATGAGCCGGGCGGGCGAAGCCGGCGCGCCTGCGTCTCCCGAATAGCCTCAGTTCATCTGCGGGCTTGCCATCGGCGGCGCGGCAAAGCCGCTGACGCCGACGCATTGCACGGTGAGCACCGTGCATTCGGTCGAATGCTCGGCGCAATAGGTCAGCGCGCGCTGGCGGGCAGCCGGTTCCGAATTGCCCCAACTCGCGCCCCAGGCGCCGTCCGGGGCCGTGGCGAGCGCGCCGCAGGCATTCTGGAAATAGTTGGTCACCTGGCAGTCGTCGGCCTGGGCCCTGCAGATTTCGAGCGCCGCCGTCTCCGCTTCGGCCTGCGACGGTTTCGGGCCGGAAAAGGCGTGAAGGTGCTTGTTCTGCGAAAAGGCGAAAGCCCCGACGAGGTCTTCGGCCGCGCCCGGCGTCGCAAGGCTCATCACGAGGAATGTCGCCGCGAAAGGCGCGTGATGCCAATGGCGCATGATCGATCGTCTCCCTGCCTGTCCGGTCCGGATACTGCTCGGCTTTCCGGCGCGGCGCAACTGCCGGCACGGCCGCTGCCTCGGCCATTTGCGGAGGTTCTTGCGGGCGCCCCATGCCGGCTTTTCGGAACAAAGACCGGCCGGCCCCGTTTCTGAAACTCTGTCGTCCGTGCGCGTCGCAGCACCGATCGTCGACAGGAGCAGAGGGCAGGAGGCCCGTATGCCAATTCGCATCGTCATGATCGCAGTGCTCTGTCTGATCGTCGGCTCGGTTCTCAGCATCCTGGTGGTGCAGCGTTTCGAGCCCGGCGCCGAATCGGCCCCGTCCGCCGATCGCCTCACCTCGACGCCGCGTCAGATGACGCAGGGCGCGTTGCAGTAGGGCCCGACGCCGTACCGGGCACGCCCGAAATTTTTGTCACGCGACGGAACCAGCGGCATTCTCGCACGTTGTTCGTCGGTTGTGTGGGAGGCAGTCCATGAAACACGTGGCCGAACCGCCGGATGTCGAGGCGAAGAAGGTGCGGGAGGTGTGGAGCGTCCGGGATTTCGCCCGGCGCCACCGGCTCGAGAAGATCGAGGAGGAGCGGCTCCGAAAGCTCTTCGGAGAATTCGCGACAAAACACGAGCTCCTCGTCAACTGCCGCCGCCAGCCGCTGTTCCGCTGAGGTCCGGGAAAATTTGGTGCCTGACTTGAACGTCAGCATACGGGCCGGTGCCTGGCAAAGTTTGCCCGGGCCGCGCTGAAAGAACATGGACGCGTGGCATCAGACACCGCAATTCCACAAGCGGCGGGTTGTCGCCGCAGCAAGATGCTGCACTTATCGGGAGGCGGATCGGGCGGGGTGCCCGGTGAAATGGTGCCGCTTACGTGACTCGAACACGTGACCCCGTCATTACGAATGACGTGCTCTACCGACTGAGCTAAAGCGGCCCGGTTGGTCCCGAACAGGGGCGGGACCGAAGGTGAGGGGCTGATAACCGCAAAACGGATCGATTTCAAGCCGTCTTGTCGGACTTCGCGCGATTTTCCGCAGGCGCCCGGCTCAGGCGCGGCAGAGGCGGTTGCGCGCTGCGTCGTATTCCGCCGCGAGCCGGCCGACCAGCACCCCGGTCGGCACCACATCCTTCACCGCGCCGATTCCCTGGCCGCAGCCCCAGATGTCCTTCCAGGCCTTGGCGCCGGTCGTCGCCGTCTCGAAGTCCATCTTCGTCGGGTCCGCGACCGGCAGGTCGTCCGGGTCGAGGCCCGCCGCGCGGATAGAGCCCTTCAGGTAGTTGCCGTGCACGCCGGTGAACGAGCTCGAATAGACGATGTCGGCGGCGGTGCTGTCGACGATCATCTGCTTGTAGGCGTCGGCGGCGCGTGCCTCGGTCGTGGCGATGAAGGGCGAGCCGATATAGGCGAGGTCCGCGCCCATCGCCTGCGCGGCGAGGATGGCGCTGCCGGTGGCGATCGCGCCGGAAAGCAGCAGCGGTCCGTCGAACCATTCGCGAATCTCCTGGACGAGCGCGAAAGGCGAAAGCGTGCCGGCGTGGCCGCCCGCGCCGGCCGCCACCGCGATCAGCCCGTCGGCCCCCTTGCGGATCGCCGAGCTGGCGTGGCGGTTGTTGATGACGTCGTGCAGCACGATGCCGCCGTAGGAATGGATCGCGGCGTTCACCTCCGGCACGGCGCCGAGCGAGGAAATGACGATCGGCACGCGGTATTTGACGCACATGGCGAGATCGTGCTCGAGCCGCCGGTTCGACCTGTGCACGATCTGGTTCACCGCGAAGGGTGCCGCCGGCCGGTCCGGATGGGTGGCGTCGTGCGCTGCGAGTGCCTCGGTGATTTCCGCGAGCCATTCGTCGAGCTGCGCTTCGGGACGGGCGTTGAGCGCCGGGAAGGCGCCGACGACCCCGGCCTTGCACTGGGCGATCGTCAGCTGCGGATGCGATATGATGAAGAGCGGTGCCGCAATCGCCGGCAGTCGCAGCGTGTCGCGGAGAACGGAAGGAAGGACCATGTCGAAGCCGATTTCTTTTGACGTTTACGGAAACGTCAAAATCCTAGCATCTTGCTTCGCTCTTGCCTAGGTCGCGCAGGGGGTAACGGCCAGGAAGCTGTGCGCCGGCGGGCCACAGGGGCGGTCGGGCTTGCGCAAAATTCCGCCAAACGTTACGCACGTCTTAACCGGGAGCGGAAACGGGGACGGTTTCCACAGGATTCCGGTGCCGGACGCAAGGGGCGCGGTGCCGTAGAGGAGCCTATGTGAGCGGATTGGAAGAGGCGATCAAGAACGCGCTGGCGCGGTCGGAGCGGCAGAACCCGGAGACGCGCGCACGGATTTACCAGTCGGCGCGCAACGCGCTGGAGGCGGGTCTGAAGAAGCAGGACATCCGCGACCCCGACGTGGTGGCGGCGCAGCGGCATCGCCTGGAGGAAATCATCCACCATATCGAGGCCGAGGAACGGCGCGCGGCGCAGCCGCGACCGGCGGCGATGGAGCGCGCCGAACCCCGCCTCGAAACGCCGACGCAGGAGGGCGCCCGCCGCCCCGCTGCCGTGCCGGTCGTCGACGTGTCGCCGGACGCCGGCCGGCGGGAGCCTGCGCCCGCGCATGCGGCCGACGACGCGGTCATGGGCGACCTCCGTCCGCAGCGCGCCGACCGTTTCGGCGCGGCATCCCAGCCGGCGGTCGCGACACAGTCGGACACGGCGCGCGCCGCGTCCGACGCCAGTGCCGATTTCCGGCCGGAACGGGCTGCCAAGCCCCGCCGGCGCCGCGGACGGCTCTTCTCGCTCTTCCTGGTGGCGGCGACGCTCGTCGCGGCGGCCGGTTCCGCCTATTGGTGGGTGGAGAGCAGCGGCCTGCTCCTGTCGCCCGCCGAACGAGACGGCAGCGTGCCCAATCCGCCGGATACGCTGGCCGGGGAGGATTTCGCCGGCGAAGATCCGCTTCTGAAGGCGCTCGAGACGCAGAGCCGCTTCTCGTCGGACTGGAAGGAGATTTTCGCGCCGCAGGACGCGGCGGACCTCAGCGCCGGCACCGGCGCCGTCGCGGAGCCGGTCACCACGAACGAAGGCGCGGCTGTCCGGGTGACGTCGCGCACCGCGGACCGGAACGGCGCCGTCGCGATTGCGGTCCCGCCGGAGGTGCTGGAGGCAATGGCCGGCAAGTCCTCGACGATCGCGCTGACGATGCAGGCGACGGATGGCAAGCCCGTCCAGGTGGCGGTGGAATGCGACTTCGGTTCGCTCGGAACCTGCGGCCGCCACCGCTTCACCGTGTCCGACCGGACGGACCTTCTCTTCGAGGTCGACTTCGACCGCTCGCTGGTGCCGAACGCTGCCGGAAAGCTCTACGTCGTCGCGGATGTCGGCGGCGGCGGCGCGAGCGTCAATCTCTTCGGCGCGCGAATCCTGCCCGGTCAGTGATGGCCGGCGGCGACGGGCAAGGGCTCAGTCTATGCCGAGGAATTTCGGCCCTTCGCCGATGATCCTCGCGTCCCTCTCGCCGATCGCAATCTTGTCCTTGCCGGCATAGTCCAGCGTGGACAGGATATGGCGGATGAGGTTCAGCCGCGCGCGGCGCTTGTCGTTGGAGCGCAGGATGGTCCACGGCGCCTTCTGCGTATGCGTCGCCTTCAGCATGCGGTTGCGCTTTTCCGTATAGTCGTCCCACCTGTTGAGCGCGGCGATGTCCATGGGCGACAGCTTCCAGATCTTCAGCGGATCGTGCCGTCGGTCGTGAAAGCGCTTGATCTGCATTTCGCGGCCGATGTCGAGCCAGAACTTGAAGAAGTGGATGCCCTCGGTGATCACCATCTTCTCGAAATGCGGCGTCTCGTTCAGGAAATCCTCGTATTGCTCCGGCGTGCAGAAGCCCATCACCGGCTCGACACCGGCCCGGTTGTACCAGGACCGATCGAACATCACGAATTCGCCGGCCGTCGGGAAATTGGTGACGTAGCGTTGATAGTACCATTGGCCCCGCTCCGTCTCCGTCGGCTTGCTGAGCGCGACGACGCGCGCGGAACGCGGGTTGAGATAGGCCCGGGTGGCGAAGATGGAGCCGCCCTTGCCGGCCGCGTCACGGCCCTCGAAGACGGCGATCACCCGATGCCCGGTTTCCTGCAGCCAGAACTGCGCCTTGACGAGTTCGACCTGCAGCTTTTCCAGCGTGTCCTCGTATTCGTCCTTGTCGAACTTCTCCTCGTAGGGATAACCGCCGGAGGAGAGGGCCTTGTCGTCCACCCAGTCCGGCAGCTTCGGATCGTCCACGTCGAAGGTCCGCACCTTGCCGCCGATCGTCAGGTCGACGGCCGCGTTTTCGATCAGTTTCGACATCTCTCGCTCTCCAGGCAGCGCTCCGGTGGGGGAGCAGGCCATAATCGCATTGCGAATTCAAGCGCATCGTGAAAAACATGTCATGAAACCGCGGTAGCACTAGACGATTGAAGCGTCGTGTTAGGAGCGTGGCAATGGTGATGAAGGAGGAGTTCACGGTGCTGGAGCGCGAGACCAGGCTCGGCTGGTTCCTCCTCCAGGTCTGGCGCGAACGCGTGCTTGCCTCGGCTGCCGTCTTCGTCGGCTTCGTCATGTGGGCCGGCGGGTTCGATCTCGCCTGGGTGCTCTTTTCGATCGCGCTGATCGTCCTCGCCGGGCTGGCGCGGCCCCTGCTGCGGGCCGATGGAGAGGCAAGGGCCGCGGCGGTCCCGGTATCCGCCGTCGCCACCGCCGCCGCGGTCGCCAGGGCCGATGACAGGCTTCGCCCGAGCCAGGCGCTGCTGGATGCCCTCGACATGCCGGTGCTGCTCGTCAGCGCGCATGAAGCCGTGCGGCTGCAGAACCGCGCGGCCGACGCGCTGTTCGGACCGATCCCGCGCAATCCGGACCTTTCGGGGCGCATCCGCGCGCCCGCGATTCTCGACGTCGCCCGTGAGGCGATCGCGCGCGGCGAGGTGCGCGAGGTGGAGCACTCCGAGCGGCTGCCGTCCGAGACCGTCTATATCGTGAGGGTTGCGCCGGTGCGCATGGACCTGGATGGCGAGGCCGGCACCTATTTCCTCATCTCCTTCCGCGATGTCTCGCAGGCGCGTCGGATAGACCGGATGCGCTCCGATTTCGTGGCCAATGCGAGCCACGAGCTGCGCACGCCGCTCGCCTCGCTGAGGGGGTTCATCGAGACCCTGCAGGGACCTGCCCGCAACGACGTGAAGGCGCATCAGAAGTTTCTCGGCATCATGCATGAGCAGGCGACCCGGATGAGTCGGCTGGTCGACGACCTTTTGTCCCTGTCGCGGCTGGAATTGAAGTCGCATATCGCGCCGGACCAGACGATAGACCTCCGTCCGCTGCTCGGCCATGTGCGCGACAGCCTGCAACCCTTCGCCGAAGAGCTCGGCGTCGAATTGCATGTCGAGGCAGGCTCCGGACCGGTGGAGGTCATCGGCGATCGGGACGAGTTGATCGAGGTTTTCGAGAACCTCATCGAGAACGCCTGCAAATACGGCCAGGATGGCAAGCGTGTGGAGATCGCGCTGACGCCTGCCGAGGGCGACAGGCCGGCGGAAGTCAGCGTGCGCGATTATGGCCCGGGCATCCCCTCCGAGCATGTTCCCCGGCTGACGGAGCGGTTTTACCGGGTGAATGTCGAGGCGAGCCGGTCACGGAAGGGCACGGGTCTGGGCCTTGCGATCGTCAAGCACATCCTCACCCGCCACCGTGCGCGCCTGATCGTGAAGTCGGAATTGGGCAAGGGCGCGGTGTTCACCGTCAGATTCTGACATAAACCGTCGCACAAGGCGGTAGGATTTTTTAAATTCCATTTATTTTCAATAGGATGACCTGTCATAAATGTTTCGTCAAACTGACATAAAAGCAATGGCGATCGGGGTCTAGAGAAGGGCGGCCGATCAACGGCAAGCGAGCGCCCGAAGGTCGGCGCACCCACACAAGCCCATATCGGGAGAACCCAGATGAAGTCTCTTAAGCTCATTGTCGCAGCACTCGTTGCGTCGGCTGCATTCACAGGCGTCGCGGTTGCGCGCGACCAGATCCAGATCGCCGGTTCCTCGACCGTACTTCCCTACGCCTCGATCGTGGCAGAAGCCTTCGGCGAGAACACTGAATTCGCGACTCCGGTCGTTGAGTCCGGTGGTTCGGGTGCCGGCCGCAAGAAGCTCTGCGAGGGCGTTGGCGAGAACACCATCGACATCGCGAACTCCTCTTCGCGCATCAAGCAGTCGGACATCGACAACTGCGCCGCCAACGGCGTGAAGGACATCCAGGAAGTCCGCATCGGCTACGACGGCATCGTCTTCGCTTCGGACATCAACGGCCCGGAATACGCCTTCACCCCGGCTGACTGGCATTCCGCCCTGGCTGCCAAGGTTGTCAAGGACGGCCAGCTCGTCGACAACCCGTACAAGAAGTGGAATGAAATCCGCGCCGATCTGCCGGATCAGCAGATTCTCGCCTTCATCCCGGGCACCAAGCACGGTACCCGCGAAGTCTTCGACGAGAAGGTTCTCGTTGCCGGCTGCGAAGAGAACGGCACCGCTGAAGCGATCAAGGCTGCCGGCGGCGAAGAGAAGGAATGCATGGCGCTCCGCACGGACGGCGTTTCCGTCGACATCGACGGCGACTACACCGAGACGCTGGCCCGCGTCGACGCCAACAAGAACGGCATCGGCGTCTTCGGCCTGTCCTTCTACCAGAACAACACGGACAAGCTGCACGTCGCCACCATGGGCGGGATCGTTCCGTCCGTCGAGACGATCGCTTCCGGCGAGTATCCGGTTTCCCGTCCGCTGTTCTTCTACGTGAAGAACGCCCACCTGGACGTCGTTCCCGGCCTGCAGGAATATGTCGAGTTCTTCGTTTCCGACGAGATGGCCGGCCCGGATGGCCCGCTGGCTGCCTACGGCCTGGTCTCCGACCCGGAGCTGGCCAAGACGCAGGAAGCCGTCAAGGCCCGCACGCCGATGGGCGCCCTGAACTAAGTCCTGGACGCAGACCTGGCGGCGCAATCATTGCGCCGCCAGTTTTCAATTTCCTCCAAGGGATCTGGACAAGATGAGTGTGGGCATCATTATCCTTGCCGTGGCGGTGCTGGCGGTACTCGGCTATGTTCTGGGCAGGCGCCGAGCCCTGTCTCTTGCCGCAAGCAGCGGCGAAAAGCTGCATTCTCTCCCCGGCTACTACGGCTACACGGTTGCTCTGTTCACCGCCGTGCCGGCCCTTGTCGTCCTGGTCTGCTGGCTGTTCCTGCAGCCGATGGCGATCGAGAGCCGCGTGAGCGGCATGATCCCGGACAGTGTCATCCCCGAAGGCGGCGCGCGCAGTCTGGTGATGGCCGACGTCCGCCGCATCGCCAATGGGCTCGATGCGGTCCTTGTGCAGGGTGGCATCAGCGAGGACGAACTCGGCCAGATGCGTTCGGACTTCTCCAACGTCCGCAGCCGCCTTGCCTCGGTCGGCGTCGCGCTCGGCAGCGACGTGCCGCCGCAGGTCTTCGAGGCCGCCAAGACCTTTCGCCAGTCCGCCAAGACCGGCAACCTGCTGATGACGATCGTGGTCCTTGGCCTGGCCGTTTGTTTTGCCCCTTGGGCCTATCGCCGCATCCAGCCGGGCATGCGGGCGCGCAACATGACGGAAAGCTTCGTCAAGGCGCTGCTCCTCGGTTCGTCGCTGGTCGCCATCCTGACCACGGTGGGGATCGTCGGGTCGCTCGTCGTCGAGACCGTTCTTTTCTTCAAGATGTATCCCGCGCAGGACTTCTTCTTCTCCACGGTCTGGAACCCGCAGTTCCGCGGCGGCTCCGACCTCGGCATCCTGCCGCTGCTCTGGGGCACCTTCTACGTCTCGCTCATATCGTTGATCGTTGCCGTCCCGCTCGGCCTGATGATCGCGATCTACCTCTCGGAATATGCCGGCGCGACGACGCGTGGCATCGTCAAGCCGGCCATCGAAGTCCTCGCGGGCATTCCGACGATCGTTTACGGGCTGTTCGCCCTCATCACCGTCGGCCCGTTCCTGCGCGACTGGCTTGCCCAGCCCCTCGGGCTCGGCAATTCGTCCTCGTCGGTCCTGACCGCCGGCCTCGTGATGGGCATCATGATCATTCCGTTCGTCAGTTCCCTGTCGGACGATATCATCAATGCCGTGCCCCAGGCGCTGCGTGACGGATCCTATGGACTTGGCGCGACGCATTCGGAGACCATCAGGCAGGTCGTTCTGCCGGCCGCGCTGCCGGGCATCGTCGGCGCCGTGCTGCTGGCTGCCAGCCGCGCGATCGGCGAGACGATGATCGTGGTTCTCGGTGCCGGCGCATCGGCGAAGCTCGATATCAATCCCTTCGAGGCGATGACGACGGTCACCGTCAAGATCGTCAGCCAGTTGACGGGCGACACGGAATTCGCCAGCCCCGAAACGCTTGTCGCTTTCGCGCTCGGCCTGACCCTGTTCGTCATAACGCTTGGGCTTAACGTGCTGGCCCTCTACATCGTCCGCAAGTACCGGGAGCAGTACGAATGACCGACGTTACCGTATTCGGCAATTCCACGACGGGTGCCCACGGGAAATCGATCCTGGCGGTCGACGCCCGGACCCGTCGCCGCAATGCCGCGGAGGCCCGCTTCCGCATGATGGGCAAAATCGCGGTTGCCATCGGCATCATAGCCCTCATCGGCCTGCTGGCGTCGATCCTGTCGAACGGCGTGTCGTCCTTCCAGCAGACCTATGTCGCGCTGAACGTTCATCTGGATCCGGCGAGGCTCGACAAGGCCGGCAACCGCAATCCGGACGACATCGCAAAGGTCTCGACCTTCGGTTATGTGCCGCTTATCGAGAAGGCGCTCGCCGACGCCATGGCGGAAAAAGGCATCACCGTCGACGGCATGAACGCCAAGGCCGCGGCCGAGTTGATCTCCAAGGAGGCTCCCGCCGACCTGCGCCGCTACGTGCTTGCCGATCCGTCGAAAATCGGCGAGACCGTGCCGTTCAGCCTGCTGGCGACCGGCCGCATTGACGGCTACTACAAGGGCCGCGTGACGATGGCGAGCGCGGAACTCGACCGCAATACCTCGCCCGAGCAGTTGATGCTGGCGGACAAGCTGAAGGATGCCGGTCTGCTGACGACGCGCTTCAACTGGTCGTTCTTCACCGCACCGGACGCTTCCGATACGCGACCGGAGGCCGCCGGCCTCGGCATCGCCATCATCGGGTCGGTCTATATGATGCTCATCGTGTTCGTCCTGTCCCTGCCGCTCGGTGTGGCCGCGTCGATCTACCTTGAGGAATTCGCGCCGCAGAACCGCTTCACAGACCTTATCGAGGTCAACATCGCGAACCTCGCCGCCGTTCCCTCCATCGTCTTCGGCATTCTCGGTCTCGCCGTCCTGATCAACTTTGTCGGCCTGCCGCAGTCCGCGCCGATCGTCGGCGGTCTGGTGCTGACGCTCATGACGCTGCCCACCATCATCATCGCGACGCGTGCGGCGCTGAAGGCCGTGCCGCCGTCCATACGCGACGCCGCGCTCGGGGTCGGCGCCTCCAAGATGCAGTCCATCTTCCATCACGTTCTGCCGCTCGCCATGCCCGGCATCCTCACCGGCACGATCATCGGCCTCGCCCGCGCGCTCGGCGAGACGGCACCGCTGCTGCTGATCGGGATGGTGGCCTTCGTCCGCGAATATCCGGCCGGTCCGCCGGACGGTTTCTTCCAGCCGGCGTCGGCATTGCCGGTCCAGGTCTATAACTGGACTCAGCGCGGCGACCCTGCTTTCGTCGAGCGGGCCTCCGGCGCCATCATCGCGCTGCTGGTCTTCCTGATCGCCATGAACCTGATCGCCATCATTCTTCGCCGCCGCTTCGAGCGCCGTTGGTAAAAAGGAGCGCAATGATGAACAATATGTCCAGTATGACAACGACGACGACGCCGACGACGAAGGTTGCCGCAATGACTCAATCCAAGGTTTCCGCACGCGACGTGCAGGTCTATTATGGCGACAAGCACGCCATCAAGGATGTCAATATCGAGATCCGCCCGCGCTCCGTCACGGCCTTCATCGGCCCGTCGGGCTGCGGCAAGTCGACCTTCCTGCGCTGCATCAACCGCATGAACGATACGATTGCGAGCTGCCGTGTCGAGGGCAACATCACCATCGACAGCGAGAACATCTACGATCCCAAGGTGGACCCGGTGCAGTTGCGCGCCAAGGTCGGCATGGTGTTCCAGAAGCCAAACCCGTTCCCGAAGTCGATCTACGAAAACGTCGCCTACGGTCCGCGCATCCATGGCCTGGCGCACAAGAAGTCGGAACTCGACGACATCGTGATGTCGGCCCTTCAGAAGGCCGGCCTGTGGAACGAAGTCAAGGACCGCCTGGATTCGCCGGGCACGGGCCTCTCCGGCGGCCAGCAGCAGCGCCTCTGCATCGCCCGCGCCGTCGCCGTCAGCCCGGAAGTCATCCTGATGGACGAGCCCTGTTCGGCGCTGGACCCGATCGCGACCGCCAAGGTCGAGGAACTGATCCACGAACTTCGCGAGAATTTCACCATCGTCATCGTGACGCACTCGATGCAGCAGGCGGCCCGCGTATCGCAACGCACCGCCATGTTCCACCTCGGTTACCTGGTCGAGGAGGACGATACGGACAAGATGTTCACCAACCCGGATGACCAGCGTACGCAGGACTACATCATGGGCCGCTTCGGCTGAGTCCCGGAACCGCCTGCGCCCCCCCAATCCGTGTGCCTTTGAGGACGACACCAATGTCATCGACCCATATTGTCTCGATCTATGACGAGGAACTGAAATACCTGACGCGTCGCATCTCCGAAATGGGCGGCACGGCGGAGCAGATGGTGGCGGACGCCGTCCGCGCCCTGGTGAACACCGACGCGGCGCTCGCCCAGAAGGTCATTTCGGAAGATGTGATCCTCGACCAGGCCGAGCGCCAGATCAACGAGAAGGCGATCGTGACCATCGCAAAGCGCCAGCCGGTCGCCGCCGACCTGCGCGAGATCATGGGCGTCATCCGCATCGCGGCGGAGCTGGAGCGCGTCGGCGATCTCGGCAAGAACACCGCCAAGCGCGTGATCGCCGTGCAGAGCTCGGGTATTCCCCGCACGCTGGCCCGCGGCCTCGAGCATCTGGCCGAGCTCGCGCTGACGCAGCTCAAGGAAGTGCTCGACGTCTTTGCGACGCGCTCGCCGGAGAAGGCGACGGCGATCCGCGAGCGCGACGACGAGATCGACGCGATCTACACCTCGCTCTTCCGGGAACTCCTGACCTACATGATGGAGGATCCGCGCAACATCACCCCCTGCACCCATCTCCTGTTCTGCGCCAAGAACATCGAGCGCATCGGCGACCATGCGACGAACATCGCCGAGACGATCTTCTACATGGCGACCGGCGAGCAGCCGGAGGGCGAGCGCCCGAAGGACGACAACACCACGTCCGTCGGTGCGCTCGGCGAGCAGGCTCTGTAGAGCACACGGCGCACCAGGCATGATCCCCCCGGGTCGTGATCGATCCGGGGCCGGAAAATTGAGCGGCCCTGAGGCGACGGAGCGTTCCGCGGATCGAAGGAAACGGAATCGGTCTGGAGCAATTCCGGTGGAAATGCGCGATGATTGGCGCCCGGACGTGCCTCTAAACGAAGAGATGGAGCGTTTCTGCCGCTTGAACGGAGGCGGACGGGCTCTAGGAGACGGTCGAGATGATCCCGAAGATTGCTGTGGTCGAAGACGAAGAGGCGCTGAGCGTGCTGCTGCGCTACAATCTCGAGGCGGAAGGCTTCGAGGTGGACACGATCCTGCGCGGCGACGAGGCGGAAATCCGCCTCCAGGAACGCCAGCCCGACCTTCTCATCCTCGACTGGATGCTGCCGGGCGTTTCCGGCATCGAACTGTGCCGGCGGCTGCGCCAGCGTCCTGAGACCGAGCGCCTGCCGATCATCATGCTGACGGCGCGCGGCGAGGAAAGCGAGCGGGTGCGCGGGCTTGCAACCGGCGCCGACGATTACGTGGTGAAGCCGTTCTCGACGCCGGAACTGATGGCACGCGTCAAGGCGATGCTGCGCCGGGCGCGCCCGGAGGTCGTCTCGACGGTGCTGCGCTGCGGCGACATCGAACTCGACCGCGAGACGCACCGCGTCCATCGCCGCACCCGCGAGGTCCGGCTCGGGCCGACGGAATTCCGCCTGCTCGAATTCCTCATGGTCTCGCCGGGCCGCGTCTTCTCCCGGTCGCAGCTTCTCGACGGTGTCTGGGGCCATGACATCTATGTCGACGAACGCACCGTCGACGTCCATGTCGGGAGGCTGCGCAAGGCGCTCAATTTCGCCAACATGCAGGACGTGATCCGCACCGTGCGCGGCGCCGGCTATTCGCTGGAATCCTGACGGTCGTCAGTCTTGCCGTCAAAAGAAAACGGGCCCCGACGGGGCCCGTTTTTCGTTGAAGGATCGGCCGGATGCCTCAGCGCATCCGCCGCCGCTCCGCCGAGGGCTGGTAGGCCAGCCGCTGGTGGTAGTTGCAGTAAGGCGAGTTGTCCGGCGCCTCGTTGCCGCAGAAGTGGAAGTCGTCCTTCAGCGGGTCGCCGTTCGGCCACTTGCAGGTCCGCTCGGTGAGCTGCGTCAGCTCCAGCCGGCGCGACATCGGCACGACGACATTGCTGTCGGCGCGGGTCTGCTGCTCGGGCAGGAAATCGACATCGATCTCCTCCTGCAGGAGGGTCGCGCCTGCCGGCCGTGCCACGGTCCGGGTCGCGACGCGCGCCGGGTAGTTGGCCGGCCGCGCCGTCGTCACGGGCCGCTTCGGGCGTGCCGGCGACGGCACGCCGCCGGATTTCGCCCGTCCCGGCAGGTTGAGGCGGTGGACCTTGCCGATCACCGCGTTCCGGCTGACACCGCCGAGTTGTGCCGCGATCTGGCTCGCGCTCAGGCCCTCGGCCCACAATTTCTTGAGCTTCTCGACGCGCTCGTCCGTCCAATTCATGCTCTTGTCTCCGTTTCGGCGTTCGCGGAATCCCTCGCCGCTGTCCCGGACGGGTCCGGGACATATGAACGCGTAACACTGGTGGTGACTAGTTCCGCCGCATGCAGCCTAGCAATTGGCTGTTAACCTACTGACAGGGTGACTCTGTGACAAGAGTCGGCGGATTCCGCGCGAATCGATTTTCGGGTTTTCCCCAACTTGCTGCCCCGGTGTGACTCGGTTGCGACACTTGCGGACCGTCGCGTGAATCCTCACGTAGCGGCAGGTTCAGGGTCCTTTCATCGCGGCGTTTGTTGACATCGAAGCCTGAAATGCCGATAGTGCCGCCGCCGCCCCCGGGCGGCTTTTGATTTTCCGGCCCTCCGAAAAGTCAAGACCCCGATGATCATATCCGCAGTCCCGTCCGGAGTTTGCGCCATGGCCGAAGCCACGCCGCTGTATGACACCTATTCCCGCGCGCCCCTGCGGTTCGAGCGCGGCGAGGGAGTCTGGCTGATCGCCGAGGACGGCACGCGCTACCTCGATTTTGCGGCCGGCGTTGCCGTCAATTCGCTCGGCCATGCCCATCCGCATCTGGTCGAGGCGCTGAAGGCCCAGGCGGAGAAGGTCTGGCACCTGTCGAACCTTTATGAGGTGCCCGGCCAGGAGCGCCTCGGCCGGCGGCTGACGGAGGCGACCTTCGCGGACAAGGTGTTCTTCACCAATTCGGGTGCCGAGGCGCTGGAATGCGCCATAAAGACCGCACGGCGCTATCACTTCGCCAAGGGGCACCCGAACAAGTTCCATATCATCACCTTCGAGGGTGCCTTCCACGGCCGCACGCTGGCGACGATCGCCGCCGGCGGGCAGGAGAAATATCTCGAAGGCTTCGGCCCGAAGGCGCCCGGCTTTTACCAGGTGCCCTTCGGCGACCTTTCCGCCGTCAAGGACGCGATCACCGACGAGACCGCGGCGATCCTGATCGAACCCGTGCAGGGGGAGGGCGGCATCCGCACGGTTCCGAACGATTTCCTGCGGGCGCTCAGGGCGCTCTGCGACGAATACGGCCTGCTCCTGGTGCTCGACGAGGTGCAGAGCGGCGTCGGACGCACCGGCAAGCTGTTCGCGCACGAGTGGGCGGGCATCACGCCGGACATCATGGCCGTCGCCAAAGGCATCGGCGGCGGTTTTCCGCTCGGCGCTTGCCTCGCCACCTCGGAAGCGGCGTCCGGCATGGTCGCCGGCACGCACGGGTCCACCTACGGCGGCAACCCGCTTGCGATGGCCGTCGGCAATGCCGTGCTCGACGTCGTGCTTGCGGATGGTTTCCTGCAGCATGTACAGGACGTGGCGCTCGTCTTCCGGCAGGGGCTCGCCTCCCTCAAGGACCGCTTCCCGGACGTGATCGACGACATTCGCGGCGAGGGCCTGATGCTCGGCATCAAGGCAAGGGGGCCGGTCGCCGGCCTGTTGGCGGCCGTCAGGGCGCAGAACCTTCTCGCCGTGCCGGCGGGAGACAACGTGCTGCGCCTGCTGCCACCGCTGGTGACGACGGCCGACGAGGCGCGTGAAGGTCTCCGGCGCATCGAGCAGGCGGCGGAGACATGCACGGTGAAGGTTGCCTGAGGGGTTCAGGCGGGGCATACGGGACGCATTCATGAGCAATACCAGACACTTTCTCGATCTTTCCGCGATGAGCGCGGGAGATCTGCGGTCGATCATCGATGATGCGCAGATGCGCAAGACGGCCACCAAGGCCGGCACGGCGGACAAGCCGCTTGCCGGCAAGATGCTTGCTATGATCTTCGAGAAACCCTCGACCCGCACCCGCGTTTCCTTCGATGTCGGCATGCGCCAGCTCGGCGGCGAGACGCTGTTTCTCTCCGGCACCGAAATGCAGCTCGGCCGCGCCGAGACGATCGGCGACACGGCGAAGGTCCTGTCGCGTTATGTCGATGCGATCATGATCCGCACGACCGACCATTCCCGCCTGCAGGAGCTGGCGGAACACGCCACGGTGCCGGTCATCAACGGTCTGACGGACCTGACCCATCCCTGCCAGATCATGGCCGACATCATGACCTTCGAGGAGCATCGTGGGCCGGTGAGGGGACGCACCATCGCCTGGACCGGGGACGGCAACAACGTGCTGCATTCCTTCGTGGAGGGCGCGGCGCGCTTCGGCTACCGCATGAACATGGCGGTGCCGCTCGGCTCCGAGCCCGACGACCGCATCCTGAACTGGGCGCGCGACAATGGTGGCGACATCATGCTCTGCCATGATGCCGACCAGGCGGTTGCCGGCGTGGACTGCGTCGTGACGGATACCTGGGTCTCGATGAACCAGGAGCACCGTGCTCGCGGCCACAATGTCTTCCAGCCCTTCCAGGTGAACGGCGCGCTGATGGCGAAGGCCGGAAAGGACGCCCTCTTCATGCATTGCCTGCCCGCCCATCGCGGGGAAGAGGTGACGGACGAGGTCATCGACGGCGAACAATCCGTCGTTTTCGACGAGGCGGAAAACCGGCTGCACGCGCAGAAATCGATCCTCGCCTGGTGCCTCGGGGCGCTCTGAGCACCCGTCCTCTGCCGCCATTGAAATTGTCGGCGCGGCACACGATCTACGGGGCTTAACGGACGCGCCGCGGCGCGTTCATCTGGTGCTTGCCGTCCTGGTGTGGAATCATCTCCCCATGACCGGCACAGAATCACGACAGGAAACATGAGCGACGGCGCGGCGGCGCGGGATGCACCGGGCCCGCGCGATGCGTGCAAGGAGTAGAACGATGGCGCAGACCGCCCCCAGACTCGGCCAGCTCGATTTCGCGGGAGACGATCATGTCGTGCCCTTCCAGGTGGAGGGCCTCGATGTGCGCGGCCGCGCGGTCCAGCTCGGCCCGATGCTCGACGGCATTCTCGGACGGCACGACTATCCGGCACCCGTCGCGCGCCTGCTCGCCGAGGCGATCGTCCTGACGGTGCTTCTCGGCACGTCGCTGAAGTTCGAGGGCAAGCTCATCGTTCAGACGAAGGGTGACGGCCCGGTCGACCTGCTCGTTGCCGATTTCGCGAGCCCGGAGAACGTGCGCGCCTATGCCCGCTTCGACGAGGAAGCGCTCGCCGCCGCCGTCAAGGCGGGCGCCGCCCAGCCGCACGAACTGCTCGGCAAGGGTGTTCTTGCCTTCACCATCGACCAGGGCCAGCACATGCAGCGCTACCAGGGCATCGTCGAGCTGAACGGCGCCACCCTGGAGGAGATCGCCGGGGTCTATTTCCGGCAGTCGGAGCAGATCCCGACCAAGGTCCGCCTGGCGGTCGCCGAGTTCTGGGATCGCGACGGCGAGGGCAGGCCCCGCCATCACTGGCGGGCCGGCGGCATGGTCGCCCAGTTCCTGCCCGAGGCGCCGGAGCGCATGCGCCAGCCGGACCTGCCGGGCGGCGACGGCGAGGAGGTGGGCCACAAGATCGCCGACGACGACCACTGGGCCGAAGCCAAGACCATGCTGGAAACGATCGACGGCGGCGAGCTCACCGATCCGGAGGTCGGCAGCGAACGGCTGCTCTATCGCCTCTTCCATGAGCGCGGCGTGCGCGTCTATCCGCCGCAGCAGGTCCTCGACCGCTGCTCCTGCTCGAGGGAGAAGCTGAAGTCGGTTCTCTCCGGCCTGTCGCGGGAGGAGATCGAGCACAGCACGGAGGACGACGGCGAAATCGCGGCGACCTGCGAATTCTGCTCGACGACCTACCGCTTCGAGGCATCCGAAGTCCTGCCGCCGGCCTGAGCCCTGCCATCGCCGCCGGCCGTGCCCGTCAGTTCAGCACCCGCACCTGGCCGGGCGTATCGAGCGAGAGGGCGAAGCCGGCGTGCAATTGCTGCTTTTCGTGCGATCGGCATCGCTGTAACAGTTTTGCCTGTGCGCTGGTGTTGGCGCCTCACTGCTGCGCTCCACATACGTTGTTGGGAGGCGTTGCTAAGTTTTGCGCCTTGTTGTAGCCAACACAGGCCGATGGGCTCGGCAATTTAAACTCCAGATTTGCATAGCGCCCACGAATTTGGGGATACCCCTACAACGGTCATGAGGCTCCAATGACGACGTCCAGTCAGTACAGGGATATGCTCTCCGAGATGCATCGCAACCAGCCCGGTTGGGGGAAAAGCGCGACAGTGCCCGAAATGGCAAAGTGGTGTATTTCGAAGTATAAGGTGGAGTCCTTGGTCGATTTTGGGTGTGGCAAAGGCCTGGTCACGCAGGAATTGAAGCGCCAGTTTCCTGACGTTGATGTTGTCGGCTATGATCCTGCTGTTGCAGAGAGTTCTCTTCCGAATAATACAGACATGATATTCAGCAAAGATGTTCTCGAGCATATCGAGCCAAATTTGCTTGAGTATGTCCTGACAGATTTATATAAACGAACAAACAAGGTGCAGTATCATTTAATTGCGTGTCATAAGGCGTTGCATTTTCTTCCGGATGGCCGAAATGCTCATTTGATTATTGAAACACCAGATTGGTGGCAGAGGCTGTTCCGCAGCCTTGGCTTTCGAATTGTTCGTGAAGAAGTCGTTGGCGATATTAAAAAGCCTCGAGGCAGGGAAACAATAGCGACCACAAAATATCACTGTGCCATCGATTTTTCCTGAAATAGCAATCTCATTGCTTCGAGATGGGGATGAGATTTTGTTTCCAGCTCGGCTTGAACACGGTAGGATCTTAGATGGTGAAACAATTCGGCGGTGAGTAGCGATGACGACGCTATCGAAAAAACATCCACGCTATTGTCGTCAAATGGCAGGTAAATCTCGAGGGGAAGGCTGTCGTTTAATACCGTAAAATTCGCCTGAGATGTTATATTCGGAGCGGTGATTGAATTTTGGCGAGGATGGGGTTTCCATACAACTTGGTCGTAGTCGCCTTCGAGCAGGATGGTTTCCAGAAGATTTTCGTAAATGTTTGTCTCTGTCTCTGCGTCTATGACGCCGGTGCGTGAAAGAGAGGTGCCGGCAACGACGGCAATCTTGCTGGATTCCTCGAAGATTGTACGCAGACATCTTATTCCGAGAGCGGATCTAATCTGGGACAGAGTCGCCCTGTAACGTTTTTCATCGTACCCAATTGTCGATATTTGTTCGTAGCCTCTCAAGTAAAAAGGAAGGCCAATCTGATGACTCTTGGAAAGAGGAAGAATCGCAATGTCGGGAATATACTTTGCTTTCGCATTTAAATAGGAGTTTTTGTCACATTTTATTCTTGAAAATGGTGGGTAGTATGTGGCTATGCCGTTCTCTATGAGTATAAGATTATTCCATTCTATTTTAGATAAAATTGAATTTTCATTACTGCCAAACAAATGTGTGGTTGCGATATTGGAAAATTTACTTCCATATTCAGTAATAAAATGACCGATTGATGATTTATTTTCAAAGTTTATAAAATAGATTTTCTCTTTCCCGGAAATTTTTCCGCACATTTCAATCATCGATTGGCTTATATTTCTTTCCGTGCCGATAATCGCGATTATCCATCGGTCTATGGGTAAATTCAGTTCCGGTAGAGCCGACAGCAAATTAAAGAGATCGGCCGGACCGGTGATGAACGCGACGGAATCTGTCATTGGAAGCCTCGAAAAATTAAAATTTCCTATTTTTAAAATCACGATACGGAACTCATGGAATTCCTCATGTTACTCTATGGATAGTCACTGAAATTTATCAGTGCCGTAGAACCTTTCGTCACAATTGTTCTTGCTGATCTGCGAAGCATTACCGCTGCGACCATTTGCATGCGGCGAAGCCGTTCCTCAGCCTTGGGCAATCGTAGCACACCAAGCAAGAAAAGGACTCCCTGTAAGCCAGCCTTCTCGCCGGCCCATTGATATGTGATGTTTCGGCAGGATTGAAGATATGTTCGAGGCAAAGTCGAGATGTCACTTTTTTGAGGCACTGCACACCCGTCAGTTCAGCACCCGCACCTGGCCGGGCGCGTCGAGCGAGAAGGCGGGGATGGCGACGTTGAAGCTTTCGCCTTCCTCCGTCTCCATGCGGTAGTGGCCGAACATCATGCCGGAGGGCGTGTCGAGCGGGCAGCCGGACGAATATTCGTAGGTGTCGCCGGGTCCGAGCACCGGCTGTTCGCCGACGACGCCCGGACCGTTGACCTCATCCACCTGGCCGTTCTGGTCGGTGATGTGCCAGTATCGCGTCACGAGCCGCACGACGTCGTCCGAATGGTTGGAAATGACGATCCTGTAGCCCCAGACGTAGCGGCTGTCGTCGGGATCGGACTGGTCTTCCAGATAATAGGGTTCGACCACGACTTCGATATTGCGGGTCAGGGCTCGATACATGCATAGGCCTTGGGTTAACGTGTGGGTGCTATTCTACAGGACTCTTCTCAGGTCAAGAACCGACAAACTGCGTAGAAAGATCCGGGCATGGTCAATATTGGGGGCATTCTGCGGCCGGTGCGCCGGATGAAGGCGTGCAGTCGGATGCGCGATGCTTGACGGTCTGGTGCGCAGGGCGATCGATCCGCTGCTCGACAGGACCGGCCGCCGGCTGGCAGCCGGCGGCATCGGCGCCGATGCCGTGACGCTTGCCGGCCTGGCGCTCGGTCTTGGCGCGGCCGGGCTGGTCGCGGCCGGCCACAGCCTTGCCGCTCTCGGCCTTCTGCTGGCGAGCCGGCTTTGCGACGGGCTCGATGGCGCCGTGGCGCGCCACAGCCGGAGGACCGATTTCGGCGGCTTTCTCGACATCGTGCTGGATTTCGCCTTCTACGGCGCCGTTCCGTTCGGTTTCGTGCTGGCGGACCCCGCCGGAAATGCCGTGCCCGGCGCTTTCCTCATTCTTTCCTTCTATGTCAATGGCGCAAGTTTCCTCGCCTATTCGATCATGGCCGAGAAGCGGGGCCTGGCGACGCAGGCCCGTGGCGCGAAGTCGCTCTATTTCACCACCGGCCTTGCCGAGGCGACGGAAACGCTGGCGGTCTTCGTGGCGGCGTGCCTCGTCCCGGCGGCCTTCCCGTGGCTTGCCTGGGGCTTTGCCGCCGTCTGCTTCTATACCGCGCTGTCGCGCATCCTGCTGGCGCGCCGGATGTTCCGCGACGATGCCGGATAGACGAAAGCCGCCCGCGGCGGGCGGCTTCGCAAGGTCCAAGGCATGTCGCGCAAACCTGCGACGCGCCGTTCAGGCCTTGACGGCGGCGAGCGCCCTGGCGAAGTCGGCGATCAGGTCGTCGCCGTCCTCGATGCCGGCCGAAAACCGAACGGTGCCGGGCGAGATGCCGAGTTCGGCGCGCGCCTCGTCGGTCAGGTTCTTGTGCGTCGTCGTCGCCGGATGGGTGATGAGGCTCTTGGCGTCGCCGAGATTGTTCGAGATCTTGACGATGTCGAGCGCGTTCTGCAGCGCGAAGGCCGCCTCCTTGCCGCCCTTCAGTTCGAAGCAGACGAGCGTCGAGCCGCCCGTCATCTGCTTGGCGATGATGTCGGCCTGCGGATGGTCCTTGCGGCCCGGATAGATCACCTGGGCGACCTGCGTCTGCTCGGCGAGGAAGTCGGCGATGCGTGCCGCGTTCTCCGTCTGCTGTTTGACGCGCAGCGGCAGCGTTTCGATGCCCTTCAGCAGCGTCCAGGCGTTGAACGGCGACATGGCGGGGCCGGTGTGGCGGAAGTAGTCGTGCAGGTTCTCGTCGATCCACGCCTTGTCGGACAGCACGACGCCGCCGAGGCAGCGCCCCTGGCCGTCGATGTGTTTCGTCGCCGAATAGACGACGACATGCGCACCGAGTTCGAGCGGCTTCTGGAAGAGCGGCGTGGCGAAGACGTTGTCGACGACGACCTTGGCGCCGATCTGGTTGGCGAGCTTCGCGACCCCGGCGATGTCGACCACTTCCAGCGTCGGGTTGGTCGGGCTCTCGAGGAAGAACACCCTGGTGGTCTTCCGGATCGCCTTTTCCCAGTTGGAAAGGTCGCGGCCGTCGATCAGCGTGCAGTCGATGCCGTATTTCGGCGCCAGCGTTTCCACCACCCAGCGGCACGAGCCGAACAGCGCGCGGGCCGCGACGATGTGGTCGCCGGCCTTCAGTTGGCAGAGGATCGCGGCGGTGACGGCCGCCATGCCCGATGCCGTGGCGCGCGCATCCTCGGCGCCCTCCAGCAGGCACATGCGCTTCTCGAACATGTCGTTGGTCGGGCTGCCGTAGCGGGCATAGATGAAGCCCTCCGTCTCGCCCTTGAAGCGGGCCTCGGCGGCTTCCGACGTGTCGTAGACGAAGCCCTGCGTCAGAAAGATCGCTTCCGAGGTCTCCGCGTGTTGCGACCGGGTGGTGCCGCCGTGCACGAGTTGGGTTGCCGGGCGCCAGGACTTGCTCATAGGGTCATCGCCTTCCAAAACAAAAAAACCGGCCGCAAAAAGCTGACCGGTTTCACACCCGGTCCTTTTAGCTACTTGTTTAACGTGGCTGCAAGCCGACCGGCCAAATCACCACGGGATAAGCCTCCCAATACTGCGCCGCGGCGCTTGCGTCAATTCCCCCGATTTGGTTTTGTCGGGCACGCTTCAAAAGGTTTCGGATGATGGCACGGGCAACGGGTATTCTGGCGGATCGCGCCATTCGCGCACTGTTCGACGGCGGGCGCCTGAGGAGCGAGGCGCCGCTGGACGCGGACCAGATCCAGCCGGCGAGCCTCGACCTCAGGCTCGGCTCGGCCGCCTTCCGCGTTCGCGCCAGCTTCCTGCCCGGGCCGTCCCACCTCGTCTCCGACAAGCTCGACCGGCTGCGGCTGCACGTCATCGACCTCAGCGAGGGGGCGGTGCTCGAGACCGGCTGCGTCTATATCGTTCCCCTGATGGAGAGCCTCGAGCTTCCGGAAGACCTGGCGGCCTCCGCAAACCCGAAGAGCTCGACCGGGCGCCTCGACATCTTCACCCGCGTCATCACCGACCGGGCGCAGGAGTTCGACAAGATCCCGGCGGGCTACAAGGGGCCGCTCTACCTGGAGATCTCGCCGCGCACCTTCCCGATCGTCGTGCGCCGCGGCTCGCGCCTGTCGCAGATCCGGTTCCGCAAGGGCAACGCCCTGCTCGGCGAGGCAGACCTCCTCGACCTCCACCGCACCGACGTTCTCGTCGCGAGCGAGACGCCGAATGTCTCCGGCGGCGGCATCGCGCTGTCGATCGACCTGAAGGGCACCGGGGCCGACGGCCTCATCGGCTATCGCGGCAAGCACCATACCTCCGTCGTCGACGTCGACCGCAAGAACCAGCACGACATTTTTGATTTCTGGGAGCCGCTCTTCAGCCGCGGCCGCAACGATCTGATCCTCGATCCGGACGAATTCTACATCCTCGTCTCCCGCGAGGCGGTGCATGTGCCGCCGCTCTATGCCGCCGAGATGACGCCCTTCGATCCGCTGGTCGGCGAGTTCCGCGTCCACTATGCCGGCTTCTTCGATCCGGGCTTCGGCCATGCCTCTGCCGGCGGCTCGGGCAGCCGCGCCGTTCTGGAGGTGAGAAGCCACGAGGTTCCCTTCATCCTCGAGCACGGCCAGATCGTCGGCCGCCTCGTCTACGAGCACATGCTGGAGCCGCCGGAAGGCCTCTACGGTGCCGGCCTCGGCTCGAACTACCAGGCGCAGGGCCTGAAGCTCTCCAAGCACTTCCGCTCGTCGTGACGCCGCCCGCGCCTTGACACGTCCGGCGAACTGTTGAATGACTCCGCCCATCGGGCGGGTATGATGTAATGGTAGCCTGTCAGCTTCCCAAGCTGAACGCGCGGGTTCGATTCCCGCTACCCGCTCCAGCCTTCCGACCGCTTCCCCGCAAGCTTTTCGGCCTCGCTGTCCCGGCGATCGGCGGATGTATTTGTCGAGCGCCGTATTCATGTTTATAGAGCCTTTGAGGGCCGTTCGCGTCGCACCTGCCGCGCAGGCGGTTTGCCGCACCGACCCCAACCGACAGGAGCTCCCGATGATCGCTGCCGCCCGGAAGATCGAAGCCGGTCCGGCGGCGCACCTGCCGGCCTTCGAGACGGACGGCCTCACCTTCGCCGTCGGCGGCAGGACGATCCTCGAACCCGTCTCGCTCTCGGTCCGCACCGGCGAGGTGTCGGCGCTCGTCGGCCACAACGGCTCCGGCAAGTCGACGCTGGTCAAGCTGCTGGCGCGCCAGCTCGAACCCTCCGGCGGCGAGGCCCGCTTCGAGGGGCAGGCGCTGCGCACGCTCGGATCGCGCGAATTCGCCCGCGCCGTCGCCTATCTGCCGCAGGATGCGCCCGCCGCGCCCGGCATGACGGCGCGCGAACTCGTCGCCTGCGGCCGCTATCCCTGGCACGGTGCGCTCGGCCGCTTCACCGGGCGCGACCGCGAAAAGGTCGAGGAGGCGATGCGGCTCACCCATATCGGGCATCTCGCGGACCGGCTCGTCGACACGCTGTCGGGCGGCGAGCGCCAGCGCGTCTGGATCGCCATGCTGGTCGCGCAGGACAGCCGCTGCCTGCTGCTCGACGAGCCGACCTCGGCGCTCGACGTCGCCCACCAGCTCGGCGTCCTCGGGCTGGTGCGCGACCTCTCCCATGCGAAAGGGCTGAGCGTCGTCCTGGTGCTGCACGACATCAACATGGCGGCCCGCTTCTGCGACCGCGTCTTCGCGCTCCGGCAGGGGCAGTTCATCGCGGAAGGCGCGCCGGCCGAGTTGATGAACGCGGCCACGCTGCGCGAGATCTACGGCGTTGCCATGGGCGTGATGCCGCACCCGCTTTCGGGCCTGCCGGTCGCCTATGTGGAGTGAGCGGCGGCGGCGTCGCTGCCTCCGGCCATGGCACCGGCCGCCGCGGGCCTCGCCGGCCGGCCCGCAAGCCGTCGCGGCCAGGCGGCGAGCGCGCCGCCGATCCTCGCCGGCAGGACACCTTCCGGCTGATGCGGCGTCTTGTTCCAGGCGAAGGGCCGGCTTTGCAGTTCCTCGACGGCCCGCCATGCGGCGAGCGCGACGAGCATCCAGTAGACCGGCAGATGCAGGAGCCGCAGCACGGCCGCCGGCCGTTCGCGCGGCCTCATCGCCGCGATTCCCAGCGCCACGAAGACGGCATAGCTGCCGAAGATGTTGATCGTGTCGATGACGAAGAGCGCAAGCGCAAGGGGCCCGACGGAGAAAGTGCCGAGCGTCATCATCCGCCAGCCCGTGGCGGCCACGAAACCGAGCAGCAGCGGATGACAGAGCGATGAGACCAGCATGCCGCCGATCAGCACGTGGAACAGCAGGAAGGAGACGGGGCCGAGGTCGCGCATCAGTCTCAGGGGATGGCGCATCAGCACCAGCCAGGTCTGCAGCCAGCCCTTGAACCAGCGGGTGCGCTGCGCGAGCCAGGTTCCGACCTCGGTGGGGGCGGATTCCAGCGTGGGCCGCGTCAGCACGCCGCAGCGGTATCCGAGACGGTGCAGCCTCAGGCCGATGTCGGCGTCCTCGGTCACGTTGTAGGGGTCCCAACCGCCTGCCCGCCGCAAGGCGTCCATGCGGAAGTGGTTCGACGTGCCGCCGAGCGGCATCGGGAGGCGGAGCGCCGCCAACAGCGGCAGCAGGCCGCGGAACAGCGCGGCATATTCCAGCGCGAAGAGCGCGCTCAGCCAGGACTGTGCGCCGTTGCTGACGATGAGGGGCGCCTGCAGGCAGGCAAGCGTCGGCGGCGCCTTGCGAAAGCGGCTCCAGGCCTCTTCGAGCTGCCAGGGGTCCGGCCGGTCCTCGGCGTCGAAGATGACGAGATAGGCGCCGCGCGCTGCGCAGAGCGCATAGCAGAGCGCTTTCGGTTTTGTGCGCGGCGCGCCGGGCGGCACCTCCACGATCTCGTATTCCGGGCCCGGCCGTCGGGCACGCAGGGCGTCGATGGTCTCGGTGTCGTCCGCCTCGCAGACGAGCTTGATGTCGAGGCGCGAGCGGGGCCAGGCGAGACGGTCGAGGGCGGCGAGAAGCTGCGGCACCATCGCCGCTTCCCGGTAGAGCGGCACGAGCACCGTATAGACCGGCCGCGGCGTGTCGTCCTGTCCGGGGCGGTAGAGCTGCCTGGCAGCCGGCACCGCAAAGACCGCCGCCACGCGCAGCACGAGCGCCGCGAAGAACAGCAGCGTCGGCACCACGTGCAGCGCGAGCAGGGTCTCCATCGGTCGCAGCACGAGAAAGGTCAGCAGCAGACAGAGCGCAAGGCCGACATGGAAGCCCTGGCGGCCCCAGAGCGTGAGGCGGGCGCTGTAGGCGGGCGCCTTCTCGAACAGCGCATTCGTTGTCCGCTCCAGCCGCTTCTGGCGCCCCGCCGTCCAGAGGGCTCGCCGCAGCGCCGCCGGCGTCGTCACCACGAGGCTGTCGCGCAGCGCCGGCGTCTCCACGAGCTTTTGCCGCATGGCGGAAAGCCCCCGCGCGGTCGGGATTGCCGCGAAGATCGGCGGGCGCGACGTGAAGTTGAGCCGGATCATCGTCGGGCGGATGAGGTTCACGTCGCAGCCTTCGCTGTCCGCCACCCGCTCGGCCGGCAGGTCCGCCAGGAAGGGCAGGTCCAGAATTTCGGCCAGCGCTTCGTAGTAGGTGTCGGGCTCCAGGTTTCCGCTGACGATCAGTTCCGTCTCGATCGTCGTCGCATTGCGCATCGCCGCGGCCGCGTGCCGCGCGATCGTCGGCTTGGAGAGGCCGAGCCGGCGAAAGAAGCGGGCCTCGTCGAAAAGGTCGGGCGGGACCGGCGCGTCCTGCACCGTGCCGGACGGCATCCGCGCTTCGCCTCCGGCGGCTTCCGTCGCGGCTCGGTCGCCGTCGGCGGCATCGCTGCGCGTGCCGGTAGCCAAATGGTCCGTGCCGGGATAGTCTGCCACGCGCATGCCGCCCCGCCGTCCGTTTTCGAACGCCACCCCGTTAAACCCCTAGTTGATGATAATGAAGAATTCAACGGCGACATCCCCAGAATTCTATGGGCGCATCGCGGCCTGCGTGATTTTCTTTCTGGCGCTGATCGGCATCGCGCGGGCGCAGGACGCGTCGTCGGCGATCTTTCCCCTGCCGTTCGACAGCCGCGAGCGCATCGCGCGGCCGGACATGACGGGCATCACCCGTCTGCGCTTCCTCACCACGGTCGATTTCCCGCCCTTCAACTTCATCGACCAGAACAGCAAGCTGACCGGCTTCCATATCGATCTCGCGCGCGCGATTTGCGGCGAACTCGACATTGCCGACCGGTGCCAGGTCCAGGCCATCGCCTTTGCGGACCTCACCGCGGCGCTGGAACGCAAGGAGGGTGAGGCGGTTCTGGCCGGCATGGCCGTGTCGGTCGACCTGCGGCGCCGGTTCGCCTTCTCCCGGCCCTTCATGCAGCTTCCTGCGCGGTTCGTCGTCCGGCGGAACGGCGTGCCGGAAGGCCGGGCGGCGGCGCTTGCGAAGAAGCCTGTCGGCGTGGTCGCGCGCACCGCGCACGAGGCCATGTTGCGCGCCTATTTTCCGGAGCTTCAGGCCGTGCCCTTTCCGTCGGCGCCCGCGGCATTCGCCGCACTGAAGGCGCGCCGTATCGAGGCGGTCTTCGGCAGCGGCATGCAATTGTCCTTCTGGGCGGCGAGCGCGGATGCCGCCGGGTGCTGCCGGCTGTTCGACGGCCCCTATTTCTCGGAGGCCTTCCTCGGCGAAGGGCTGACGGTCATGCTGCGCAAGGAGGACAAGGTCCTGGTCGAAGCGATCGATCACGCGCTTCTGGCGCTGTCGCGCAACGGCCGGCTCGCGGAAATCTACCTCCGCTATTTTCCGAACGGCATCTACTGACGCCGGAAGGGCAGGGTCAGCGCCCACCAGAAGCCCGAGGTCTGTGTGCCGCGATAGGCGGGCAGGCCGATCTCCATGCCCTCGTGGCCCCGCTCGGGCTGCGCCACATAGGTCGAGAACAGCCGGTCCCAGACGGACAGGCTGAAGCCGAAGTTGGAATGCGTTTCCCGCGGCACCATGGAATGATGCACGCGGTGCATGTCCGGGGTGACGACGACGCGGCGCAGCACGGCGTCGAGTCGCGGCGGGAGGCGAATGTTCGCATGGTTGAACATCGCCGCGCCGTTGAGAACGATCTCGAAGATCAGCACGGCGAGGGGCGGCGCCCCGAGCGCGATCACGATCGCGGCTTTCCAGAGCATGGACAGCAGGATCTCGCCGGGATGGAAGCGGAGCGCCGTCGTCAGGTCGAAGCCGTTGTCGGCATGGTGCATCCGGTGAAAGCGCCAGAGCAGCGCAAAGCGGTGGCTCGCCACGTGCTCCAGCCAGATCGCGAAATCGAGGACCAGAAAGGCGATGACGCCGGCCACGACGCCGTCGAGCCCGATCGCCGGAAGGAGGCCGAGGCCGCGGGCCTCGGCCCAGAGCGCCGTGCCGACCGCGGCAAGCGGGAAGACGACGCGCAGCAGGAGCGACGAGGCGACGAGGAGCGCGAGGTTCGTGACCCAGCGCCGGGCTTTCAGCGCCGCCTGCATCTCCGGGCGTTCGAGGCGCGGATGCAGGATCTCGAGCAGCGCGAGACCGAGGAAGATGGCGCCGAAGGCCAGGACGCGGACCACCGGTTCGCTGATGCCGAAGACGGCCATGGACAAGCTCCGAGACGTCCCGCCTTATCGGTCCGGGCCGGAACGAAAGCCAGACACGATGCCGTGAGCGTCCGGCGTCAGTTCGTCAGGTCGTCGTAGGGCGTGCGATAGCCTTCGCCGTCGAGCCAGTGCAGCAGCGCCTTCGGCTCGTCGGTCTGGATGATCGTCGCGCCGCGGTCGATCCAGAAGCCGAAGACCTCGTCGGGCCGGTGCGAGACGAAGGCGACGCCGTCGCCGCGTCCGCCCGCGACCATGCCGTCGGGCCGATTGGTGATCGGGTAGGTGTTTACCCACATGTGCCAGTTGCCGCGGATCGCCGCCGCCCGGGCCTTGGCGGAAAAGAGCGGTCCGCCGTCCGTCGTCACCGGAAGCCGCGCATCCCTGCGCCAGGTGATGAGTTCGGCTGCGGGCGCTGCGAAAGCCTGCGCCGTCGTCGCCATGAAGCGGACGTCGCGAACCGCATCGTCGGCGATGATCGGCATGAAGGACACATCGCTGCCGACCGAGGCGACGACGGTGCGGGTCAGCGCGACACGGTCGGCATTCCAGACCGCGTTCTTGATCAGGATGCCGTCGGCCATGCCGATCGCCCGCGCCTCGGCGGCGATTGCCGGCAGGTCTTGCGGCTCCAGCTTGTTGTCGATGTTGACGAAGACGCGCCCCTTCGCGGCACCGAGCATTTCAGCGAGCGTCGGCACGACCTCCGCCGTCACCTCGCCCGTGCCCTCGACGACGAGCCGGCAGGTCCGGAGCCTGGCGAGCGTATAGTCGGCCACCGCGCCGCGGCAGGTCGTGGTGCGGTCGAGCGTATGGTCGTGCATCACGACGAGCGCGCCGTCCGCCGAGCGGCGCACGTCGAGCTCGACGATCTCGACGCCGAGCGCCGCGGCATTGTCGATGGCCGCCCTGGAATTTTCCGCGCGCACCGGGCGTCCGTTTTCCTTCCAGCCGGCGCGGTGGGCGACGACCATCACGTGGCCCCGCCAGTGGTTCGCGTCATGGAGGCGGGCGCGGATCTGGTCCGCCCGGTCGATGCCTGGGGCGGCGGCAGATGCCAATGGCAGCAGTCCCGCGAGAAGCGCGAGGATCGGAATGGTCAATCGCATGCGAATCGCTCCTGGTCCGATGGGCTGCGGATGCGGATAGGTCGGGCGGATAACAGGCGAATGAAGAAGCGGTGACAGTCTGATGACGGTGGCGCCGCGTCGCTGCCTGCCGTCAGATGGCCGTATCGGGGCTTTACAGGGCGTCGGACGGCCCTAGTTGCGTTGAGAACAAACGGACAGGAGACTTCCATGCACGATGCCGCGCCCCGCCCCGCCGACGCTCGTCCCGTGAGACGCCTGCGCGTCGACCTGCCGGTCAATGTCACGCTGCATATCTGGCTGAAGGCGGTCGTTCCCGGCGAGCTCGGCATGCTGTCGCTCGCCAATGCCAACGGCAAGTTCGCCGACGTCACGGCGGCAAATGCCGAGGAATACAGTTTCCGCATCTATCACGTCTTCGGCGGCGGCCTCGTCGATTTCGAGTACGACCCCGAAACGACTGCGGTGTCGGTGCTGTACTGGTTCGCCGCGGACGATGTGCTCGAAAAGGGCATCCACGTCGTCCACACCAATCCGAGCAACGCGCCGCCGGTGCTGCCGGACAGTTACCATTTCCGCCCGCCGTTCGGCTGGATGAACGATCCGAACGGCTTCGGCCGCTTCCACGGCCGTCCGCATCTCTTCTACCAGCACTATTCGCACGGCCTGCGCTGGAACACGATGCACTGGGGACATGCCGTCTCGGACGACTACCTGCGCTGGCGGCACCTGCCGATCTTCCTGTTCCCCTCCGAAGAGCTGACGACACGGCCGGACAAGCGCGGCGGCGCCTATTCCGGCTCCGCCATTCCCCAGCCGGATGGTCCCGGCATCCGGGTCTTCTTCACCGAGCAGGTCGCCGACCGCCTGCCCGAGGTCCAGCTCCAGCTCACCGCCACCTCGCGCGACCTCATCATGGCCGGCCAGGCGGAGGTGATCCTGCCCGAGCGGCCGGCCGGCCAGGGCCTGACGCTGGATTTCCGCGACCCGTACGTCTTCCGGGGCCCCGATGGTCGCTGGAAGATGCTGCTCGGCAGCCAGAGCAGCGAGGGCGGGGTGATCCTGCTCTACGAGACGGAGGATCCGACGGCCGCTTCCGGCTGGACCTTTCTCGACAAGCTGCTCGTCGAGAAGCGGCTGAAGACCTCCGCCATCGAATGCCCCTGCATGCTGCCGCTCGGCGGGCCGGTCCACGATCCTGCGACGCGCTGGGTGCTGATCTTCGGCCTCATGCATTCCGAATGCCCGCGCACGACCCGCAAGAACATCACGATCGCCGAGGTGGGCTGGTTCGACGGGCGCCGCTTCACCCGGGAATTCGACCAGGAGCTCGACTTCGGCACCGACAACTACGCCTTCCAGGCGTTCGATGACGGCGGTGCGGCGGTCGGTATCGGCTGGCTGGCGAACTGGGCCGATGCCTCGCCCGAGATCGATTTTCCAAGCGCGATGACGCTGCCGCGCAACCTGGTGCTGTCCGGCGGCATGCTGCTGACGCCGCCGGTCGCCGGGGTGGAAACGCTCCGCAGCCGTCTCGTCGACGATCGCCGCCTTGCCGCCGGCGAACCGGTGGCGCTCCCCGGCGGCGCGGCCGAGATCTGCTTTTCGCTTGCGGCGCCGGGCGCCCCCTTCGACCTTGTTCTCAGCCATCCGGCGCTCGATCTCGCGATCGTCGGCGACGAGCGCGGCCTGTCGATCCGCTATCGCGGCGGGGCGGGCGGCGGCGGGCCGGACTATCTGGCGGCGGGCGCCC
>NZ_JAKGBU010000065.1 GCF_021555155.1 Rhizobium alarense
ACTACGCCATGCTGGACGTACCAGCCATGGCCGCATAACTTAAACCAAACGGTCTCCGGCAAACCCGGCGCGGTTCACGCTGCCGCCCATGCCTCCACTGAAGAACGGTGCGTGAATCCTGGCAGACAAGGCGCGTTCAATTCGATGCCGCGGCGAAAGCGCCGCGTGTGCGGGCGGATCGGTCTCGTACCCGTCGCGGTCCCCACGCAAGCGCTCGGCCGGATCGAGGAATCCTTCAGCGCCGCACAACTCCTGTCGGAGAAGATCCTCGCCGCCGGCGGATAAGTCACGACTTTGGCTGGCATGGTGTGCCTCGACGTAAGAGCAGATGTTGTTAATCGGCGCATGCGAAAATCACCGTTGCCGCCGGGCTTGAATTGCTTTCGATACGCGAGAGGCATCAATGCGCCCCAGTTTACCGTTGATCCAGCCAACCGTCTCGACAAGTCCCTCAAGATTGATCGCGGAAACGTACCAGCGCAGTGTTTGGCTTATTCCGGCACGCGCGTGCGTGCCGGTGAACTGGCTTTACAGAGCCCTTCGACTGCCAACGCTATTAAGCCGCGTCCTAAGCGCGTTCAACGCGGAGTTCCCCTTTGTCGAAATCCGTCTTCTGATCGAATCTTTTGACGCCGCGGCGAAAGCGCTGCGTGATGAAACAGTCGATCTCGCACACACATCGATGACGCCATCGTGTGGGCAGCACCGCCACTTGTGAAGTCCTTGCATCGATATTTAGTTTCAATGGTCAACGGCTTGCAGCCACTAGCCAAATTTGATCCAGCGACACTCTGAGCAGGCCTCATTTGACGACCGTTCCCTCTCAACGAACCGCGAGAAAATGGCCTGACCCTGGATAGTGCCGGGCGTCAACACTCGTACCAATTTTGCACGCTGTGCCGCCGATGCGGTGGCAGATGAAGTTGCCACGACAGGCTGACGTTAACTCGAAGCCTTGTTCAGACCTTCTGCAAAACAAGTTGACAATACATCACTTCGAGATATCATTCTCAATATCCAATAATAAGTCTCGATAACTGAGACAGAGGAACAAGAATGCAAAAAACTGTGGTCCAGCAACCGAAGGGGCATATCCGCCTCCGTGGCGTGTCAAAATCCTATGACGGCGATACCTACATAGTCCGCGATCTCGACCTCGACATCGAGAAAGGTGAATTCCTGACGCTGCTTGGGCCTTCCGGTTCGGGCAAGACCACCACCCTGATGATGTTGGCGGGCTTCGAGTTTCCGACCAGCGGTTCGATCGACTTTGACGGCGAGGCCATACAGAACCGGCCGCCGGAAAAGCGCGACATCGGCATGGTGTTTCAATCATACGCTTTGTTTCCACATATGACGGTCGCGGAAAATGTCGGCTATTCGCTACGCGTCCGCGGTGTCCCCAAGGCTGAATTGAACCGCCGGGTGCGGGACGCACTCGCGATGGTGCAGCTTGAGCAGTTCATCGACCGCAAGCCGGCGGCACTGTCCGGCGGGCAACAGCAGCGCGTCGCGCTGGCGAGGGCCTTGGTGTTTGAACCCCGGCTCGTCCTGATGGACGAGCCGTTAGGCGCTCTCGACAAGAAGCTTCGTGAAGACCTCCAGCTTGAAATCCGCCACATCGCCGACAAGCTCGACCTGACCGTGGTGTATGTGACCCACGACCAATCCGAGGCGCTCACGATGTCCGACCGGATTGCGATCTTCAACGACGGAAAAATCCAGCAGATCGGCAATGCGCATGACATCTACGCAGCACCCGCAAACCGCTTCGTGGCGTCCTTCGTCGGCGACAACAACTGTCTCTATGCGACGGTCGAAGCCATCGACGGGGATGTCGTCCGCGCCCGCCTCGCAGGAGGCCACCTCATTTCCGCGACGAGGACCGAACACGCCCGGGTCGGCGGCGCGGCGACGATCGCCGTCCGCCCTGAGAACATAAGATTTGCCAGCGGCGACATGCCGGACGTGGTCACGGGCCATGTCTGCGATGTCGTCTACTACGGCGACCAAATTCGCATCCATGTCGAGCTGTCGGACGGGGTGCGGATCGTGACGAAGAGCAGCCCTGGCGCACTCTTCACAAGCACGGAACTCGGTGCACCGGTCTTCCTGGCGTGGGACGCCGAGCAAGCCCGGGTACTCGATCCAAGACACGCAGAACAATAGCTAAGAGAGGAACGTGTAATGTCGATGCCATATCGCAATAGTGCATGCCTGGGTCTTGCTTTATCTCTGGTCTTGGGTGTCGGTAGCTCCGCGCTTTCAGCCGAGCTGAAGATCGTCTCCTGGGGAGGAGCGCTGCAGGAGGCCCAAACCAAGGTATTCTTCGACGGCTTTGCCAAGGCTACCGGAACGACCGTGAAGCAGGATTCCTGGAGCGGCGAGCTCGCAAAGCTCCGCGCGATGGTCGATAGCGGCAATGTCGTCTGGGACGTGGTCGACATGGACCCGCAGACGGCGGCGGCCGCCTGCGACCAGGGCCTGCTTGAACGCATCGGCGAGGACGCCGCCTACAAGAATGCCGGCCTCGTCGATGGCGCGCTGACCGAGTGTGCCGTCGGCACGAGCACCTATGCGACGATCCTGGCTTTCCAGAAGGACGTCTTCTCGACCACCCCGACCTCGCTCGTCGACATATTCGACACGAAGACGTTCCCGGGCAAGCGCGCCTTCCGCAAGAGCCCGGTCGACACTCTGGAGATCGCCTTGCTGGCTGACGGCGTGGCTCCGGGCGATGTCTACAAGACCCTAGAGACGCCTGAAGGCGTCGACCGTGCTTTCAAGAAGCTCGATGCGATCAAGGGTGACATCGTCTGGTGGGAAGCGGGCGCGCAGCCTGCGCAGCTGCTGAAGTCCGGCGAGGTCAAGATGGCGGTGGCCTGGAACGGCCGCATCGCCGACGCCAACAGCAAGGAGAACGCCGACCTGGGGATCGCCTGGAAGAACCAGATTCGCGGTTTCGACATGTGGGTCGTTCCGGTCGGGGTCAAGGAACTCAAATTGGCCAAGGACTTCGTGACCTACAGCATCAAGCCCGAGGTCAACGCGGAGCTGAGCAAATACATCGCCTATGGTCCGACCGTCGAAGCCGCAAGCGCGCTCGTCGACAAGGCGGTGCTTGATGGCCTGCCGTCGGCCCCGTCGAACAGCGACGGCGCTCTGGCGCAGGACGGTGCCTTCTGGGGCACGAATGGCGAGGCGCTCAATGCCCGCTTCGCGTCCTGGGTTGCCCAATAGGCTGTGAGGAAGGAATGATTGATGTCGCGGCCGAAGACAGGCAGGTTCCGGGGATGGTGATGCTTTCCGCCAACGCGGACGTACCAGGTCGTGAAACGGTGGACTCCGGCCGCGTCAAACAGGTCAGCCGTGCCAACAGACGGGCGGCGGTGCGGGCGGCCTTGCCAGCCGTGCCCCTGCTTGTCTTCCTCACGTGCTTCCTTCTGCTTCCTCTGCTTCTCATTTTCCATACGGCGATCTCCGACCGGGAGATCGCCGACAACCTGCCGCGGACGGTGGCGGCCCTTCGCGATTGGCAGGGCGACCGCCAACCACCTGTGGAAACCTATGCCGTCTTTCTGCGTGAGATCGGCGAAGCGGACCAGCGCGGCTCTCTGAGGTCCCTCGGACGGCGCGTGGGCTATCAGCTCGACCGGGGCATGAGTGTCCTCCAGAAAGCGTCCCGGGTTGCTCGCGCGTCCACCGACCTCGACGCCGAGGCGGCATGGCAGACGCTTATCAAAGCCGATCCCGCGTTCGGGGGGGCGGGGTTCTGGAGTATCGTCAAGGATCACGGCAATCCATACAGCACCTTCTATCTGAAATGGGCGGCTGGATTTCAGACCAAGATCGACAAGGACGGTTTGGCGTCGAAAGAGGTGGGCTACGATTTCCGCCTCTTCTATTTGCGGACGATCGCCATTAGCCTCGTCGTCACCGCTCTGACCCTCGTTGTCGGCTATCCGCTCGCCTACGTCATCGCCAGTTCCCGGGGCTGGATCGGCGGCCTGATGCTTTTCTGCATCCTGCTGCCGTTCTGGACGTCGCTCCTTGTCAGGACGATGTCCTGGATCGTCGTCCTGCAGACCAACGGGGTCTTGAACGGCGTCCTGACAGGCCTTGGCGCAGTGACGGAGCCGGTCACCTGGCTCTACACCCGAACCGCGACGATCCTGGTCATGTTCCAGATTCAGCTGCCCTTCACCGTGCTTCCTATGCTCGGCGTCATGCAGGCCATCCCGGCAAGCCACGTCCGCGCGGCGCGGAGCCTTGGAGCGGGGCCGCTCCAGGCACATTTCAACGTCTATTTCCCGCAGGCCATCCCCGGCATCGCCGCAGGCGGACTGCTGACTTTCGTCCTCTGCCTCGGCTTCTACTTGACGCCCGCGCTCGTCGGCGGTTCCTCAGACCAGATGATCAGCTTCTTCATCGCCCGGTTCACCAATGAGGAACTGAACTGGGGGCTTGCTTCCGCGCTCAGCACGCTGCTGGTGTTGGGTGCCGGCATTTGCGCGATGCCGTTCGCGCGACTGATCTCCAGACACTCGTCGGAACGGAAGTGATCATGACCCAGAAGACCTATTCGGACCTTCCTCTCGTCATCAAACTTCCGCTCTACGGCTTCACCGTCGTCGTGCTCGCCCTGTTGATCTTTCCATTGGCTGCCGCGCTTCCGATCGCTTTCAACGCCGAGCCGTGGTTCCGCTACCCTCTCGGAGGCTTCTCCTGGCGTTGGTTCGAGCAATTGCTGTCTTCCCCGCTGTGGCGATCGGCCATCGTCAACAGTCTGATCATCGCGACCCTGACGATGTTGCTTGCGACGGCGCTGGGAACTCTGGCCGCCATCGCCCTGGTCAATCCTCGCTTTCCCTACCGCAACACCGTCATGGCGCTGGCGATCTCTCCCATGGTCGTCCCGGTCGTCGTCCTGGGTCTCGGCATATTCATCTGCTTCTCGCCAGTGGGGCTCAACTACAGCTACCTCGGCGTCATCTTCGCCCACACCGTTCTGGCGACGCCGTTCGTCGTGGTCACGGTGACCGCCACGCTGACACGGTTCGACTTCAAATTGATGCAGGCGGCCGCCAACCTCGGAGCAGGCAAGGTCATGGCCTTCCGGACGGTGATGCTGCCGATCATCTCGCCGGGTGTTGCCGCGGGTGCGGTCTTCGCCTTCGCGGCGTCGTTCGACGAGGTCGTGATGGTGCTGTTCATCGCCGGACCCGACCAGCGCACGCTCCCCAAGCAGATGTTCACCGGACTGCGCGAGCAACTCGATCCCACCATCATCGCAGCGGCCGGCCTCATGGTCGTGCTGACCGGAATCCTGCTGGCAGTGCTGCATTTTTCAAGCAAGAGAAGGTAAGACCAATGAATGTTCCAGCTCTCAACCGGATCGATGGAGAGCGGGCGCGACGGGACATATTCGCGCCGGACTTCCGCGAGGAACCCTACTGGTGGACGGCGGCGATGCCGGAGGACACCGACGGCGCGGCGAGCGGGTACCTCCCGGCGAAGGCCGACGTCGTCGTTGTTGGCGCGGGCATCACGGGCATCGTGGCGGCGATCCACCTGGCGCGGTCCGGTCTCGACGTCGTTGTCCTTGACTCGCAACGGATCGGCGAAGGCGCGGCCAGGCGCAACGCGGGCTTCATCGGCCGAACGCTCAAGCGCTCGGTGGGATGGCTCACCAAACGTTCCGGACGCGAGCATGCCCTTGGGGTCTACAGGGAACTGGACCGGGCGCTGAAAGGCGTCGAGAGCTTCGTCCGCGAGGAACAGATCGAGTGCTTCCATCGCACCTGCGGCCGCTTCATCGGCGCGAATTCGGAAGCTCATCTGCGCGGACTTGTCGATGACCTCGAGGATATGCGTCAGGCGCTCGGCTTCGAATACCAGATGGTGCAGCCGAAGGACGTCCGCTCGGAAATCGCATCGGACCGCTATCACGGCGGCGCCGTCATCCCGGACCTCGGTTCGATCCATCCCGGTCTGTACCACAAGGGCTTGGTCGACCGCGCCAAGACTGCGGGGGTTCGCTTCTACGGCCGGACGACTGTCAACGCCATCGAGCGGCAGGGCGACAAGCATTCCGTCCGGACGTCGGCCGGCGATATCGTGGCCGGACATGTGGTGATCACCACGAACGGATATACGAGCGCGGACCTCAAATGGTATGCGCGCCGGGTCATCCCTTTCAGCGGCTTCATCCTGGCGACGGAAGTTCTTCCCGAAGACCTCATCGAGCGCGTTCTGCCGAAGCGCCGGACCTATCTCGATACGAAGGTGAACATCGATTTTATCCGACCCGCTCCAGATTCCAGCCGTATCCTGTTCGGCGGAATGACCGGAACGAAAAGCACCTCAGCGCTGCCGCTCGCCGCCCCGCTTCACGAACGGCTCGTCGGCATCCTTCCTGATCTGAAAGGTGTCCGGCTCAGTCGAGCATGGACAGGCTTCTGTGCGGGGACGTTCGACTTCATGCCGCATATCGGAAGGGAAGCGAACGTGCATTTCGCGCTCGGCTACAATTTCGCCGGAATCCCGATCGGAACGCATTTCGGCATGTTGCTCGCCAATCGCATCCTCGAGCGCGGCGACACGAGGTCGGTCTTCGATACCGACCGATTCCCGACATTCCCGTTCTACCGGGGAAATCCGTGGTTCGTGCCTATGGCAATGCGCTACTTCGACTGGCATGATCGCAGAATCGCGAGGGAATAACCAAGTTGCTTCACATGCCCGATTCCACTGCCAAGGCATCTACTGAAAAGCCCTTGGAACGCTATGCCAGAATCCTCGAGATCATCGCGGGATTTCCGAACGGCGTGTCGCCTGCGATCGTCGGGGAAATGCTGGAGCTACCCAAGGCGTCGGCCTATAGGCTGATCCGCAGCCTCGCCGACGTCGGGCTGGTGGAGGTCACAGCGCCTCCCGCGGCGACCTGCCGGATCGGAAAACGTCTGTCGCGCATCCTGTTCTCAAGTGCCGACGACAACTGGTTCATCTCGGCCGCGTTGCCGACGCTCAACGAGATGACCGCGGAAACCGGACAGGCGTGTTTCGTCGCCCGCCTGGCAGGCTTCTCGGTCCGGAGTATGGAAATGGTCGCGCCGAACAACCAGCTTCGCGCCTACATCATTCCGGGCCATGAAATCCCTCTGCATGCAGGGGCCTCGGCCAAGGCGATCCTCGCCTACCAGCCTCCCGCCTTCATCGAAGAAGCTCTCAGCAAGCCCCTGACGAAATTCACCAGCCACACCAAGACCGATGTTGGCGAACTGATTGCCGAACTTCAGGACGTCCGCGACACTGGGGTCGCCTTCTGCGTAAGCGAGGACGTCGAAGGCTTCGGTGCCATTGCCGCACCCATTATCGTTCCGGGTCAGCGCGTTCTGCAAAGCCTCTGCGTCACTGGCACGACGCGCGCGTTGTTCGAGGTAGACCGCGAAAAGATCATCGATCTGGTCCGCCGGATGTCCGAGCGGCTGTCGAAAATGCTCGAGCGCAAGATGCGTGAGGCGCTGACGGCCGATACCTGACACAGCAAAAATCGCGATCGTCGACCGCCGCCGGAGACTTGCGCCGGGCGGTGGTTTCGCGCGTCTGCGGCCGCCCGGGATCGCAAGATTTTCGTGTTGAAAAGTGTTGACAAAGCGCGATGCACCAGCAAGTATTCGATATCGATAACTGAAACAATGTCTCGATAATTGAGAACGAGGGAAACATGAACGCGACAGTCGACTGGAAGCAGGCCGCCACCGAAATCAAGCCCCGCGGGCAGTCTTTCATCGATGGCAAGTTCGTCGAAGCGATATCCGGGAAGCAATTCGACGCCATCAATCCGGCGACTGGCAAGACCCTGACCGGGGTGGCTTCCTGCGACCAGGCCGACGTCGACCTTGCAGTGAAATCGGCAAGCCGCGCGTTCGACAGCGGTGTCTGGTCGCGTCGTTCTCCCGCGGAGCGCAAGAAAATCCTCCAGCGCTTCGGCGAACTGATGCTCAAGCATGCGGACGAACTCGCGCTGCTCGAGACGCTCAACATGGGCAAGCCGATTTCCGACGCCCGTTCCATCGATGTGCCCGGTTCGGCCAACACCATCCTCTGGTATGCCGAAGCCATCGACAAGATTTACGACGAGATCGCGCCGACCGGGGACGGCGCGCTCGGCATGATTACACGCGAGCCGGTCGGCGTGGTCGCCGCCGTCGTGCCGTGGAACTTCCCGCTCCTGATGGCCTGCTGGAAGATCGGACCTGCGCTCGCCGCGGGCAACTCACTGATCCTCAAGCCTGCGGAACAGTCGCCGCTGTCGGCGATCCGCCTGGCCGAGATGGCGGCCGAAGCCGGTATTCCCGACGGCGTCTTCAATGTCGTCACGGGACTTGGCGAAACTGCGGGCATGGCGCTCGGCATGCACATGGACGTCGATTGCGTGACCTTCACCGGGTCGACGGAAGTCGGAAAGCTCTTCATGACTTATTCGGCGAAGTCGAACATGAAGCGGGTGGCGCTGGAATGTGGTGGCAAGACCCCGCATATCGTCATGGCCGATTGCGGCAACCTCGATGAGGCGGCGACCGCAGCGGCGTTCGGCATCTTCTTCAACCAAGGCGAGGTCTGCAATGCCGGGTCCCGACTTCTCGTGGACGCGCGCATCAAGGATGAGTTCCTGGAAAAGGTGATCGCCGTCGGCAACACCCTTCAGCCGGGCGATCCGCTCGATGCCGGCACCAAGCTGGGTGCCATCGTCAGCAAGACCCAGATGGACCGGGTTCTCGAATATATCGACATCGGCTCCAAGGAAGGCGCGCGTCTGAAGTCCGGCGGCAAGCAGGTTCGCACGGAGTCCGGCGGCTATTTCGTTGAGCCGACCGTTTTCGACAACGTCGACAACAACATGCGGATCGCTCAGGAGGAAATCTTCGGGCCAGTGCTGTCGACGATCATCTTCAAGGATGCCGAAGAGGCGGTTCGAATCGCCAATGACACGATCTATGGTCTTGCCGCCGCGGTATGGACAGACAACATCGACACTGCGCTGTCGACCGCCCGCCGCCTTCGCGCCGGCTCGGTCTGGGTGAACAATTTCGACGAGAGTAACATCACCATGCCGTTCGGCGGCTACAAGCAGTCAGGCTTCGGTCGCGACAAGTCGCTGCACGCCATTGAGAAATACACAGAACTCAAAGCGACCTGGATCAAGATCCGCGCCTGACCCGGCAATCGCGTCAAACGGCCTCCCAAAAGGGAGGCCATCAACAGGTGCGACCATGCGCGATCCTCGTTTCGACATATTGTTCGAGCCAGTCAAGCTCGGCCCTGTAACGGCCCGAAATCGGTTCTACCAGACGCCCCATTGCAACGGCATGGGAAACCTGCGTCCGCAAGCGCATGCCGTAATGCGAGGCGTTAAGGCCGAAGGGGGCTGGGCTGTGATCAACACGGAACACTGTTCCGTGCATCCCACAGGCGACCTCATGCCTGAAGTGCTGCAAATGCTTTGGGACGACGGCGACATCCCGCCACTTGCCCGCATGGTGGAAGCAGTTCACGAGCACGATGCGCTGGCCGGCGTGCAGCTTGCCTATCCCGCCTACTACAACGGCAACAGGTTGACGCGCGAAGTGCCGCTAGGTCCGATGGATCGCCCCGTGAGCGGTTATCACCCGGTCCAGGTCCGCGCCATGGACAAAGCCGACATCAAGGCATTGCTCGGCTGGTGGAAAGCCGCCGCAGTCCGGGCGAGGAAAGCAGGGTTCGACGTCCTGAACGTCGACGGCAATTTTTCGACCATCGCCTTCCAGTTCATCTCGCCCCGCAACCAGCGCACCGATGAGTACGGCGGCTCTCTGAAAAACCGCGTCCGGCTCTTGAAGGAACTAATCGAGGTCACGCGTGAGGGGGGCGGCGACGCCTGTGCCGTCAGTGTCCGCCTTATCATCGACGAACTCTTCGGCGCAGAGGGGCTCCGCGCCGCCGACGAAGGCATCGAAGCGATCGGTCTTCTCGCCGAGTTGCCTGACCTCTGGGACCTCGTCGTCGGCACGTGGGCGGACGACTCGCCGACCTCGCGCTTTGCCAAGGAAAACGACCACGAGCCGTTCATGGTCGGAATCAAGTCGGTGACCACCAGGCCGGTCGTCGGGGTCGGGCGCTTTACCTCGCCTGATACCATGGCCGGGCTTATCCGGCGCGGCGTCCTCGACATGATCGGCGCGGCACGGCCCTCGATCGCCGATCCGTTTCTTCCAAAGAAGATCGAAGAAGGCAGGTACGAAGACATCCGTGAATGCATCGGCTGCAACATATGTGTGTCGAGCCATTTCGCCATGACAAACCTGCGCTGCACCCAAAACCCGACGATGGGCGAGGAGTGGCGGCGGGGCTGGCACCCGGAGAAGATCGCGGCAAAGACCTCGAATTCCTCCATACTCGTCGTTGGGGCCGGACCATCCGGCCTGGAATGCGCTCGGGCTCTCGGACAGCGCGGCTACAAAGTAACTTTGGCCGAAAGGGAAACGTATCTGGGCGGTCGCGTGACTCTCGAAGGCAAGCTGCCGGGGCTCGCGGAATGGCAGCGGGTCCGGGACTGGCGCGTCACGCAGCTTCACAAGCTGCCTAATGTCGACATCTACATGGGTTCGGACCTGTCTGCTGACGATATCAAGGACTTCGGTGCCGACCACATCGTTCTCGCCACCGGCTCCAAGTGGAGGGCCGATGGCGTCGGCCGCGCCGCTCATCGGCCCCTTTCATTCTCCGAAGCGATGCCGGTGTTCACACCGGACGATATCATGCGCGGAAGCCTCCCGCAGGGTGACGTGGTGCTCTACGACGACGACCACTATTACATGGGTGCCGTCCTCGCCGAGAAACTCGCGCAGGCGGGGTGTCGGGTTACGCTGGTCACGCCTGCCGCCGACGTGTCGGCCTTCACCGTCAATACGCTCGAGAACATCAGGACGGCCAAACGTCTTCACGAGCTCGGCGTCAACATGGTCACGCATCGGGTACTGACCGGGACGAACGGCCAGACGGTCGGCTTCGTCGACGCGCGCACCGGAGCGACGCACGAGCAGCCGGCCGAAGCCATCGTCCTGGTCACCGCGCGGCTGCCGAACAGCTCGCTTTATAATGATCTCGTCTCATCGACGTCCGGCGATGGCCTCTGTCCCGGCATAAGCCGGATCGGCGATTGCGAGGCGCCAGCCGCGATCTTCGCGGCGGTCTATTCGGGTCATCGGTTCGCCCAGGAATTCGACAATCCTTCGCCGCTCCTTCGCCGCGAGCGCATCGATCTATCGGCTCGAGAGGAGTACCAGTATGCGTGATCCTCAAAACCCCAGATCCGCCGTGCTCTATGAGCGCGCAAAAGCCGTCATGCCCGGCGGCAACACGCGCACGACCGTCTATCGGCAACCGCACCAGGTCTACGCAGTTTGTGGGGATGGCTGCCGTATCGTCGATGTCGACGGCAATGTCCGAATCGACGCCAACGGCAACTTCACCTCGCTGATCCACGGTTACGGCCACCCCGGCATCATGGAGGCGGCGGCCCGGCAACTTGCGCTCGGCACTTGCTATGGTATGGCGACGGAGTCGGAAATCCTGCTCTCGGAGATGCTTTGTGACAGGCTGCCGTCGGTCGAGCGGCTCCGTTACGCGAACTCCGGCACCGAAGCCGTGATGAACGCGATCAAGGCGGCGCGGGCTTTCACGGAGCGTCCGAAGATCGCCAAGTGCGAGGGGGCTTACCACGGCACTTATGATGCCGCGGAGACAAGCCAGGACGCAAACCCCTCCAACTGGGGCAAAGCCGAGGAACCAGAATCGGTGCCGACCGCCAAAGGCACCCCCCGCGGCGTGCTCGACGATGTCGTCGTTATCCCCTTCAACAATGTCGAGGCGTCCGAAAAGATACTGCGCGCCAGCGGAAACTCGCTGGCAGGCGTTCTCGTCGACGTGATGCCCAACCGCGCCGGACTGGTTCCGGCCAGCGAGGCGTTTCTCAAGATGCTGCGCCAGGTCACCCGCGATCTCGGCGCTGTTCTCATTCTCGACGAAGTCATCACCTTCCGCCTCGGCTACAATGGGGCGCAGGGCCGCTTCGGCGTCGATCCCGACCTGACCACACTCGGCAAGGTCATCGGCGGAGGCTTCCCGGTGGGCGCGGTCGGCGGCAAGGCCGACGTGATGTCGGTTTTCGATCCGTCGAAGGGCGCGCCGGCTCTGCCCCACGGCGGCACGTTCAGCGCCAATCCTATGTCAATGATGGCGGGCGTCGCCGCACTGACGTCTTTGTCGCCGGAAGACTTCGACCGGCTCGATCGGCTCGGTGCCCGCTTCGACAGCCAGATCAGCGAGTGTTTTGCAAACAACGGTGCCGAGGCCCAGGTCACCGGGCTGGGGTCGCTCCGCCGGGTCCATCTCACAAGCGCGCCGCTGACGGATTATCGATCGACGGTCGCAGCCGCCGACGGCGCGAAACGCGTCGCGGCGCTGGCCCGGGCGCTGTTCGACGAGGGCGTGATCATAGGCGGAAATGGTCTGATGGCGTTTTCGACCGCCATGGTCGAGGCCGATATCGACGAGATCGTCGAGACATTCGATCGGGCGCTGAAACGCCTGGCAGACTGACAAGGAGGAGGGAGGCATGAAGCAGCGCGTAGACGTCGGCACGGAGTGGGGTACCAAAATCGGCTATTCCCGAGCCGTCCGTGCAGGCAATTTCGTGGTGGTGTCCGGCACGTCGGCAGGCGGGCCTACGGGTGTCCTTCACAAGGGCGATCCGGAAAAGCAGGCCGAGGTTGTGTTCGGTCGCATCGGCGATGCGCTGAAGGAAGTCGGTGCCACTCTCGACGACGTCGTCGAGACACGAGTCTTCCTGCGCGACATGAAGGACTGGGAAGCTGTCGGCAACGCCCATGCTCGCGCTTTTGCCGTCGCGCGCCCGGCGACGACCATGCTGCAGGCGGGCGCTCTGATCGATCCGGACATGCTGGTCGAAATCGCGGCGACGGCAATAGTGGGGGACTGAGCATGGCCGATACAATCATCACATGCGCGGTCACTGGAAGTCTCACGCGTCCCGAAGACAATGCGAATCTCCCGGTGACACCCGAGGAGATTGCAAACTCCGCCCTGGAAGCCGCTGATGCCGGCGCGGCGATCCTGCATCTCCATGTTCGCCATGCCGATGGCCGTCCGTCGATGGAACTGGACCATTACCGCGAGATGGTGCGGCTGATCAGAGCCAAGAACAATGACGTGATCCTCAACATTACCACCGGGCCGGGAGGCCGGTTCCAGCCTGGCGAGGACGATCCGAAGATCGCCGGTCCGCGAACGAACTTCGTAACCGCCGAGCGGCGAGTCGAGCATATCGTCGACTTGAAGCCGGAAATCTGCACGCTCGACCTGAACACGATGACCTTCGGAAACGAAATCGTCATCAACACGCCGCCCTATGTGAAGCGGATGTCCGAGATCATCTACGACAACGGGGTCCGGCCTGAATTCGAGCTGTTCGATTCCGGCGACATCAATCTTCTGCGCGACTTCCTGGAGGCTGGCGTCTTCCGCGGGCCGCCGCTGGCCAGCCTGGTGCTGGGTGTTAAGTACGGCTTCGCTGCGACGCCCGAGACCATGTTCTTTGCCCGGAGCATGCTCCCGCGAGATGCAATATGGACCGGGTTTGGGATCGGTCGTCGTGCATTTCCGATGCTGGCCCAGGCGTTTGTGCTCGGCGGCCACGTTCGGATCGGCATGGAGGACACGATCAAGCTGTCCAAGACAGAGTTGGTCAAGAGCAACGCCGAGCTCGTCGAAAGAGCTGGTGGCGTGATCAATTTGCTTGGAGGAACTGTCGCCAGTGCCGGGTATGCAAGAAAGGTCTTAAATCTTGAGCGCTAACTCGCGCCCGAGCTTGCTTCATTGCCGTTTGCGGTCAAAATAACTTGGCACGCAACAAGTTTGGGCCTCCTGTCCGGATCCTGGAACTCACCTCTCCCCCCACTCTTAGAGGTCGAGTTTCAGAACGCCCGTCGCGCGCGACACGCACGGGATAAACCGATGGCTGCGGGCGGCGTTTGAAAGCACAGCATCGCGATGGATTGGCTGTCCTTCCAGATACCCGCACTCGCAGGTTCCGCAGACGCCGTTCTCGCAGGATGCCATCAGCAACACGCCGGCGGCGCGAATGGCCGATAGCGCTGACCTGTCGGCAGGAACTGGAACAACCGTCCCGTTACGAAGGACGATCGTGAACGGTTCGGGTGGCGTGTCGTCCTGCACCGGTGGCTGAAAGGCTTCGAAATGGACCGTGCCATCCGGCCAGTGTTCCGAAGCCCGTGCAATTGCCGCCATGAAGCCGGGAGGTCCACAGTAATAGAGCTGCGCCTCGCCGGGCCTTGTTGACAACAGGCCCTCTATGTCTTGTCGGGTTTCAACTTGATCGTCGAAATGGAGCCTCAGGCTTTCGGCGCCGATGCTTTCCCCTAAGGTCCTCAGCAACGGAGCAAGGCTTCGGCTCCGCGCAAAATAATGGAGTTCGAAGGGTTTGCCCTGCCGATAGAGAGCCCGAGCCATTGCGAGGATTGGCGTGATCCCGATACCCCCTGCCAGCAGAAGGACCGGCCCGCCACTCTCCTTGAGTGGGAAATGATTGCGCGGGGCAGACACGGGCAGCTCGGCGCCTGGCGTCACCTGATCATGAACCCATGCGGACCCGCCCCGTCCGCTTGGTTCGCGCTTCACGGCAATCGTGTAGCGGCTGAGATCTTCGGGATCACCGCAGAGCGAATATTGGCGCACCTTCCCATCGGGGAGATGGACGTCCACGTGAGAACCAGGTTCGTATGCCGGCAGAAAAGGCTTGCGCCGGTGTTTTAGTTCGATCACGCGCACGTCGCCCGGCTCGTCATGGATGCTGGCGACGATCAGTTTCATGATGATACGCGGAGATCCCATGTCGCTTCACTCGTCCATTGGCAGAATTGGGTCGCCGGGACGAATGACGCCGCCGACCTCGATCGAACAGTTGAGACCGGAGCGGTTCAGAAGTCCTTCGTAGAGGCCCGGCATGCCGAGGAGTTCCTCGATGTACTTGCAGGGGAAATTCATCCGTGCCGCCCGCAAAACCGTTTCCCCAACCCGGAAGCGCTTGCCGACCAGATGATTGAGCGGAACGCCGCGGGTCGTCAGGTTGCGCCTGTGATCTTCGGGCGCCAGCGACCCCTTGAAACCCGGGATTTTGGGCTCTCCGTTGGCGATTACCTCAAGAACCTCGATCTCGATCAGCGTGACTTCGCGAACGTCAGGCTTGGGAGAATAGGTTCCGGTGCCAAGATAATAGCGGTCACCGATAATTCCACGTCCGGCGATGAGCTGCGCCTCGGCGAGTTCTTCCATTTCGTAGGAAGCGGCCGGCGCAATGTGAATGTGGAGCAGACTTCCCTGCCAAGTCATGTATCGGCCCCCGCAATGCCTTGCCTTCGATCGACATGGATCTCTGCGCCGGTGGCCTGCTGCTCTAATCAGAGGATCATCCCATGTCACACCAGTCCCGGCTGATGGGAAATCTGCCGTGAAACTGGCTTCGTCAACAGTGCCAGTTTACCAGCATGTTCCTAGTCCAGTTGGGTGAACGTTAGAGGCTTTGCGGCGAGGGGCACATTGAGATGCGCGGTGAGCGGGTCTGCGTTTCAGCGCGCACCCTTCACAGCATCGACGGCTGCGGCGAGAAGTTGAATGCCCTTCTCGATCTGTCTCGGTGTCAACGCCGAATAGCCCATCACCAGTCCGAGCCGCTCTCGTGGCGCCTCAGTAGTCCCTGGTGCTGAATCGTAGAGCGGTGAAATACTGTAGAGGCCGACGTCGCGTTGGCGCGCGGCATCCATCAGGGCGGTCTCAGCCGATCCCGGCAGCTCATTGAACCAGACGACGACATGCAATCCGGCATCGGCCCCCTCGACGGTGAGCCGCTCGCCGAATGCACCCTCAAGGGCGGTCAACAACGCCTCACGGCGTTCTCTATTCAGCCGCCTGACACGACGCACATGGCTCTCATAGGCGCCGCTTTCGATAAGGGAGGCCAGCGCTTCCTGCTCGGTCATGGGTGTATGCCGGTCGATCAATTGCTTGGCAGTTGCGAACACCTCCTGCAAGTGCTTTGGCACCACGAGGTAGCCAATGCGCATCATCGGCGACAATGTCTTCGAAACGGTGCCGAGATAAATGACGTTGCGCCCGTCCTCCAGGCTCTGGAGCGGCGGAACCGGGCTGATGTCGTACCGGTACTCGCTGTCGTAGTCGTCCTCAACCACATAGGCGTCTCGATCCCGAGCCCAATCGAGAAGCTGGTGGCGACGGCTGATCGGCATGACGCCGCCTAAGGGAAATTGATGGGATGGCGTTACATAAGCCATCTGGGCGTCGATCCCTGACAAATCCTCGGTCTTCAAGCCGCCCGCGTCCACGTCCACTGCCACGGCGGAGGCCCCGGTACTCGAGAAGATCTGGCAAGCCATCCGATAGCCGGGATTTTCCATCACGAATGCGCTGTTCGCGTCGAGGAGGATCCGCGCGCAGAGATCCAGCCCCTGTTGAGAGCCGTTGACGACGATGATTTGCTCCAGATCGCATTGCAATGTCCGTGCCCGCCAAAGATAACCCTGAAGCGCTTGCCGCAGGCGCCGGGATCCTCGGGGGTCCTCATAGGCAAGCCGTCCCGGTCTTTGAGTAATCACCGAATTGACAGCCCGCTTCCACGCCAGCGCCGGAAAATCGGATGGAGCAAGATCGCCGTACCGAAAATCGACCGCCAGGGTATTGGGCAGGTAGTCGAGCCACGGTGAGAGCCTGCGAAGTCGTTCGCCGTAAGTCGAGAGCGGACCACACGCCTCTCGCGCGGCCGCCTTGATGTCTCGCGGGCGCTGTCCTATCTGCAACGCCGTCACCCGCGGACGCGCGCCCTGGCGCAGTTCGACGAAGCCTTCAGCGGCAAGCTGTTCATAGGCAACCGTGACCGTCGTTCGCGACACATGCAGTTCATTTGCCAGGCTGCGGGAGGATGGCAGCCGGCTTCCCGCCTCGTAGACGCGGCTGAGGATCTGATCCTTGAGCGCCTCGTAGATCCTGCGCGCACCCATCCTGGGCGCGTGCCCGGTCGCCGCTTGCATTTCAGACTGGACCATCTTTTTTCTGCCAAACTGGATGTTTCTTGCCGGCCAGTATGATGCCAGTCTGGGCCAAAGCAAAGAGGATACGATCGAGCTATGACGGGCGGCAGCGAACAGGACAAATGTCAGGAACAATCCGATCACTCTCACCCGGCAAGCCTCGGATTCGACACGCGCGCCATTCATCACGCGTTCGACCCGGTGGCATTCAAGAGAGCGGTCCAGCCGCCGGTGTTTCTGACCTCGACCTACGGCTTTGAGAGCGTTGAGGCCAATGATGCCGCCGCGGCGCTTGGCGGCAGGCTTTATGCGCGTGAATATAACCCGACCACGGAGATCCTCGAGCAGAGGCTTGCGAACCTGGAAGGGGCTGAAGCAGGCCTCGTCGTATCGACCGGGATGGCCGCCTTCGGCACGCTGATCCTGTCATTGCTGTCGCAGGGCGACGAGCTCGTCGTTCACAAGACGCTCTATTCGAATACCGTTGCGATGGTGGAGCAGGGTCTGCCTCGCTTCGGCATCAAGGTCGTTCCGGTGGATCTATCTGATCCGTCGAACCTCGAAGGGGCGATCACGGAAAAGACCAAGCTCGTTTACTTCGAGACACCCGTGAACCCGCTGAGCAGCATTCTCGATATCGCGGCAATCTCGGAACGCGCTCACGCGCATGGGGTGAAAGTCGCGGTGGACAGTACCTTTGCTTCTCCCGCACTCCAGCGGCCGATCGAGCATGGCGCCGATATCGTCCTTCACTCCCTGACGAAATACATCAACGGGCATGGCGATACGTTGGGTGGCGCGCTGCTCGGCGACGCTGAAACGCTTCACCGCTTGCACGAGACGGGATTGCGTTACATTACCGGTGCGACCTTGGCGCCGCACTCGGCATTCCTAATCCTGCGTGGTCTGAAGACGCTCTCGCTTCGGATGGAGCGGCACAGTGCCTCGGCTCTGGAGATCGCCCGAATGCTCCTAGCGCATCCGGCCGTGTCCTGGGTGAGCTATCCCTTTCTGGATTCGCATCCCGATCAAGCCATCGCACGCAAGCAAATGGCGCAAGGGTCCGGCATGCTGGCCTTTGGACTTCATGCCGGTTTTGACGGCGCAAGGATCGTGCTGGACCGCTTAAAGTTGATGACACGCGCCGTGAGCCTCGGCGACACCGACACCCTGATCTATCATCCGGCCAGTATCACACGGGCACGGCAAACGATCCGGAAAGACGCCCACATGGTTTCGGGCGTAGGCGACGACCTCGTCCGCCTTTCGGTCGGCCTTGAAGACGTGAATGATCTGATGGGCGATCTGCGCCAGGCCCTCCTGGCCTTGTGACACCCCGATCGACGATTGCGAACACAGAACCACAGAACCGGATCCGGAGTATCGAATGGCTTTCTTGAGCGGGCTTTCCGCATTTCCCATCACGCCGAGTGACCGAGACGGTCACGTTGACACTGCCGCGGTTAAGAGGCTTGTGACTCGCCTTTGCACTGCAGGCGTCGATTCCATCGGCCTTCTCGGCAGCACCGGAACCTACATGTATCTGTCGCGCGAGGAGCGGCGGCGGGCTTTGAGTGTGGCCATCGAGGAAACCGGCGGGAGCATACCGGTCGTGGTGGGCGTCGGGGCCTTGCGGACCGACGAGGCGGTCAGACTGGCGCAGGACGCGAAAGCCTCAGGCGCGGCCGCAGGTCTTCTTGCCGCCGTTTCGTATGCGCCGCTCACGGAGGATGAGGTCTTCGAGCACTTCTCCACCGTCGCTCGTGAGAGCGGCCTTCCCATCGTGATCTACGATAATCCGGGGACCACCCATTTCCGCTTCACGCCTAATCTGGTGGAGCGACTGGCTCACGTGCCCGGCATCGTTGCGATCAAGAACCCGACGGAAAAATCCGAGGAGATCGCGAGCCATCTGGCAGAGCAGAGATCCACGACCCCCAAGGGCTTTTCGGTCGGCTATAGCGGGGACTGGAATGCTGCCGAGGCCATGCTCTGCGGAGCTGATACCTGGTACAGCGTTCTCGCCGGCATCCTTCCCGACGTCTGCCTGCTTATCGTCAGGGCAGCTCAAAACGGCGATGTTGAAGAGGCACGCCGCTTGGATGCCAAACTCAGCCCGATCTGGGACCTTTTCAAGCAGTTCTCAAGCCTTCGGACCGTCTATACGATGGCCAGCCTGCTCGGCATCTGCCAGGCCGAGCCGCCTCGTCCCATTCTCCCTCTGCCTCCATCTGCAAAGGAGAAGGTGGCGCACTGCCTTACCTTGCTCGAGCAGGATCTGGGCTGAGGCAAAGCCGGGTCTGGTGCCGACGGAGGATCACGAGGGCATTGCTTTACATCGTCTGGGCATTGCCCGCATTCATCGTCATCGGTCTGCTCGCAAGCGGTCGTGCCACCACGCTTGTTGCCGCGCTTATGGCATCAAGCAGACCGGAGAGACGCCGGTAACGCAATTTTTGACGGAGCGTGCAGTTGCCGCGTATCGCATCGTAGACGACCACCTGCGGCAAACTCCGTTCCTTATGTCTGCTCGGCCAACGCTCGCGGACCTGTCTCTTGCGGGCTACGTCTATATGCCGGAGGAAACGGGCATGCCCGAGAGCGAGTTTCCCCACATGGCAAAGTGGAAAGACAGGATCCGTGATTTGTCGGGATGGCGGCATCCATACGATCTGATGCCTGGTCCGACGTCGCTATAGTGCACTTTCCAGATCGCACAATCGAGGCGCAACTCGCCTGCCCAAGCTACGTGCGACCTCTGCGAAGCCTGAAGGACCCACACGGCTTGGACACCACTCCCGACCTCGATCCCCAGGTGACGAGGTTAGTTGCGATCCAGTTCCTAATTTCTTGACTTTCTGCTCGCTCGAGACAGAAATCAATCTGCTCCCGGTAGGGTCCGATCAGGCCTTTCGAACGATGGAAGAAAGGGCGAACGCGGTGAGCGTGTCACGCACTCCCGGCAGCTCGGATATCTGCTGCCAGATCTGACGAATACGGTCTGGTTGCGAAGCTTCGACTCTGACCACGAGGTCGAAATCGCCGGTCATCACGTCACAGGCGACAACCTCGGGGATTTTGCGCAGAACATTGATGACGTCACCGCCTCGCATGCGGTCGTGGCGATAAACGAACATGAGTGCGGTGGTTAGGCCTCGTTGACGATGCCAAAGCGGATGTCGGCATGCGCATCTGCCGCCATCATGAAGACGGCGACGGTCAGGGCTTTTCCCAAGTGCTTCATTTGCATTCCCCTTTTTGCTGTTGGGACGGTTGAGTGGTCAGTGCGTACCGGCCGCAACGAATTCCTTGCAGCGAGCGCTCGTGGGCGCGCCGAAGACCTTTGCGGGGGAACCTTCCTCCTCCACCCGGCCCTGGTGCAGAAACATGACGCGTGTCGAGACATCGCGAGCGAACTTCATCTCGTGGGTGACCATGATCATGGTACGGCCCTCCTCGGCGAGGCCGCGAATGACCTTCAGCACTTCCCCGACAAGCTCGGGATCAAGGGCAGATGGTCGGCTCATCGAACAGCATGACAGAGGGATCGACGCAGAGTGCGCGGGCGATGGAGACGCGTTGCTGTTGTCCGCCAGACAGGAAGGCTGGATAGGCGTCCTTCTTATCGTAAAGCCCCACCTTCGCCAGCAAGGCTTCAGCCTTTTCAATCGCTATTGTCCGCTCGACGCCGAGCACGTGCACGGGCGCCATTGATGCGGCAGGATCCACAATCCGGAATCTCAAGGAAGTTGATGCAGCGCAGGAAGGTGCTCTTGCCCGAACCTGATGATTCGATAATGGAGACGACATCGCCCTTCTCGGCCGAAAGGGAAATGCCCTTCAGGACCTTATGGGCTCCGTAGCTCTTATGAACGTCATTCACGACCAGAGCGGGCGCGTGTGTCTCAGTGCGCATTATTCCTCCTTTGCGATGCGACGAGCGCCCGCTCCTCCGGGCAAAGCTTCGCCATCGCCGCGTCGCCGCGACGAAAAATCGTTTGTTTGGTCAGTGGGTGACGCCGTTTGTTAGCCGCTTTTCGCGGGCGGCATGCGGCCACCGGTCAATATACTGACGTTCGTCACCGGGCCGGCTGGCGTCTCCTACGTCACGACGAGCTTTTGTCTGTAGACTTCGCACCCCGGCGCCAATTCCCGAAGACCGTTCACCAGCATGTTGGCCGCCTGCTCCAGTGCCTCCTCCGGCATTGTCCCAAGCCCCTCCAGGATAAACCACATCCGGCCGCCGACAGAATCCAGCCGCGTGCGCGTTCCTTGCCGCCAGTTCCACCGGCGGCATGTCACGCCGACATCGTCGCGCCAGATCACTTCTCCGTTGGACGGATGTTCGATGATCGCCTCACCGTTGGCGATCGTGTCGAAGGCTTCCGTGCCGTCGGCAATCGACAGCCGCGGCTTGCCCACATAGGCATCGAAATTTTCGCCGCCGACCGGCACTGCAAAGCGCAGGCTTACGGCATTATAGAGGTCAACGAGCGGGTTGATCGATGGAAGGCGGCCGTCCTTATCGACCCGCTTCTTCAGCGCCTGGGCAGAACATGGTGTCCGACTGGGCTTGGCTCCAAAGCGACTATAGATCTCTGCCCAACTGGCAAGATGCGCTTCCGCCCATTGAGGCCCGCCGGCGCGGACAAAATCACAGGCTTCCCCCAGGACGTCGCGGCTCATCATGCCGCGAACTCTATCCTTGGCATCGACCAGAATGCTGATCGCGCGAAAGTCCGGTGCGATTTTTGCAATGTCCCTGTCGATCACCGGAAAATCCAACATGCCCTCTAGCCCCTATTGACCAATTTGGTCTATAATACTGACCATGAAAAAGAAAGTCAATATATCGACCGAAACGGCCGCTGATGTCGAGCGTGTCAGCGCAACCGTCTCGCAAAACCTGAAAACCTTCAGGCGCCAAAGCGGCCTGACCCTCGACGAACTCTCCGGAAAGTCCGGGGTGAGCAAGGGCATGCTCGTCGAGATCGAGAAGGGAACGGCCAATCCGAGCATCGCTACGCTGTGCCGGGCCGCCACCGCCCTGGGCGTGTCGGTTGCGGATTTCGTCGGCGTGGCGTCGAGCGTTCCTGTTCGCATCGTCCCACCGCAAGACGCATCGACCTTATGGCGAGGTCCGAAGGGCGGAAGCGCCACGCTTCTGGTGGGAACCAATGGGCCGGATGAGATCGAGTTGTGGCGCTGGACGCTGTTGCCAGGTGAGATTTTCGAATCGCCCGGCCATTCGCCCGGCACACTCGAACTCCTCAATGTTGAGGTAGGCGAACTCACCCTGAAACTCGGCGACAGCGAGCATTTGGTGCAGGCGGGTTCATCCGTTCTGGCGCGAACCGAAGTCAAGCATGCCTACATGAATTGCGGAAACGATGAACTGCGCTTTGTAATGGCGGTGGCGGAACTGCAGCGGCCGCGGGTGAGGACGGGTCTTTAGCGATCGACGATCGGTGTGCCAATGAACAGCAAGCTAGCGCTTGGCAAGCAGGATGCCGGAGAAGCCGAGGCAGACTTCAACGATCTCGGTTTTTCAACCCGCACAATTCATGAGCCGTTCCAGTCGGCTCCGCCCCGCTTCCTCCGTGGCGCGCCGCAATCGTCAAATTGTGGCCGCACCACGCTGGTCGAGCCGCACGGTGTGGACGGAGATCTGTCCGCGACATGGCAGCTTGAGAACAAGCTTGCCCGCCTCGAAGGGGCGGAGGCAGGCCTTGTCCTCTCCTCAGGCTTGGTTGCCTTCCGCACCCTTGTCCGATCGTTTCTCGCCGCCGGAGACGAAATGATTGTTGACAGACCGGTCTGCACCGACACCGCTTACCTGATGCGGGAGATCGTTTCGGCGGTCGGCGCAAGGCTGGTCCCGGCAGATCTTTCGGATCCAGAGGCCATCGGCCGTTCGATCACGGCCCGGACCAGGATCGTTTACTTCGATACCCCTACCAACCCCCTGAACAATATACTGGATATTGCGGCGATTACTGAACACGCTCATGCATACGGCCTCAAGGTAGCGGTCGACGGCACATTTGCGACGCCGGTCCTCCAACGTCCGCTTGGACATGGGGCCGACATCGTTCGGCACTCGCTGTCGAAATACATAACCGGCCACGGTGACACGATCGGCGGGGCGCTGCTGGGCGAGGCCACAGTCATTCGACAATTGCGGGAAGAAAGGCTTCGTCAGCGTCACGAAACCACCATCTCACCACAAGCCTCGTTCCTGATCCTGCGTGGCCTGAACACTTTGGCAAGCACACTACCCATCAGGACGGCTCCTGCCGGCCCAACTTTCTGAACTGCACGCACAGAACCGATATTCCGGCGCCTTCGGTTGAGGCAGGTCATTGACAATCCCGCTGGCGCTCGGCAATATTACTTATTGTAAGAATAATGCTTGGGATGGGAGGAACAAGCGTGAGGCTAGTGCGGAGTCGGCAGGAAACGCGCGCCGCCGTGTTGAGCTATATTTGGCGCAAGGGCGGCTGTTTTCGCACGGAGATCGCTGAGAACGTGGGCCTCACAGAAGCGAGCGTGTCGAGGATCGTCGCCGAGTTGCGGTCGGAAGGAATTCTCGCGGAAACCCGCCAGACGGCAGAGTACCAGGGCGGGCCGAGCGCCATTCTTACACTAAGCAATAATCATAAGGTTGGCGCGATCGAAGTCTCCAATAACCGGGTGCATGTCGGCATTGCGGATCTTGCCGGCGAGATGCTGTTCTCAGAGCGGTTCGATCTGAAGGATGGTGCGTCTGCTCAATCGGTGACGCAGGCTCTCGATCAGTCCGTTTCTGCTTTGGCCGAGCGTGCCTCCCGGACCAAGAGCCATCTGGAGTACATTGGCGTCTCCATTCCGGGCTATGATCCGCGAACCGAAATCAATCCGATCATAGCGCTTCCTCCGGCAAGCATATTGGATCGCGTGCGGGCCAGTTTTGCAGAGGCGCCCGTCGAGATCGCGAACTCGGTGGTTGCCCGCGCGATCGATCAAAGGCTTCGCCTTGGTGTTGTCGACCACCGAGACGACTATCTTTATGTCTTCGTCGGCCACGGCGTCGCTGCGGCGGTCGTCAACGAACATTGGGGCAGTGGCGACGTCATTGCCTGCGAGCTCGGTCATATGGTCGTGGAGGCAAAGGGGCCGCGTTGCCGCTGCGGTCACTCCGGTTGCCTCGAGGCCTACCTCTCGACGAGCGCGATCGCGCCCAGGCTGAAGATCGAGGAAGCGGACCTGCTGGCTCTTGGCGACACGTGGCCGCAGCGCGTGCCGTTGGGGGAAAAGATCTCGGCAGACCTCATGGGGCGGCTGCGCAAGCTTGGCATGGCTATCGGCAACGCTCTCAACCTCATTCCTGCGCGTCGCGTTTTTCTCGGAGGCTGGCCGGCCAATCTTGGAGCAGAAGGGCACGCAGCGCTGACCGCAGGCATCGACAGCAGCCTGCTTGGGGGCGCGAGCCGCGTCACCCTGAAGTTCGTTCAATCGGAACTGGGTCGCGAACCAGCTTCGGCGCTGTCTCTCGCGACCTTTGCCTACCTGAAATGCGGCGCCCAACCGGTAGCCGAAGAGGGCCGGAGGTCGAGGATTTTCGCCACGACTTAGAACCGAGTAATTCTTTGAGAATGGGAGGAGTTGAAATGAGAAGTTTGAAGTTTGCCGGCGTGTTGCTGGCGGTTGGGTTGTCGCTCGCATCGGGAACGGCGCTTGCCGACGAGGTTCTTCGCATCAAACCCTCGGGTGATGTGAAAGCATTGGATCCGCTGCTTGGATCCGACTCGATGGCGCGCAATTATGGCTACATGGTCTACGACACGTTGTTCGCCGTTGACGCGTCGCTCACAATAAAGCCGCAGATGGTCGACACCTGGTCGAAATCGGAAGACGGCAAGACCTACACATTTACCCTTCGTGACGGTCTGAAGTTCAGCGACGGCAGTCCCGTAACGTCGGCGGACGTGATCGCGTCCTTGAAGCGCTGGAGCGCGAACGACAGCCTTGGACAGCAAATGACGCAAAAGGGCGCCGCCTGGTCCGAGGTCGACGCCCGGACGTTCACGCTGACCCTTTCCGAGCCCTGGGGGTTTGTCCTCGAGGCCCTCGGCAAGCCGGGCGCTCCGGTTCCCTTCATCATGCCGGCGCGCGTCGCCAGCGTTACCCCGCCCAATGAGGCGGTCAAGGACTATACCGGCTCCGGCCCCTTCGTCTTCCTCGCCAATGAATGGGTGCCGGGCGCCAAACTGGCCTTCGCCAAGAACCCGCATTACGTTCCCCGCAAGGAGCCGGCCAGCGGACTTGCAGGCGGCAAGATCGCCAAGATGGATCGCGTGGAGTGGTTGATCATTCCGGATCAGCAGACTGCGCTCGATGCGCTGCGCAAAGGCGAGATCGACATCGATGAGGACCTGGCTGCCGATCTCATCCCGCTTGCGGAAGACTCCGAAGGGGTCGATGTCGCGAAGCAGGATGAGATCGGTGTTGCCCAGCAGATCCGCATCAACACGGTCCAGCCGCCCTTTGACAATCCGCTCGTGCGCAAGGCGCTGCTGACGGCCGTCAACGGAGAGGATTTCCTCGCGGCGGTGATCACCGATCCCTCACAAGGCGTGGCATGCCAATCCTTCTATTCCTGTGGCTCGCCCTATGCGACCCCTGAGGGCTACCCGAAGCCGGACATCGAAAAGGCGCGCGCGATCGTGGCCGAGAGCGGGTACGACGGAACCCCCGCCGTCCTGCTGGACGCCACGGAAAATGCGAACATCCACGCATTCGTAACGGTCGCGGACCAGCTCCTGAGGGATATCGGGATCAAGACCCGCGTCGATGCCATGGACTGGGCCACCGTAACCAGCCGCCGGCAGAGCAAGGAGCCCGTCGACAAGGGGGGCTGGTCGATCTTCATCTCCGGCCCCGGCGGCCTCGACTATCTCGAGCCGGTCGGCCATCTGGGCCTGCGCTCCAACTGTGAGAAGGCCTGGTTCGGCTGGCCTTGCGATGCCGAAATCGAGGCCATGCGGACGGAATTTGCGAATCTGAGCGACGAACAGGCGCGCAAGACCCTGGCTGAGAAGATCCAGCTGCGGGCGATCGAAACCGTCCCCTATGTGCCGATCGGCACTCAATATCAGATCCGGGCGCACCGGGACAATCTCGCCGGTATTCTCACGCCTCCGGCGCCCGTCTATTGGAACATCGAGCGCAAATGACCTTGTGGGAAGGGTGCTCCGACGCACCCTTCCTGTCGCAGGCGCAATGGCGGACGGGGGCAGTCCCTTCTTCCGTTGCGTCGTTCCAAGAACTGCGAGCGCTCTGTGAGCCCAAGCCGACACGGCGCTCCCTGGTGAGAAGATCGGGATCCAGATGTTGAATTTCGTCCTAAGGCGAATGGTTTCGACCATTCCGGTGATGGTGTTCGTCGCCTTTTTCGTCTTCAGCCTGCTCTATCTCGCGCCCGGCGACCCGGCCGCGCTGATTGCGGGCGACCAGGCGTCGGCCGCGGAGATCGAACGCATCCGCATGACGCTGGGTCTCGACAGACCCATGCCCCTGCGCTTCATCGAGTGGGTGGGCAACGTGCTGCAAGGGGACCTCGGAACCTCGATTTTCTCGCAGCTTCCCGTCTCGACCCTCATTGCGCAGCGGCTTGAGCCGACACTGTCGCTGATGGCGCTCACCCTGCTCATCTCCGTCAGCATCGCCGTCCCGATGGGCGTTCTGGCTGCGGCAAGACAAGGCACCTGGATCGATCGGGCAGCAATGGGTATCGCCGTCTTCGGCTTTTCGGTTCCGGTGTTCGTGATCGGCTATCTTCTCAATTACGTCTTCGCGATCCGGCTCGATCTCCTTCCGGTTCAGGGCTACAAGCCGCTTGCGGAGGGCTTCGGCCCCTACATCCGGAATCTGATCCTGCCGGCCGTCGCGCTCTCCTGCGTCTACGTCGCGCTGATTGCACGCATCACCCGCACCGCCATGATCGATGTTCTGGGGCAGGACTACATCCGCACCGCCCGGGCAAAGGGGCTGGGGCAGTGGCCCATCCTCTTCCTTCATGCGCTGAAGAATGCATCGGTTCCGATTGTAACGGTGATCGGGCTTGGCATCGCCATGCTCATCGGCGGCGCCGTCGTCACGGAAACCGTGTTCGCGATCCCCGGCATCGGCAGACTGGTGGTCGACGCCATCCTGCGCCGCGACTACCCGATCATCCAGGGCGTCGTGCTCATTTTCAGTCTCGGCTACGTGCTGATCAACCTATGCATCGACCTTGTATACACCGTTCTTGACCCGAGGGTGCGCTACTGATGGAAACCGACACTGTTCAGGCGGCGGTGCTGCCGGATCTCTTCCCCGCGCCCAAGCAGCGAGGAACGCTGCGAAACGCCTTCGCCAAGCACCCGGCGATCTTCGTCGGTGGCGGCTTGCTGGTGTCGATCGTCGTGATCGCGCTTGCGGCCCGATATCTCGGCACGATCGACCCGGAATATGTGTCGCCCGCGCGGCGCAATCGGGAAGCGTCGGCGGCCTTTTGGTTCGGTACCGACACACTTGGCCGCGATCTCTATTCGCGCGTGCTCTACGGTGCGCGGATATCCCTGCTCGTCGGCTTTGCGGTTGCGGTGCTCGCCACGCTGCTCGGTTTGGCGACGGGGCTGCTGGCAGGCGCCTACCGGCGGCTGGACTCCGTCCTCATGCGGATCATGGACGGACTGATGTCCATTCCCCCCATTCTTCTTGCCATCGCGCTGATGGCTGCCACCGGTGGCTCGGTGGGCAACGTCATCTTCGCCATCACCATGGCGGAATTTCCGCGCATGAGCCGGCTGGTGCGCGGCCTGGTGCTGTCGATCCGCGAACAACCCTTCGTGGACGGCGCCATCGCGGCCGGATCTTCCATGCCGCGTATCATCTTGCGACACATCCTGCCGAATACACTCGGCCCGGTGATGGTGCAGGCGACATATATCTGTTCCGCCGCCATGATCACCGAGGCCGCGCTCTCCTTCATCGGCGCCGGCACTCCGCCCTCCGTCCCCAGTTGGGGCGGGATCATGAACGAGGGCAGGATGCTATGGCAAATCAAGCCCTACATCATCCTTTTCCCGGCGGCATTCCTCTCCATCACCGTCCTCGCGGTCAATTTGCTGGGCGACGGATTACGCGATGCCTTCGACCCGCGCGCGGCGAACCGGATCTGACCATGGAAACCGCCATGCCCCTTCTCACCGTCAGCAATCTCCGTACCCACTTCCGAACCGACGATGGCGGCTCTGTCCGTGCGGTCGAGGACGTCTCCTTCACGCTTCATTCCGGCGAGACGCTGGCGATCGTCGGCGAGTCTGGTTCCGGCAAGTCGGTCACATCACTTTCGATATTGAGGCTCTTGCCTTCGAAACGCGCGCGCAACGCCGGTCGCATTGAATTCATGGGCCGGGACCTGCTGTCGCTGGACGAGCGCGCGATGCGGCATATTCGTGGAAACGACATCGGCATGATCTTCCAGGAGCCGATGACCTCGCTCAATCCGGTTCTGACGATCGGACGGCAGATCTCGGAGACGCTTCGCCTGCATCAGGGGCTTTCGGCCCGTGCCGCGCGCGAGAGAGCGATCGAAATGTTGCGTCTCGTGGACCTGCCCGCACCTGAGCAGCGTGTCGACGAATATCCGCACCAGCTTTCGGGCGGCATGCGCCAGCGCGTGATGATCGCCATCGCGCTTGCCTGCGAGCCCGCGCTTCTCATCGCCGACGAACCGACGACGGCGCTCGACGTCACCATTCAGGCTCAGGTGCTCGACCTTATGCGCTCGCTGCAGCAGCGCACCGGCACCGCCATCATCCTCATCACGCACGATCTCGGCGTCGTCGCGGAAACGGCCGACCGGGTGATCGTGATGTATGCCGGCCGAACGGTCGAAGAGACCAGGACGGCGGAGATCTTCGCGCGACCGCTGCACCCCTATACCCGGGGGCTTCTCGCGACCATTCCGCGCCTCGGCTCATCTCTCGAGGATCAGGCGCCGGAGCGCCTTCAGGAAATACCGGGGCAGGTTCCGAGCCTGCGCCAGCCGATCGCCGGCTGTGCCTTTGCGGAACGCTGCAGCATGGCGAGCCCTCGCTGTCGGACAGAAGCCCCCGTGTTCGAGACCAAGCAGCCCGGCCATAAGGTGGCCTGCCACAATGTAGCGACGGGAGCGCCGGCATGACCGACACCAATCCGCTTCTCGAATTGCGCCACCTGCGCAAGCATTATCCGATCAAACCAAACTTCTGGGGTCGCCCCACTGCTGTCGTCCATGCCATGGACGACGTCTGCCTTTCGGTTCGGCGGGGCGAAACGCTGTCCATCGTAGGGGAGAGCGGGTGCGGCAAGTCGACACTTGGCAAGACGGTCGTCCGATTGCACCAGCCGAGCAGCGGTGCGATCCTCCTCAACGGCCAGCGCGTGGACAACATCACCGGTGCGGCACTGCGGGCGTTTCGCTCCCGCGTTCAGATCGTCTTTCAGGATCCCTTCTCCAGTCTGAACCCGCGGCACACCGTGCGTGACACGCTGGCGGAGCCGATGGCGAACTTCGGCATCGCGAAGACGGCGTCCGACATCGATGCCCGCGTCGGCCACTTGCTGGACATGGTGGGACTTCCACGCGACGCGGGCGCGCGCTATCCCCACCAGTTCTCCGGCGGCCAACGCCAGCGCATCGCCATTGCGCGTGCGCTGGCGCCCAATCCGGAGCTGATCGTCTGCGACGAAGCGGTCTCCGCACTCGATGTTTCCGTCAAAGCCCAGATCGTCAACCTGCTCCAGGACATTCAGCAGCGGACGGGGCTCACCTTGTTGTTCATCAGCCATGACCTTGCCATTGTCGAGCACCTCACACATCGGGTTGCGGTCATGTATCTGGGAAGGGTCGTGGAGGAGGGCGATCGGCGATCGATTTTCGGCGCCTCCCGCCATCCCTATACACGCGCCCTGCTTTCCGCCGTCCCGGTGGCCGCAGCCGACGGCAAGCGCCAACGCATCCTGCTCAAGGGTGATGTGCCGAGTCCCATCCGACCGCCTTCCGGCTGTCGCTTCCACACCCGCTGCCCGTTCGCCGTCGACCGGTGCCGTGCCGAGGTTCCGCAGCTTCGCGATATCGATCGGGTTCACCGCGTAGCCTGTCACTTCGACAACCTTCCGCTGGGCTGAGTACCCATGCATCAGCCTGATTATTCGACGTCCGCGTCACCGGCCGATCCGATCATTGAGGTCGAGCAGGGCAGGCTGCGAGGTCGGACGGACGGTCGCGTGTATCGTTTCCTCGGTGTGCCCTACGCGGCTCCGCCGATCGGAGCTGCGCGCTGGCTGCCGCCCCGCCCCCCGGCCCGATGGGAGGGGCTGCGCGATGCCGGCGAATTCGCTCCCGTCGCGCCCCAGCCTCGCGATGCGGGAAACTATCCGGGCGATCCAAGTCGGATGCCCGAGCGGCCGATGGACGAGGACTGCCTCTACCTGAACCTATGGGTTCCGCGAGGGGAGGGCCCTTTTCCGGTGCTCGTTTGGCTGCATGGTGGGTCGCAGGTGATCGGAGGAACATCGCGTCCGGTCTATGACGGTTCGGCGTTCGCCCAAAACGGCATTCTTTGCGTGACGGTAGGCCACCGTCTCGGCATGCTGGGGCTCCTGTTCGCGGAAGCGGTGCTGGGCGCTGACTATGCCGATAGCGCCAACGCCATGCTGCGCGACCAAATCGCCGCACTCGCTTGGGTCCGTGCGAACATTGCCCGCTTCGGCGGCAATCCCGCACGGGTGACGCTCGGCGGAGAATCCGCCGGCGCGAAGAACGTCGCGGTCCTGATGGCGACTCCGGCCGCACACGGGCTTTTTCACGCCGCGATTTCCCTTTGCGGCGGAGCCGACACGGTCCTTTCCGAGACGCAGGCGCGCTCCGTGGCGCAAGACCTCGTCGAAAGAGCCTCTCTCTCTGCCGATGAGCTGCTGTCAGCGGCCTGGCCGCGATTGCTGGCGTCGCAGGAAGCGATGTTCAGGCAGCCGCCTTTCCGCTTTCCCTTCCGTCCGATCTTCGGCGGAGCGCTGCTGCCGGAGCGACCGCTTGCCATGATCGAGAGCGGTCAGGCGGACCCCGTGCCGATGTTGCTCGGCACCTGCCGCGACGAGTGCTATCCGGTCCTCGCCGATCGCGGCGCACGCGATGACTGGACGAACGACATGCTCGCCCATCTTCCGGGCGAGCTCATGGAAAGAATTGAAACGGAAGCGGCCATGCTGCACCCGGAACTCGACCAGAGGCAGCGCCGGCTGCTCCTTCTGACCGCCGAGGAATACGAACTTCCCTCCATCCGCCTCGCCAAACGCCTTGCGGCGCGCGGCAGCCCAACCTGGGTCTATCGCAATGACCAGCCGCAACTCGACGGACCGTTCAAGGGATATGGCCCGCACGTATCCGATCTGGATTGGGCCTGGGGGCATCGCGATGCCCTCGCTGCTTTGCCTGCCGATGCGGCGGTAAGGTACTTGCATCGCATCCTGTGCGATTTCGTCAGGCACCACACGGCGCCCTGGCAGCCCTACACCGAGGAAAGCCGCGTCGCGCTGTTATCCCGCGGCGTCTCCGTCGGCCTCCATCCGAACCGCGACCTGCATGACCTGTTCGATGAGTGGTCCTAGTCCCGACCCTAGACGAGACCTGGCACGACGAACACCAACCAGGCCATCACCGGTCCGACGATGGCGATCAGGGCGCTGTAGACCAGCAGCTGACGCAGAACGTGCTCGCGCTTGTCGTCCGGCGCATTGGCGACGACGAGGGCGCCATTGGTCGAGAACGGGCTAGTGTCGACGATGGTCGTCGAGATCGCGATCGCGGCGACCACGCCGACTGCGCTGATGTGGCCTTGCAGCAGGAACGGCACCGCGAGTGGGATAATGGCGCCGAGCAACGCCGTC
>NZ_JAKGBU010000066.1 GCF_021555155.1 Rhizobium alarense
ACATCCGCTGCTGTTCCGCCCCAAGGCGGCGGAATCGGCCGGCCAGCTGCTCTCCGACGCCACCCTGCGTCCCTCGATGCCGGAGGCCGACGGCAAGACGGTCGAGGTCGCCATGACCGACACCGCGGTCGATGTCGCGGCCCTGCCGACGGTCGAGGCCGTGCCGTCCGACCCGATCCGCATCCTGATCACGCGCCGCGGCGCGCGCGATGCCGTGCTCGACCTGCAGACCCTGCTCACCGGGCTCGGCTACGACGCCGGCACGCCGGACGGCGTCGCGGGCAGCCAGACGCACGGGGCGATCCGCGCCTTCCAGGCGGCCGAAGGGCTCGCCGAGGACGGCATGCTGACGCCAGAACTCGTCGCGGCCGTCTATGCCAGGGCCGGCCGAGGCACGCCGCCGAACGGCCGGATCCTCGTGCGGCAGAAGTTCAAGCCGGTCTTCGAGGCACCGGTCACGATCCGCGAGCCGGCGCGGGCGCTCGGCACGCATTTCCTGCTCGCCCGCAATGTCGACGCCGCCACGGGCTCGGTCGACTGGTTCGCGGCGGCGATGGCCAATCATCTCTCCGACGCCACGAAACAACGGCTCGGCATCGCCGACACGGCGGGCGAGGCCGACACGCCTTCCCTGCAGCAGGCACTCGACCGCATCGAGATCGCCGACGAGGTGAAGGAACGCGTCTCCCGCCTGCTCTCGGAGGGCGCGTCGCTGACGATCGCCGATGCCGGCGTCGAGGCGGAAACGGGGCTTGGCACCGACTTCATCACCATCACCCGCAAGACGCCAAAGGCGGATATCCCGATGGCGCAGGGCGACAACAGGACCCGGAAAACGAAGACGTCGGCGGTTGTGATCGTCAACTGATATGGTGCGTCAGGCCGGCCTGTCTAAAGGGGCCGTGCGAGAAGGCCCGTCGCCAGGGCGTGGAACGCGTCGACAGCCTTGGGCAGCACCTCCTTCGGACGATCGCTTGCAGCGATCCAGAGCGCCGCGTTCAGTGCGGCGCTGCTGAGAAGCCGCGCAGCGGCCTCCGGATCGACCGGCTTGAGCGTTCCCTGCGCGACGAGCCGCTCCACCTTCGCCTTGGTCGCCTGGAGGCACCGGCTCTGGCTCGGCCATTGCGAGGGATCGCCCAGCACCGCCGGTCCGTCAAGCAGAACGATGCGCTGGACTTCGGGGTCGAGGGCCATCTCGATATAGGCCGCCGCCTCGGTCAGCAAGCCTTGCCAGTCGTCCGTCGCGCGGGCTCCGATCTCCTGCGCACGCGCCGCCATTTCGGAATCGATCTGGTCGACGACGGCCGCCAGAAGCCCCCGCTTGTCCCCGAAATTGTGATAAAGCGCCCCCCTTGTCAGGCCGACCGCGGCGGTCAGGTCGTCCATCGACGCGGCGGCATAGCCTTTCTCGGCGAAGGCTCTGCGCCCGGCCGCAGTTAATTTGACGCGGTTTTCCTCCATCATTTCAAGACGTTTGTTCATACTTTCACTCGTATTTTCATATACGCTTCGTATATCAACTTGACATGGAGCGCTTGCATCGCCAATTTCATATACGCACCGTATACGAAATTGCAGCCCTTGTTAAGCGTTGGCTTGCGGTATCGGGCGCCCTTAACAATCAGGAAGAGAGATACAATGACACAGCGCGACGCAGTTTTCCCGGCAGGCAGGCATGCCCTCTATGAAGAGCATGGCTATTCGGCGGCTATTCGTTCCGGCGACCTCCTGTTCGTTTCCGGACAGGTCGGCAGCCGCCCCGACGGAACACCCGAACCGGATTACCGGCAGCAAGTGCGGCTTGCTTTCGACAACCTCAAGGCCACGCTTGCGGCTGCCGGCGGAACGCTCGACGATATCGTCGACATCACGACGTTCCACACCGATCCGCAAAACCAGTTCGACACGTTCATGACCGTCAAGCAGGAGGTTTTTCCCGACAAACCCTATCCGAACTGGACAGCCATCGGCGTCACCTGGCTCGCCGGCTTCGACTTCGAGATCAAGGTCATCGCCCGCATTCCGGCTGCGGCCTGAATACTCGGCAGCGGCTTTAACGGGACCTCCTCACACCAGCTCCACATCCAGCACACCGGGTGCGGAGCGCAGCGCCGCGGCGATTTCGGGGGAGATGCGGAAGCGCTCGTTCAACTCCACCTCGATTTCGCGCTGGCCGTTGTCCTTGATGACGATGAAGGAGACGAGGCCGTCGCCCTTCGTGTTGAGATGCGCGGCGACGGAGCGCAGCGGACCGCAATCGCGCACATAGACCCGGAGTGCCTTCTGGCTCTGCAGCGCCTCTTCCTCCAGCGAGCGCAGCGTCTGGATGCGAAGCCCGATGCCTTCCGGCCGCTCCTCCGCCTGCACCGTCAGCACCAGCGACTTGCCGGGCTCCAGCAGGTCCCGGTATTGCTGCAGCGCCTCCGAGAACAGAACCGCTTCGTACTGGCCGGAGGCGTCGGAGAATGCGACGATGCCCATCTTGTTGCCGGTGCGGGTCTTGCGCTCCTGCCGTGAGGTGACGGTGCCGGCCAGCCGGCCGGCCGTCGCGCCCTGTTTCACCGCGAGCGCGAAATCCGCGTAGTTCTGCACCCGCATCCTGGCGAGCGTCGCGTTGTAGGTGTCGAGCGGATGGGCCGAGAGATAAAAGCCGAGCACCTGGAACTCGCGGTGCAGCTTCTCGGAGGCGAGCCAGGGCGTGAAGGACGGCAGCGCGATGGTCTCCGGCCCCGTTGCGGCGCCGGCCCCGAACATGTCGCTCTGGCCGCTCACCTTGTCCTCCTGCGCGCGCTGCGCGAAGCCGACCAGCCGGTCGAGCCCGCCGATCAGCGCCGCCCGGTCGAAACCGAAGCAGTCGAAGGCGCCGGCGGCGATCAGGCTCTCGAAGACCCGGCGGTTGACGAGCTTCGGGTCGATCCGCAGGCAGAAATCCTCGAGGCTCGCGAAGGGCCGGTCGCCGCGCATGTCGACGATATGCTGCACCGCCGCCTCGCCGACGCCCTTGATCGCCGCCAGCGCGTAATAGATGCAGTTCTCGCCGGTTTCGAAATGGGCGAAGGAGGTCTGCACCGACGGCGGGACGACGGTGATGCTGAGCCGCGCGGCATCCTGCCGGAAATCGTTGAGCTTGTCCGTGTTGGACATGTCGTAGGTCATCGATGCGGCCAGGAACTCGACCGGATAATGCGCCTTCAGATAGGCCGTCTGGTAGGAGACGATCGCGTAGGCCGCGGCATGCGACTTGTTGAAGCCGTAGTTCGCGAACTTGGCGAGCAGGTCGAAGATCAGATCCGCCTGCGGCTTCGAGACGCCGTTCTTCACCGCGCCGTCGACGAAGCGGGCACGCTGCTTGTCCATCTCCTCCTTGATCTTCTTGCCCATGGCGCGGCGCAGCAGGTCGGCCTCGCCGAGCGAATAGCCCGACAGCACCTGGGCGATCTGCATCACCTGTTCCTGGTAGACGATGACGCCCTGCGTTTCCTTCAGCAGGCTGTCGATCATCGGATGGATCGACTCGATCTCCTCCTCGCCGTGCTTGCGGGCGTTGTAGACCGGGATGTTCTCCATCGGGCCCGGCCGGTAGAGCGCGACGAGCGCGATGATGTCCTCGATGCAGTCCGGCTTCATGCCGATCAGCGCCTTGCGCATGCCGGCGCTTTCCACCTGGAACACGCCGACCGTCTCGCCGCGCGACAGCATCTCGTAGGTGAGACCGTCATCGAGCGGCAGGCTCTCGAGCTTCACGTCGATCATGCGCTTGCGGAGGAAATCGACCGCCGTCTTCAGCACCGTCAGGGTCTTCAGGCCGAGGAAGTCGAACTTGACGAGGCCCGCCTGCTCGACCCACTTCATGTTGAACTGGGTGACCGGCATGTCGGAGCGCGGATCGCGGTACATCGGCACGAGCTGCGACAGCGGCCGGTCGCCGATCACGATGCCGGCGGCGTGGGTCGAGGCGTGGCGGTAGAGGCCTTCGATCTTCTGGGCGATGTCGAGCAGGCGGGCGACCACCGGCTCCTTCTCCGCCTCCTCCCTGAGCTTCGGTTCCTCCTCGATCGCCTTGGAGAGCGGCGTCGGGTTGGCCGGATTGTTCGGCACCAGCTTGCAGATCTTGTCGACCTGGCCATAGGGCATTTCCAGCACGCGGCCGACGTCGCGCAGGGCGGCGCGCGCCTGCAGCGAGCCGAAGGTGATGATCTGCGCCACCTGGTCGCGGCCGTATTTCTGCTGCACGTAGCGGATCACCTCCTCACGGCGATCCTGGCAGAAGTCGATGTCGAAGTCCGGCATCGAGACGCGTTCGGGATTGAGGAAGCGCTCGAAGAGCAGCGAGAAGCGCAGCGGATCGACGTCGGTGATGGTGAGCGCATAGGCGACGAGCGAACCGGCGCCCGAGCCGCGCCCCGGCCCGACCGGAATGTTCTGGTTCTTCGCCCATTTGATGAAGTCGGCAACGATCAGGAAGTAGCCCGGGAACTTCATGCGCTGGATCACCGAGAGCTCGAAATCGAGCCGTTCGCGATAGTCCTGCTCGCAATAGCCCGGCGACAGGCCGAGCAGGGCCATGCGGCTCTCCAGCCCCTCCACCGCCTGGCGGCGCAGCTCCTCCGCCTCCGCGCGCTCGGCCTCCTCCGGGTCGTCCGTCGCGCCCGTGAAGCGCGGCAGGATCGGCGCGCGCGTCTTCAGCACGAAGGAGCAGCGCTGCGCGATCTCGACGGTATTCTCGAGCGCCTCCGGCAGGTCGGCAAAGAGCGCCGCCATGTCCTTGCGGCTCTTGAGGTAATGATCCGGCGTCAGGCGGAAGCGGTTGTCGTCCGACACCATCGCATTGTGCGCGACGGCCATCAGCGCGTCATGCGCGTCATATTCGTCCGGCGACGGGAAGAACGGCTCGTTGGTTGCGACGAGCGGCAGGTCGTGCTGATAGGCGAGCTCCACCATGCGCCGCTCATGACGCCGGTCGTAGCCGCGGTGGCGCTGAAGCTCGACATAGAGCCGGTCGCCGAACAGCCGTTTCAGCATCATGAGCCGCGCCGTGCCGGCGGCCGGCTGGCCGGCGCGAAACGCCATGTCCACCGGGCCGGACAGCGCACCCGTCAGCGCGATCAGCCCCTCCGTCCCGGCCTCGAGCCAGGACGCGAGGATACGGGTCGCCTGCACGCCCTCGCCTTCGAGATAGGCCCGGCTCACCAGATTGACGAGGCGCGTATACCCTTCGGCGGTCGCGGCCAAAAGCACGATCGACGGCAATTTGGCAAGCTGCGCCTGGCCGCTCCGCCGTTCGCCGTCACCCTCGTCCTCCATGTCGATCGACACCTGGCAGCCGATCAGCGGCTGGACGCCGTCGTCCATCGCCTTCTGGGAGAATTCCAGTGCCGCGAAGAGGTTGTTCGTGTCGGTGATGGCGATCGCCGGCTGGGCGTCGGAGACGGCCTTGCCGATAATCTTCTTGATCGGAAGCGCGCCCTCGAGCAGCGAATAGGCGGAATGCACCCGAAGATGCACGAATTGCGCGGGCGTTTGCCCTGCTGCCGCTTCCCGAACCGAATCCGCCATGCCGACCATCCTTTCGCGCCGAGGCACGAGGATAAGCGGATTCGCGAAACGAGAGTCCAGCCCCGGCGCAGAATTTCTGCGGCTATCCCCTTGGGATGCGCCCGGTCAGGCCGATCCGATGAAACCGGCCGTCACATGCCGAGCACGATGACGGAAAAGCTGGCGACGAACAGCGCCATCGACGCAAAGGCGGCAAGATCACGCAGAAAATCGGTCATGTGAGGCTCCCTTTCCTTTTATGTTTTCATTTTGTTCCGTTATTGTTCTTACGTCAAGGAAAAATTTTATCCCCCCTTGCGCGTCGACCGGCGACTGCGCTTGAGTGCCTGCGCCGCCCCTTTTTGAGGAGATCTGCCGTGAACCTTCGACTTGCCCTGATGCTTGCGCTTCTTCCCGTCCAGGCCCATGCCCAGGCCTTCCCGGCCGATCGGATCGGCGCGGCGGCGGCCGGCGACTGGAACGGCGACGGTGCGCCGGACCTCGCGCTTGTCGTGAAGCCGCCGGCCGATGGCGACGGGGACAACGCCCTTCTGATCTATCTCAACAAGCCGGACGAGGCCCGGCTCGAACCGGTGCTGTCGCTGCCGAACTTCCTCTGGGGCAGTTACGTGCTCTATGGCCAGGAACCGGAACTCGCCGTCCTTGCGAACGGCTCGCTCGGCATCGTCACCAAGAACGACTCGATCGGCCGCGACCGCTGGCGGCAGACGCTGACCGTCGCCTATCGCAACTTCGATTTCGTCGTGGCCGGCTACACCTTCTCCGCCTATGACACGATCGCCGAGGACGACACGGGCAACCGCAGCCGGGACTGCGATCTCAACGTCCTGACCGGCAAGGGCAAGGCGGATGGCAGGCCGATTGCCGCGAGCCCGGGCTTCGTGCTGCTCAAGGACTGGAAGGACGAGATCGGACGCAAGGCCTGCGGCTACGGCGAGTAGGGAGACGGTTCAGCCCCCAGGCCGGGCGCGTTGCCGCCGGCGTTGCGCTCTCTGATTGCCGAGGGTCAGTCGAGTTCGCGCACCAGGCCGTCCTCGATCGTCACGCGACGATCCATCAGGCCGGCAAGCACGTGATTGTGGGTCGCGATCAGGGCGGCAAGACCGGACTGGCGCACCAGTGCCTCCAGCGCCTCGAAGACATAACCCGCAGTCTCGGGGTCGAGATTGCCGGTCGGCTCGTCGGCAAGCAGCACGAGCGGCGCATTGGCAACGGCGCGGGCGATCGCGACGCGCTGCTGTTCGCCGCCGGAGAGCTCCGCCGGCCGGTGCTCGCCCCGGTGACCGATGCGCATGTAATCGAGGAGCTGGGCGGCGCGCTCGCGCGCCTCCGCCTTGGAGAGCCCGGCGATCAGCTGCGGCATCATGATGTTTTCCAGCGCCGAGAATTCCGGCAGCAGGTGGTGGAACTGGTAGACGAAGCCGATGTCGCGGCGGCGGATGCCGGTGCGCGCCTCGTCGCCGAGCTCGGCGCAGGCGACGCCGTTGATCGCCACCGCGCCCGCATCCGGCTTCTCGAGGAGGCCGGCAATGTGGAGCAGTGTCGACTTGCCCGTGCCGGACGGGGCGACGAGCGCCACGGTCTCGCCGGCCCGCAGTGTGAAGTCGGCGCCTTTGAGGATCGACAGAACCATGTCGCCCTGGCCGTATTGGCGCTCGACGCCGGAAAGCTCAAGTACCGCACGCGCAGTCATCATTCGTTCCTATTCGTACCGGAGAGCCTGCACCGGATCGAGCTTGGAGGCGCGCCAGGCGGGAAAGATCGTGGCCAGGAAGGAGAGCGCCAGCGCCATGACGATGACGGAGACGGTCTCGCCGGGATTCATGTCGGCCGGAAGCTGGCTGAGGAAATAGAGTTCGGGGTTGAACAGCGTCGTGCCCGAGATCCACGAGAAGAACTGGCGGATCGATTCGACGTTGAGGCAGACGACGACGCCGAGCGCCACGCCGGCAAAGGTGCCGACGGTGCCGATCGCCGCCCCCGTCATGAAGAAGATGCGCATGATCGAGCCGGACGTCGCCCCCATGGTGCGCAGGATCGCGATGTCGCTGCCCTTGTCCTTCACCAGCATGATGAGGCCCGAGATGATGTTGAGCGCGGCGACGAGCACGATCAGCGTCAGGATCATGAACATGACGTTCCGCTCCACCTGCAGGGCGGAGAAGAAGGTGCGGTTGCGCTGCCGCCAGTCCGTGATGAAGATCTGCCGCTCCGCCGCCGCCTCGACCGGCTGGCGCAGCGCATCGACGGCGTCCGGATCGGCAACGAAGAGCTCGATCGACTGGACGATGCCCTCCGCGTTGAAATAGAGCTGCGCTTCCTCGAGCGGCATGTAGATGATCGAGGCGTCGTATTCCGACATGCCGATCTCGAAGACCGCCGAGACGGTATAGGACTTGACGCGCGGGTTGACGCCGAGCGGCGTCACGTCGCCTTCTGGCGCCACGAGCGTGATCTGGCCGCCGGCGCTGATGCCGAGCGATTCGGCCATGCGCGCGCCGATCGCCACGCCGCTGCCGGAGGCGAAGCCGACGAGATCGCCCTCCCTGATATTGTCGGAAACGGTCTTGAGCTTGGCGAGGTCGTCGGCGCGGATGCCGCGCACCAGCGCGCCGGTGCCGGCGCCGCCCTGCCCCGAGGCGAGCGTCTGGCCCTCGACCAGCGGAATCGCCATGTTGACGCCCTGAACCTTCGACAACCGGTCGGCAAGCGCCGCATAGTCGTTCAGCGGCCCGTCGATCGGCTGCACGATCATATGGCCGTTGATGCCGAGGATGCGGGAAATGAGCTCGGTGCGAAAGCCGTTCATCACCGCCATGACGATGATGAGGGTGGCGACCCCGAGCATGATGCCGATGAAGGAGAAGCCGGCGATGACCGAGATGAAGGCCTCCTTGCGGCGGGAGCGCAGGTAGCGCCAGGCGACCATGCGCTCGAAGGCCGAGAACGGCCGGCTCGCGGCCGCGCCGTTCGGTTTCAGATCGCCGTCATCCGTTGCATCCGACATGGTCCCCCCGATCAGTTGGCCGTCGCCACCCTGGCGATCGCCGCCTCGACGGTCATGGTTTCGCGTTCGCCGGTCTTGCGGTCCTTCACCTCGACCTCGCCATTGGCGACGGAGCGCGGTCCCGCGATGATCTGCACCGGCGCGCCGATCAGGTCGGCGGTCGCGAATTTCGCGCCCGCGCGCTCGTCGGTGTCGTCGTAGAGCACGTCGACGCCGGCTTTGGCGACCTCGCCGTAAATCTTCTCGCAGGCCGCGTCGCAGGCCGCGTCGCCGGCCTTCATGTTGATGATCACCGCCTCGAAGGGCGCGACGGACTTCGGCCAGATGATGCCGTTCTCGTCATGCGAGGCCTCGATGATCGCCGGCACGAGGCGCGTCGGGCCGATGCCGTAGGAGCCCATGTGCACGATGTGCTCCTTGCCGTCCGGCCCCTGCACCTTGGCGCCCATGGCCTCGGAATATTTGGTGCCGAAATAGAAGATGTGGCCGACCTCGATGCCGCGCGCCGACAGGCGGTCGGTCTCGGGGATGGCGTTGAAGGCCGCCTCGTCATGCATTTCGGAGGTCGCCGCGTAGCGCGACGTCCACTGTTCGAAGATGCCGCGCATCTCCGCGACATCGTTGAAGTCGCTGTCCGCCGGCGGAATGTCGAAATCGACGAAGTCCTTGTGGCAGAACACCTCGGACTCGCCGGTTTCTGCCAGGATGATGAATTCGTGGCTGAGATTGCCGCCGATCGGTCCGGTGTCGGCGCGCATCGGAATCGCCCGCAGGCCGAGGCGCGAGAAGGTGCGCAGATAGGCTGCGAACATGCGGTTGTAGGCGTGCTCGGCGCCTTCGCGATTGAGGTCGAAGGAATAGGCGTCCTTCATCAGGAACTCGCGCGAGCGCATGGTGCCGAAGCGCGGGCGGATCTCGTCGCGGAACTTCAGCTGGATATGGTAGAGGTTGAGCGGCAGGTCCTTGTAGGACTTGACGAAGGAGCGGAAGACGTCGGTGATCATCTCCTCGTTCGTCGGGCCGTAGAGCATCGGCCGGTCCTGCCGGTCCTTGATGCGCAGCATCTCCTTGCCATAGGCATCGTAGCGCCCGCTTTCCTGCCAGAGTTCGGCCGACTGCAGCGTCGGCATCAGCAGTTCCACGGCGCCGGAGCGGTTCTGCTCCTCGCGGATGATGGCATTGACCTTGTCGAGCACGCGCTTTCCGAGCGGCAGCCAGGTATAGATGCCGGCCGACTGCTGCTTGATCATGCCCGCCCGCAGCATCAGCCGGTGCGAGACGATTTCCGCCTCCTTGGGGTTTTCCTTGAGGATGGGCAGAAAGTAGCGGGAAAGGCGCATGTCGAGTTCCGGATGACTGGCTCCGCCTAATATCAGAATCGGGCGAAATGACGTTGAATTGCCCGCGTTCATAACCGCTTCCCCGGGCGAAGGGAACCCGCTTGACGATGGCCCGGGCACGCGACCGGCTGCGGGCGGTGCGGCGTCCTCGCCGCACCGGGATCCGCGTCAGAAACCGATACCGCCGGCGCGGAGACCGGCGGGACACGGGCGGCGGACGCCCCCGATCGGCCCGCGCGCCCTGGTCCGGAGACGAAGCCGCACCCTGCTGCCTGCGAGGCAGCGATCACATTTTCGAGAGTACGGGTGAAAAGGCCCGCGAGAAAGCTGCAACACACGCGGCAGGCCCTACCGGCGGGCTGGCCCGACGCCCGGATTTTCAGGCGAGTCCGGTCACGAAAGGCGCGAAAATAACAGGATGTGCGACATGTTTGTCAATCGAAAAAATTTGCTTCACTGTAGCAAAAATGCAAAAAAACAGGATGACAACGCCTAAGCTTTGGGCTAGTTTCAGGCCACAAAACAGGCAAGGAGTACAAATTCTTGCCAACTCGCGGTCAAGTCTTGGGAGGATCAGATCTTAGGCGCGCATAGACGCTGCCTCCGGCAACGGAAAAGGATCACGCGACACTTAAAAAACAAGGCTTCAAGCCTTGTTTTTTTTTGCTTTTCATCCATCAGCTATCAGGTGTCCGTGACCGTTCTGTGACGACCGTCCGCGACAATCCGGCACATCCGGATCACCCGACACCCATTCATCCCCGACTCTGCGGCATGGCCCGCGCCTGTCGCCTGCCGTTACGTCAGATGCTTGCCGACGGCATTTGCCCTTCGGAGAAATTTATTCTCATCGGAAATCCGGCATGACCTGCGGAAGCGTGTCGATGCCGACGCCGAATTTGATGCTCAGCACGAGCCAGGCACCGTAGAGGACGGCGGAGACGAGCGTCGTCGCCAGCACGACGCGACCGGCCCGGAATTTTGCGGGCGCGCTCTCCACCGACCCCGGCACGACGTCGTTTTCCTCGGCCTGGGTCTTCAGCCCGAAGGGCAGAACGGCAAAGAGCGTCAGCCACCAGACGATGAAATAGACGGCGAAGATCGAGAACCACTGCATCGGCATGCCCTTCCAAGCGGCGGACCACCCGCCCGGCTGCGCCCTTCTAGACCGACTGCCGCCGGACTTCAAACGTCGCGGCGGCGACCTGCTGTCACACCTCTTCGAGCTCGATCAGCGTGCCGAAGAAATCCTTGGGGTGCAGGAACAGCACCGGCTTGCCATGCGCCCCGGTCTTCGGCGATCCGTCGCCGAGGACACGCGCACCCGCCACGACAAGCCGGTCGCGCGCCGCCAGGATGTCGGAGACCTCGTAGCAGATGTGGTGCATGCCGCCGGCCGGGTTCCTGTCGAGGAAGGCCGCAATCGGCGAAGCCTCCCCGAGCGGCGCGAGAAGCTCCACCTTGGTATTCGGCAGGTCGACGAAGACCACCGTGACCCCGTGCTCGGGAAGCGCCTGCGGCGGCGTCACCACAGCACCCAGCCGGTCGCGATAAGACGCCGTGGCGGCCGCGAGATCCGGCACGGCGATGGCGATGTGGTTGACGCGACCCAGCATGATCTCCTCCTCGCGGCGCAGGCCGTTCGCTACCACAACGGCGCCACGCCGGGTATCAGACCTTCGTCAGGAAGACGGTGACGACGGGCTTCTTGCCCCAGATCTCGTTGGCGGTGGAGCGCACGGCGCGCCGCACCGCCTCGCGCACCATCTCCAGATCCTTGCGGCGGGCGCGCGGGATGCTTTCCACCGCGCCGAGCACCGCGTCATAGAGCGTGTCGCCCATGTCCTCGCCCTCGTCGTCGAACTGCGGCAGGCCGAAGGGTTCCACCTCGGGATCGCCGAGGAAATCGTAACGGCTGTCGAGCAACACGCTGACCGCGACATGGCCGACAAAGGAGAGCTTGCGCCGGTCGCCGATGCCCATCTCGTCATAGTCGCCGATCAGGCTGCCGTCCTTGAAGATGCGGCCGCAGGCCGCCGCGTCGATCACCTCGGGCTCGCCCGGCGCCAGGCGCAGCATGTTGCCGTTCCTGACCCGCGGCACGCGCGCGATGCCCGACTGCTCGCCGAGTTCGGCATGCGCCGTCAGATGGGCCGCCTCGCCGTGGACCGGAACGAGAATCTGCGGCCGCACCCAGCCATACATCTGCTGCAGTTCGTTGCGGCGCGGGTGGCCGGAGACGTGCACCAGGGCCTCGCTGTCGGTGATGACGTGGATGCCCTGGTCGACCAGGCCGTTCTTGATGTCGTTGATCGCCTTCTCGTTGCCGGGGATGGCACGCGAGGAGAAGATGATCGTGTCGCCGGCGGTGAAGGCGACGTTGCGCATCTCGTCGCGGGCGATCTTGGCGAGCGCCGCGCGCGGTTCGCCCTGGCTGCCGGTGAGGATGACGACGACCTTGTCGCGCGGAATGTAGCCGAACTCGTCCTCGGCGATGAAGGGCTTGATGCCTTCCATGATGCCGATGTCGCGCGCCACGTCCGTCACGCGGCGCATCGAACTGCCGAGCAGCAGCACCTCGCGGCCGGCCGCTTCGGCGGCCTGGGCAATCGACCGGATGCGGCCGACATTCGACGAGAAGGTGGTGATGCCCACCCTGCCCTCGGCCGTCTCGATGATCTTGCGGAGGCTCTCGGAAATCTCCTGCTCCGAGGGCGACACGCCGTCGCGAAGCGCGTTCGTGCTGTCGCAGATGAGCGCCAGGACGCCCTCGTCGCCGAGTTCGCGGAAGCGCTTCTCGTCGGTCAGCGGGCCGAGCGAGGGGTCGAGGTCGATCTTCCAGTCGCCCGTGTGGATGACGCGGCCGAGCGGCGTCGTGATCGCGAGCGACATCGGCTCGGGAATGGAGTGGTTGACGCCGATCGCCTCGATCTCGAAGGGGCCGACATTGATCCGGTCGCCCTGCTTGAAGATCGTCACGGGAATCTGGTGGCGGCTGCGCTCGTAGTCGCGCTTCGCCTCCAGCATGCCGGCGGTGAAGGGCGAGGCATAGACCGGCACGTTGAGGCCCGGCCAGAGATCGTTCAGCCCGCCATAGTGATCCTCGTGCGCATGGGTGATCACGATGCCCTTCAGGTTCTTGCGCTCCTCGGCGAGGAAGCGGATGTCGGGCAGCACGAGATCGACGCCCGGCAGGTCCGGCCCCGGAAAGGTCACGCCGCAATCGACCATGATCCACTGCCGGTTGCCGGGCTTGCCGTAACCGTAGAGCGCGAGGTTCATGCCGATCTCGCCGACGCCGCCAAGCGGCAGGAAAACGAGGTCTTCTTGCTGTGCCATTCTTACATTCTTCCACTTGGCGCAACGCCCTGCCGACCACGGTCGGGCGAGGGTTCCTGCGCAGATTCAAGGTATCGCAACGGTCCGCCGCGTCACGGCTGACGGACGGCGCTGCTCATCAAAAACACATCTCCGGCCGCGATCAGCCGCGTGCCGCCATCATCGAGGTCCAGTTTCAGCAGACCTGTATCATCAATTCCCGCAAAGCGCCCGGAAATAGCGCGGTCCGGCAGATTGACCGTGATCCTCTCGCCGATGCCGCCCGCCACGCTCCGCCAGCGCTCGATGACAGGCGCGATGCCCTGCCCGCCGTCCCAGTCTCCGAGCACGACCGCCATCGCGCGAAAGAGATGCGCGAAGAGTTCGTCCGGCGAGGCCGCGCAGCCGAAGTCGCGGAGCGTCGCCACCGGATAGAGCCCGTGATCCGGCGCCACCGCCACATTGATCCCGATGCCGATGACCACCGCCTGGCCGCCGGCAGCCAGCGTCTCGCTCTCAACGAGGATGCCGCAGACCTTGCGGCCGTCGACGAGGATGTCGTTCGGCCACTTCACCCGGACGTCGACGCCGGGCGGCATGACGGATGCAATGGCCGCCTGCACGGCAACCGCGACCGCAAGCGGCAGGGACGGCAGGCGCCCGAGCGGCGCCGGGTCGATCAGGAGCAGCGAGGCGTAGAGGTTGCCGGGTTCGGAGGCCCAGGCGCGGCCGCGGCGGCCACGGCCGGAGGTCTGCCGGGCGGCGGTGATCCAGAGACCGGAAAGCGCGCCGTTGCGGGCGCGCTCCAGGCATTCGGAATTGGTGGAGCCGGTCTCGCCGAGCGCTTCGTGCCGGAAGTCGTCGAGCGTCAGCCGGCGGGCGCTGCCCGACCCGCTCAAAAGAACGTCCGGGCGGCGGCTTCCGCCGCCTCGCCGACCGCGCCGCCGATCAGCACGTAGCCGACGACGAAGAGGCCGGACAGGCCGAAGACCAGCTTCAGTTCGCCGGCGGTGCGGGCGAACTCGCCCGTCGCCTCGTCGAACCACATCACCTTGACGATGCGCAGGTAATAGTAGGCGCCGACGACGGAGGCGAGCACGCCAATGATGGCGAGCGCATAGAGATGCGCCTCGATCGCCGCCATGAAGACGAAGTATTTTCCGAAGAAGCCGGCGAGCGGCGGAATGCCCGCAAGCGAGAACATCAGCACGGTCAGCACGGTCGCCATGAAGGGGTTGGTCGTCGAGAGGCCGGCGAGATCGTCGACATTTTCGACATTGCCGCCTTCCTTGCGGCGCATCGCGAGGATGCAGGCGAAGGTGCCGAGCGTCATGACCATGTAGATCAGCATGTAGAGCACGACGCCGCGCACGCCGGTCATCGACCCCGCCGACAGGCCGACGAGCGCATAGCCCATGTGGCCGATGGAGGAATAGGCCATCAGCCGCTTGATGTTCCGCTGGCCGATTGCGGCAAAGGCGCCGAGCAGCATCGAGGCGATCGAGATGAAGACGATGATCTGCTGCCAGTCGGCGACGATCGGCTCGAAGGCCTCGATGACGATCCTGACCAGCATCGCCATGGCGGCGACCTTGGGAGCGGCGGCGAAGAAGGCGGTGACCGGCGTCGGCGCGCCTTCATAGACGTCCGGCGTCCACATGTGGAACGGCACGGCCGAGATCTTGAAGGCGAGGCCGGCGAGCACGAAGACCAGGCCGAAGACGAGCCCAAGCGACCGGCCCTCGGCCGTCAGCGCCGCGGCGATCTCCTCGAAGCCCGTGTGGCCGGTGAAGCCGTAGACCAGCGACATGCCGTAGAGCAGCATGCCCGAGGAAAGCGCGCCGAGCACGAAATACTTGAGGCCCGCTTCCGTCGAGCGGATGCTGTCGCGGTTGATGGCGGCGACGACGTAGAGCGCCAGCGACTGCAGTTCGAGCGACAGGTAGAGCGAGATCAGGTCGTTCGCCGAGATCATCAGCAGCATGCCGACTGTCGCGAGCACGATCAGCACCGGGAACTCGAAGCGGTCGATCTGCTCCGAGCGCGCGTGGCCGACGGTCATCACCATGGCGGTGATCGAGCCGATCAGCGCCAGCACCTTCATGAACTTGGCGAAGGGATCGGCGAGAAAGGCACCGCCATAGGCCTCGCCCTCGCCCGTCACCATGACGAGCCAGAGGCCGGAGATGATGAGCAGCGCCACCGCGAGCCCGGTGACGGTTCCCGCCGACTTCTCGCCCGAGAAGACGCCGATCATGAGCAGGACCATGGCCCCGACCGCGAGAATGATCTCGGGCGTCGAGAGCTGAAGGCTGGCAAGGATGGTATCAGCGGTCATGTTCAGGATCCCGTCGTCAGTTCATCGTCAGCGCGACGGAGCGCGCCGCCTCGAGAGCCGCGGTGTAGTTGGTCAGGAGGGTATCGACCGAGGCTGCCGTCGCGTCGAAGACGGGGGCCGGATAGATACCGAAGAAGATGGTGAGGATCACCAGCGGATAGAGCAGCAGCTTCTCGCGCGGCGACAGATCGAGCAGCGCCTTGAGGCTTTCCTTCTCGAGCGCGCCGAAGATCACCCGGCGATAGAGCCAGAGCGCGTAGGCCGCCGACAGGATGACGCCCGTCGTCGCGAAGAACGCCACCCAGGTGTTGGCGCGGAAGGCGCCGAGCAGCGTCAGCACTTCGCCGACGAAGCCCGAGGTTCCCGGCAGGCCGACATTCGCCATGGTGAAGACCATGAAGGCGACGGCATATTTCGGCATGTTGTTGACGAGGCCGCCATAGGCCGTGATCTCGCGGGTGTGCAGCCGGTCGTAGACGACGCCGACGCAGAGGAAGAGCGCGCCGGAGACGATGCCGTGCGACAGCATCTGGAAGATCGCACCCTGCACGCCCTGCACGTTCGCCGCGAAGATGCCCATCGTCACGTAGCCCATGTGCGCCACCGACGAATAGGCGATCAGCTTCTTGATGTCGTCCTGCATCATCGCGACAAGCGAGGTGTAGATGATCGCCACCACCGACAGCGTGAAGATGAAGGGCGCAAAATATTCCGACGCCAGCGGGAACATCGGCAGCGAGAAGCGCAGGAAGCCGTAGCCGCCGAGCTTCAGAAGCACGCCCGCCAGGATGACCGAGCCCGCCGTCGGCGCCTGCACGTGGGCGTCCGGCAGCCAGGTGTGCGCCGGCCACATCGGCATCTTCACCGCGAAGGACGCGAAGAAGGCGAGCCACAGCCAGGTCTGCATGTGCGGCGGGAACTTGTAGGCGAGCAGTTCCGTGATGTCGGTCGTGCCGGCCTGCCAGTACATCGCCATGATGGCGAGCAGCATCAGCACCGAGCCGAGCAGCGTGTAGAGGAAGAACTTGTAGCTCGCATAGACACGGTCCTTGCCGCCCCAGACACCGATGATGATGAACATCGGGATGAGGCCGGCTTCGAAGAACACGTAGAAGAGCACGATGTCGAGCGAGACGAAGACGCCGACCATGAAGACTTCCAGGAGCAGGAAGGCGATCATGTATTCCTTGAGGCGCTTCTCGATCGTGTTCCAGCTCGCCAGCACGCAGAAGGGCATCAGGAAGGTCGAGAGGATGACGAACAGCATGGAGATGCCGTCGACGCCGAGATGGTAGGAGATGCCGGTGCCGAGCCAGTCGGCCTTCTCGACCATCTGGAAGCCCGGATTCGCGTTGTCGAAGCCGACCCAGATAAAGAGCGACAGGACGAAGGTGAACATCGTCGTCAGCAGCGAGACGTTCAGGATGTTGCGTCGACCGTAGGGGCTGTCCTCACGGGTGAGCAACAGGAGCGCCACGCCGACGAGCGGCAGGAAGGTGACCGCTGAAAGAATGGGCCAATCGGTCATCAGAGGGAGCTCCCGAGCATCATCCAGGTAACGAGCGCCGCAATTCCGAGCAGCATCGCGAAGGCATAGTGATAGAGGTAACCGGTCTGGAGGCGCACGACCCGGTCGGTCACGTCCATGACGCGCGCGGCGACGCCGTTCGGGCCGAAGCCGTCGATGACGACGCCGTCACCCTTCTTCCAGAGCGTCCTGCCGATCCACATGGCGGGACGCACAAAGAGGAAGTCGTAGAGCTCGTCGAAATACCACTTGTTGAGCAGGAACCGGTAGAGGCCGCGGTGCTGCTCGGCGAGATACTTCGGCGTCTCCGGCGAACGGATATACATGTACCAGGCGGTGACGAAGCCGAGCGCCATGGCGGCGAACGGGCTCCACTTCACCCATTTCGGCACGTCGTGGAACTCGTGGACGACGTGGTTGTCGGCAGCCGTGAAGAGCGCGCCCTGCCAGAACTCCTCGTAGTGGTGGCCGAAGAAATATTCGACGAAGATCACGCCCGCCGCGACCGCGCCGGCAGCCAGCAGGTAGAGCGGCACCAGCATGACGGCCGGCGATTCGTGCACGTGGTGCATCACGTCCGACGAGGCGCGCGGTTTGCCGAAGAAGGTCAGGAAGGCGAGACGCCAGGAATAGAAGCTGGTGAACAGCGCCGCGATCACCAGCAGCGTGAAGGCGAAGCCGCCGACGGCGCTGTGCGAGGCGAAGGCGCTCTCGATGATCGCGTCCTTCGAGAAGAAGCCGGCAAAGCCGATCGACGTGCCGGGAATGCCGACGCCGGTCAGCGCCAGGGTGCCGATCGTCATCATCCAGAAGGTGATCGGGATGTGTTTGCGCAGGCCGCCCATGTAGCGCATGTCCTGCTCGCCGTCGACGGCGTGGATGACCGAACCGGCGCCGAGGAACAGCAGCGCCTTGAAGAAGGCGTGCGTGAAGAGGTGGAAGATCGCCGCGCCATAGGCGCCGATGCCGAGCGCCACGAACATGTAGCCGAGCTGCGAGCAGGTCGAATAGGCGATGACGCGCTTGATGTCGTTCTGCACGAGGCCGACGGTCGCCGCGAAAAAGGCGGTGATCGCGCCGACCAGCGTCACGACCATCAGCGCCTCGTGCGACAGTTCGAAGATCGGCGACATGCGGGCGACGAGGAAGACGCCGGCGGTGACCATGGTCGCGGCATGGATGAGCGCCGAGACCGGCGTCGGGCCTTCCATGGCGTCCGGCAGCCAGGTGTGCAGCAGGAACTGCGCCGACTTGCCCATGGCGCCCATGAAGAGCAGCAGGCAGGTGGCCGTCAGCGCATGCGACTTGTCGAGATGCATGCCGAACAGCGTGATGACGGGTTCGGCCGCATCCGCCGCCCCCTCCGCCGGCAGGTAGGTCGCCGCCGTCGCAAAGACCGTCTCCAGGCTGATCGAGCCGAACAGCACGAAGACCGAGAAGATGCCGAGCGCGAAGCCGAAGTCGCCGACGCGGTTGACGATGAAGGCCTTCATGGCGGCAGCGCAGGCCGACGGCTTCTTGTACCAGAAGCCGATCAGCAGGTAGGACGCGAGGCCGACGCCTTCCCAGCCGAAGAACATCTGCAAGAGGTTGTCCGACGTCACCAGCATGAGCATGGCGAAGGTGAAGAGCGACAGATAGCCGAAGAAGCGCGGCCGATGCGGGTCGTGGTGCATGTAGCCGATGGAGTAGATGTGCACGAGCGTCGACACGGAATTCACGACGACGAGCATCACGGCCGTCAGCGTGTCGACGCGGAACGACCAGGCGACGTCGAAGCTGCCGGACTGGATCCAGCGCAGCACCGGAACCGTCAGCATCTGCTCCTCGCCCATGGCGATGTGGAAGAAGACGATCCAGGAGAAGACGGCGGCGATCACCATGAAGCCGGAGGTGATGAACTCCGATGCCTTGGCGCCGATCTGGTTGCCCGCAAGCCCCGCGATCAGGAAGCCGATCAGCGGCAGGAAGACGATTGCCTTGATGATGGTTTCCATGACCCGATCAGCCCTTCATCATGTTGACGTCTTCGACGGCGATCGAACCGCGGTTGCGGTAGAAGACGACGAGAATTGCGAGACCGATGGCCGCTTCCGCAGCCGCGACGGTCAGAATGAACAGGGCGAAAACCTGGCCGACGATGTCGTTCAGGAATGCCGAGAAGGCGACCATGTTGATGTTGACGGACAGCAGGATGAGCTCGACCGACATCAGGATGATGATGACGTTCTTCCGGTTGAGGAAGATGCCGAAGATGCCCAGCGTGAACATGATGGCGCTGACGGTGAGGTAGTGGGAAATGCCGATTTCCATTGCTTCGTTCCTTGTCCTCGCCTCAGACGCCCTGGCCCGGTTTGACCTTGACCACCTCGACGGCGGTTTCGGGCGTGCGGGCGACCTGCCGGGAAATGTCCTGCCGCTTGATATGCTCGCGATGGCGCAGCGTCAGCACGATGGCGCCGATCATTGCCACCAGCAGGACCAGGCCGGCGATCTGGAAAAAAAACACGTAGTGGGTATAGAGCACGTCGCCGAGCGCGGCCGTGTTGGTGCGCTCCGAAACCGGCGGAATGGGCATCGCCACCGAATTGGCGATCTCCGGCGACAGTGTCGAGCCGCCGACGACGACGATGAGTTCGGCCGCGAGGATCAGGCCGACCAGCGCGCCGACCGGCGCATATTCCAGCATGCCGGAGCGCAGTTCCGCAAAGTCGATGTCGAGCATCATCACGACGAACAGGAAGAGCACCGCCACGGCGCCGACATAGACGACGAGCAGGATCATCGCGAGGAACTCGGCGCCCGTCAGCAGGAAGAGACCGGCCGAATTGAAGAAGGTGAGGATCAGGAACAGGACCGAATAGACCGGGTTCCTCGACGCGATCACCATGAAGGCCGACGCCACCGCCACGAAGGCGAAGAGATAGAAAAATAGAGCCTGCAGACCCATGTTGGTGCCTTTTTCTTCTTCCCCCGGAGCGGACCCGCGCGGCCCGCCCCGACAGGACCGGCCGAAGCCCGCCCCTTCCGAGATTGTCACCGTCCACCCTCCCCCTTGGAAGCCAGACGGTGCGGATCAGTTCGACGGATCAGCGGTAGGGCGAATCCATCGCGATGTTGCGGGCGATCTCCCGCTCCCAGCGGTCGCCGTTGTCGAGCAGCCGCTGCTTGTCGTAGTAGAGTTCCTCGCGCGTTTCCGTCGCGAATTCGAAATTCGGGCCCTCGACGATCGCGTCGACCGGGCAGGCCTCCTGGCAGAAGCCGCAATAGATGCACTTCACCATGTCGATGTCGTAGCGCACCGTGCGGCGCGTGCCGTCGTTGCGGCGCGGCCCCGCCTCGATGGTGATCGCCTGCGCGGGACAGATCGCCTCGCAGAGCTTGCAGGCGATGCAGCGCTCCTCGCCGTTCGGATAGCGGCGTAGCGCATGCTCGCCGCGGAAACGCGGCGAGACCGGCCCCTTTTCGAACGGATAGTTCACCGTCGCCTTCGGCTTGAAGAAGTAGCGCATCGACAGGAAGAAGGCGCCGACGAACTCCTTGAGGAACAGCGAATTCACGGCTTGCGAAAGACCAGCCATAGTCAAGCTCCAATGCTGCTGAACGCGCGGGCGGCCGTCATGCGGACCATCCCGTGAGCTTCAGCACGAATGCAACGATCACGACCATGGCGAGCGACAGCGGCAGGAAGACCTTCCAGCCGAGGCGCATGAGCTGGTCGTAGCGGTAGCGCGGCACGAAGGCCTTCACCATCGCGAACATGAAGAAGACGAACCCGCCCTTCAGCACGAACCAGACGATGCCCGGCACCCAGTTGAAGAGCCAGAAATCGACCGGCGGCAGCCAGCCGCCGAGGAAGAGGATCGTCGTCAGCGCGCACATCAGGCAGATGGCGGCATATTCGCCGAGCATGAACATCATGTAGGGCGTCGAGCCGTATTCGACCATGAAGCCGGCGACGAGTTCGGATTCGGCTTCCGGCAGGTCGAAGGGCGGGCGGTTCGTCTCGGCGAGCGCCGAGATGAAGAACACCACGAACATCGGGAACAGCGCCAGCCAGTGCCAGTCGAGGAACGAGCCCGGCAGGCCGACCATCGTGCCGATGCCGTCCTTCTGCGAATTGACGATGTCGGTCAGGTTCAGCGAACCGACGCAGAGCAGCACGGTGACGATGACGAAGCCGATCGACACCTCGTAGGAGACCATCTGCGCCGCCGACCGCAGCGCGCCGAGGAACGGATATTTCGAGTTCGACGCCCAGCCGCCCATGATGATGCCGTAGACCTCGAGCGACGAGATCGCGAAGACATAGAGGATGCCGACATTGATGTTGGCGATGACCCAGTTCTCGTTGAGCGGGATGACGGCCCAGGCGGCGAGCGCCAGCGTCACCGACACGAGCGGCGCCAGCAGGAAGATCGTCTTGTTGGCGCCGGCCGGGATGATCGGCTCCTTGAAGACGAACTTCAAAAGGTCGGCGAAGGACTGGAAGAGGCCCCACGGGCCGACGACGTTCGGGCCGCGGCGCAGCTGCACGGCGGCCCAGATCTTGCGGTCGGCGAGCAGGATATAGGCGATGAAGAGCAGAAGCGCGACCAGCAGCAGGAGCGACTGGGCGATCATGATGGCCGCGGGCCATACATAGGTCGAAACGAAAGCGTCCATGATGCCTTATTCCCTCGCGCTCATTCCGCCGCGGCTTTGAAGTTGTTGCGGGCGAGTGCCGAGCATTCGGCCATGACCGCGGAGGCGCGCGCTATCGGGTTCGTCAAATAGAAGTCTTTGATCGGAGACGCAAACCCGGATTTCGCCATGGTCCCGCCTTTTTTCGCAAGTGCGGCAATATCGCTCGAATTGCCGGGCGCGATCTCGTCGACCGCGGCGAAATGCGGGTGCGCCGCATAGAGCTTCGCGCGCAGTTGCGCCAGCGAATCGAAGGGCAGCTTCTTGCCGAGCACGTCGGAAAGCGCCCGCAGGATCGCCCATTCCTCGCGGGCCTCGCCCGGCGCGAAGCCGGCGCGGTTGCCCATCTGGACGCGGCCCTCGGTGTTGACCCAGGTCCCCGACTTTTCGGTATAGGCCGCACCCGGCAGGATGACGTCGGCGCTCTGCGCGCCCTCGTCGCCATGCGAGCCGATATAGACGGTGAAGGCCGTCTTGCCGGAAAAGTCCATTTCGTCGGCGCCGAGCAGGAAGAGCACGTCCATCGCCTCCGGCATGTCCGCCGCCAGCTTGCCGCCCGCGCCCGGCACGAAGCCGAGGTCGAGACCGCCGACGCGCGACGCCGCGGTATGGAGCACCGCGAGGCCGTTCCACTCGGCCGTCGCCGCGCCGACCGTTTCGGCGAGCTTCGCGGCGGCAGCCAGCACGGCAAGGCCGTCCGGGCGTGCCAGCGCGCCCTGGCCGACGAGGATCATCGGGCGCTTGGCCTTCTTGAGCCTGGCGGCGAACTTGTTCGAGCCGTCGAGCAGTTCCGACAGCGTGTCGGCGCCGGCGCCGAGATAGTCGTAGGCATAGCGCAGCTCGCCCGGCTCGCCGATGACGCCGATCGGGAAGCCGTCCTGGCGCCAGCGCTTGCGGATGCGGGCGTTGAGCACCGCCGCCTCAAGGCGCGGATTGGCGCCGACGATGAGCAGCGCATCGGCGCTTTCGATGCCCTCGATCGTCGGGTTGAAGAGGTAGCTCGCGCGGCCGAGCGACGGATCGAGCGCCGTGCCGTCCTGGCGACAATCGATGTTTGCGGATCCGAGCGCCGTCATCAGTTCCTTGAGCGCGTACATCTCCTCGACCGAGGCGAGGTCGCCGGCGATCGCGCCGATCCTGTCACCCGGCTTGCCGGCGACGGCCGCCTTGATCGCCGCGAAGGCCTCGCCCCAGCTTGCCGGCTGCAGGCGGCCGTCCGTGCGGACATAGGGGCGGTCGAGGCGCTGCGTCTTCAGGCCGTCCCAGATGAAGCGGGTCTTGTCGGAGATCCACTCCTCGTTGATCTCCTCGTTGACGCGCGGCAGGATGCGCATGACCTCGCGGCCGCGCGTGTCGACGCGGATCGCCGAGCCGACGGCATCCATGACGTCGATCGATTCCGTCTTGTTCAGTTCCCACGGGCGCGCCGTGAAGGCGAAGGGCTTCGAGGTCAGCGCGCCGACCGGGCAGAGGTCGACGACGTTGCCCTGCAGCTCCGACGTCATCGCCTGCTCGAGATAGGTGGTGATCTCCGCATCCTCGCCGCGGCCGATCAGGCCGAGCTCGGTGATGCCGGCCACCTCCGTCGTGAAGCGGACGCAGCGCGTGCAGTGGATGCAGCGGTTCATGATCGTCTTGACGAGCGGGCCGATATACTTGTCCTCGACGGCGCGCTTGTTTTCCTGGTAGCGCGAACTGTCGATGCCGAAGGCCATCGCCTGGTCCTGCAGGTCGCATTCGCCGCCCTGGTCGCAGATCGGGCAGTCGAGCGGATGGTTGATGAGCAGGAACTCCATCACCCCTTCGCGCGCCTTCTTGACCATCGGCGTGTTCGTGAAGACTTCCGGCGCCTCGCCGTTCGGGCCGGGACGCAGGTCGCGCACGCCCATGGCGCAGGAGGCCGCCGGCTTCGGCGGGCCGCCCTTCACCTCGATCAGGCACATGCGGCAGTTGCCGGCGACCGAAAGCCGCTCGTGGAAACAGAAGCGCGGAACCTCGGCGCCGGCCTCCTCGCACGCCTGAAGCAGCGTGAAGTGATCCGGGACCTCGATTTCTTTTCCGTCGACTTTCAGCTTTGCCATGTCTGTCTTCCCGCTCCTGACGCGGTCTCCCGCGTCCCTTCAGCGCTCATTTCCCCAGCGGAAGCCCGATCGATCCGTGCTTCCGCCTCAACCACCGACTGCCGGCGCGGCCGATCGCTCAGCCCTTCGCCAGCCCCTTCGCCTGCTCCACCCAGCCATCGCGGGCAATGCGCCCGTCGAGGCCGAGCTCGGCTTCGATCCTTTCCACGTCCGAGGCCGACCAGGCGGCGATCTCGGCATAGCGGGTGATCCCCATGCCGTTCAGCACCTGCTCGAGCTTCGGCCCGACGCCCGAAATCCTCTTCAGGTCGTCGGCCTTCGCGACTTTCGCGCGCGCAGCCTTGCGGGCCGGCGCTGCTTTCTCCGGCTCCGGAGCCGGCTTGACCTTTGCCACCGCGACGCGAGCGGGCTTGCCCCGCACCGTCGCCTTCGGCGCGGTTTTCCGCACCTCGCTCGGCATTGCCGGTACAGGCGCGGCGAGCGGTTCGACTGCGGCCGTGATCTCGGCCACGCGCGCCACCACCGCTTCCGCCTCGGCAAGACCGGCCTCGGCCTCGTCCAGCGCGACCTTCGTCCTGGCGGTCGCCCCCTGCATCGCCCCGAGCATCATGCCCGCGATCTGCCCCGTGACCCCGAGGCCGATCGCTGTTGCGGCGGCCATGGCGGCCATCGGATGCGCCATCAGAGGATGCATCGGAACCGCCGGCATCTCCCGCAGCCACGGCGCCAGACCGAATGGGTCGTCGCCCGCCGCCGCGGCCGGCGGGACGTTGGTTGCATTCGCTTCCTGTCCTGCCGGCTTCGTCATCGCCTTACTCCGCTGCCTCGAGCACCGCGCCATGCGCCATCGCATTGGCGGTATACTGGTCTATGCGCCGCTCCATTTCCGGGCGGAAATGTTTGATCAGGCCCTGGATCGGCCAGGCGGCCGCGTCGCCCAGCGCACAGATGGTGTGGCCCTCGACCTGCTTCGTCACGTCGAACAGCATGTCGATCTCGCGCTTCTGCGCGTTGCCCTTCACCATGCGCTCCATGACGCGCATCATCCAGCCGGTGCCTTCGCGGCAGGGCGTGCACTGGCCGCAGCTCTCGTGCTTGTAGAAGGCCGACAGCCGCCAGATCGCCTTCACGATGTCGGTCGACTTGTCCATCACGATGACGGCGGCGGTGCCGAGGCCGGAGCCGAGGGCGCGCAGGCCGTCGTAGTCCATGATCGCGTCCTTCATCTGCGCGCCGGGCACGCAGGGGACCGAGGAGCCGCCGGGGATCACGGCAAGCAGGTTGTCCCAGCCGCCGCGGATGCCGCCGCAATGCTTCTCGATCAGTTCCTCGAAGGTGATCGACATGGCGTCCTCGACCGTGCAGGGCCGGTTCACGTGGCCGGAGATCGAATAGAGCTTGGTGCCGTGGTTGTTCGGCCGGCCGAAGCCCGTGTACCAGGCCGCCCCGCGGCGCAGGATGGTTGGCGTAACGGCAATCGACTCGACGTTATTCACCGTCGTCGGGCAGCCGTAGAGGCCCATGTTCGCCGGAAAGGGCGGCTTCAGGCGCGGCTGGCCCTTCTTGCCTTCCAGGCTTTCGAGCAGCGCCGTCTCCTCGCCGCAGATATAGGCGCCGGCGCCGTGGTGCACGACGATGTCGATGTCGTAGCCGAGCTTGTTGTTCTTGCCGAGCAGGCCGTAGTCGTAACACTCGTCGATCGCCGCCTGCAGCGCCTCGCGCTCGCGGATGAACTCGCCGCGCACGTAGATATAGGCGGTGTTGGCGGCCATGGCGAAGGACGCGATGACGCAGCCCTCGATCAGCGTATGCGGATCGTGGCGCATGATGTCGCGGTCCTTGCAGGTGCCGGGCTCCGATTCGTCGGCGTTGACGACGAGATAGTGCGGACGCCCGTCGCTCTCCTTCGGCATGAAGGACCACTTGAGGCCGGTCGGGAAGCCGGCGCCGCCGCGGCCGCGCAGGCCCGAGGCCTTCACCTCGTTGATGATCCAGTCGCGGCCCTTTTCGAGAAGCTCCTTCGTGCCGTCCCAATGGCCGCGCGCCATCGCGCCCTTCAAGGACTTGTCCTTGAGGCCATAGATGTTGGTGAAGATGCGATCCTGGTCCTTCAGCATGGTTCTTACCCGCCACTCTGCGTGTCATTGCCTGCGCCGAAGATGCGCTTTGCAATGAATTGAAATGCAATTCCGCCGGCCACCGCGCAGCCTGCCGCCTTCAGCAGCAGCAGCGCAACCGCGCCCATGTCGGAGGCCTGTACCCCGTCCTTGAATGCCGTCTGTTCCCCGACCTCGATTCCCAGGACCTCGGAGGGTGCCAGGAAAGTCGAATAGACAAAGTAGCCGAGACCGACAAGCGCCCCGGCCAGGTACACCGGCGACTTCAACGCGTTGGTCCGCGCGGCATGGAGGTCATCCAGCGACTTGCGGAATTTGTTGGCGCCCCAGTAGAAAATCCCGCCGGCCAGCAGCGATACGAGCACGACCGAAAACGGGTCCGTCCTGCCCTCCATCACCACATTGAAGTAGGCGGCGAAAAGCGCGATGCAGAGGCCAAAGACCTTCGGCCAGTGCTTCTCGATGAAGACCACTGTCGGGCTCGCCTCGGTCGGCTCGTCGCCGCGGACCATCACCCGGCTGCGATCGCCGGAAAACTGATGGGCGCCTTCGGCATTCGGCACGCGCACGGACGCCGTCGGGCGTTTTGCCCCGACGCTCGCCTCAACGCCCCTCTTGCCGAATGCGGCCATCATTTCCCTACCTTACCGCGGCGTCTTGCCGAAGACCCTGATGTACTCGGCTTCGCCGCCCTTGGCGAGCGCCTTGGCCTGCTTCACCCAGTCGTCGCGCTCGATGCGGCCCTTGAAATTCAGGTAGCCGTCCACCCATTCACGCTCCGCCTTCTTCCAGGCGGCGACCTGGGCAAAGGTGAAGATGCCGAGGTCGTGCAGGATTCCCTCGATCTTCGGCCCGACGCCGGAGATCAGCTTGAGATCGTCGACCGCCGCGGGACGGGCGATGCCGGCCGGACGGTTCTTGTCCTCGAGCGAGGGCTTCGCCGTTGCCGGCTTGGCGGCCGGGGCGGCGCCCTCCGCGCGGGTCTCGCCCTTCACCTCTGCATTGGCGGCGGCCTCCTTTTTGGCGGTCGCCGGCGTCTTCAGGGTCGGATCGGTCTCGGCTGCCGCCGTCTGCGGCTTCGCGGCGTTCGATGGCGGCACGCTGACCGCCTCGGGGTCCGCCTTCCGGGTGGCGCGCGGCGCGGCCTTCTTCGGCTCCGGCTCGTTGAGCGACGTCAGGCCGCCGGCGGGGGCGGAATAGATGCGGTCAACCTGCGGACCGGGCCGGACGTCCGTTCCCCTGCCCGCCTCGAACCGGTCGATGATGTGCTCGAGCTGCGTCGCCGTCAGGTCCTCATAGGTGTCCTTGAAGATCATGACCATCGGTGCGTTGACGCAGGCGCCCTGACACTCGACCTCTTCCCAGGAGAGCGTGCCGCCCGCGTTGAGCGCGAAGGGCTCGGCATGGATCTTCTTCTTGCAGACATTGATCAGGTCTTCCGCGCCGCGCAGCATGCAGGGCGTCGTGCCGCAGACCTGCACATGGGCGCGCGTGCCGACCGGCTTCAGCTGGAACTGGGTATAGAAGGTCGCGACTTCCAGAACGCGGATATAGGCCATGCCGAGCATGTCGGCGATCGATTCGATCGCCGCCTTGGTGACCCAGCCGTCCTGTTCCTGCGCCCGCATCAGCAGCGGGATGACGGCCGACTGCTCGCGGCCCTTCGGGTATTTCTTGATCGTAGCCTTCGCCCAGGCCGCGTTCTCCTTGGAGAAGGCGAAGCTCGGGGGCTGAACGGTATCTTCGGCTAGTCGACGAACAGACATTCTTTCACGCCTTGTTGAGCGCCGTCGGCAGCGCCCGCGGGGCCGACGGCATGTCATGCTTCTTCATGAACGAAAGGGACGCAGGAGCGCATGCGGCAGCACGCGCCGCGCCGCCCGACGAAGGGCCGGCGGCATTGCCTGCTGCCCGGACCACCATCGCCGTCAACGGTCCACCTCGCCAAATACGATGTCGAGCGAGCCCAGGATCGCCGAGACGTCGGCGAGCTGGTGTCCGCGACAGAGGAAGTCCATGGCCTGCAGATGCGCATAGCCCGGCGCGCGGATCTTGCAGCGATACGGCTTGTTGGTGCCGTCGGCGACGAGATAGACGCCGAACTCGCCCTTCGGCGCCTCGACGGCCGCGTAGACCTCGCCTTCCGGCACGTGATAGCCCTCGGTATAGAGCTTGAAGTGATGGATGAGCGCCTCCATCGAGCGCTTCATCTGACCGCGCTTCGGCGGCACCATCTTGCCGTCGAGCGAGGAAATCGGGCCGACCTTGGCGTCGCCGAGCAGGCGGTCGACGCACTGGCGCATGATCTTCGCCGATTCGCGCATCTCGATCATGCGGATGAGATAGCGGTCGTAGCAGTCGCCGTTCTTGCCGATCGGGATGTCGAAATCGAGATCGGAGTAGCACTCGTAGGGCTGCGAACGGCGCAGGTCCCAGGCAGCCCCCGAGCCGCGCACCATGACGCCGGAAAAACCCCAGGCCCAGGCGTCCTCGAGCTTCACCACGCCGATGTCGACATTGCGCTGCTTGAAGATGCGGTTGCCGGTCAGCAGCTCGTCGATGTCGTCGACGGTCTTCAGGAACGGGTCGATCCACTTGCCGATATCCTCGACGAGCTCGTGCGGCAGGTCCTGGTGCACGCCGCCCGGCCGGACATAGGCCGAGTGCATGCGCGCGCCGCAGGCGCGCTCGTAGAACACCATCAGCTTCTCGCGCTCCTCGAAGCCCCAGAGCGGCGGCGTCAACGCGCCGACGTCCATGGCCTGCGTCGTCACGTTGAGGAGGTGCGACAGGATGCGGCCGATCTCGGAATAGAGCACGCGGATGAGCTGGCCGCGGATCGGCACCTCGGTGCCCGTCAGCCGCTCGATGGCAAGCGCGAAGGCGTGCTCCTGGTTCATCGGCGCGACATAGTCGAGCCGGTCGAAATAGGGAACCGCCTGGAGATAGGTCTTCGTCTCGATCAGCTTCTCGGTGCCGCGATGCAGGAGCCCGATATGCGGGTCCACCCGCTCGACGATCTCGCCGTCGAGCTCGAGCACAAGACGCAGAACGCCGTGCGCCGCCGGATGCTGCGGCCCGAAGTTGATATTGAAGTTGCGAACGTTGTGTTCGGTCATGAGCGGCGCGCTCCGCGCTGGCAGGGAGTAGCGAATAGCGAATAGCGAATAGTGACAGTCGTCTGTTTCATAGCTTTTCCTGCAGACTTCTAATCAGTGCACGCAGCATTTTTCCGATTTCATCCGACCGGTCCATCAGGTCATGAAACCGGGGATGCTTCAGCATCCCCACCCTCTGCGCGATGATCAAATGGGTCTCTAACTCCTTCAGCGAGCCCTGAGAAATCCTCAGGAACTGGATGAAGTTGGCCGTACTTTCTCGACCGTGCCCTTCTGCTATGTTTGCGGCGACTGAACCTGCCGCCCTTCGCAACTGAGCCGTCAATCCGTACAACTCACCCTTCGGAAACTCCTCGGTCGCCTTGTAGCAATGAACGGCGAGTTCAATCGCCGACTGCCAGACCTTGAGTTCCCTGTAGGAGTTAATCGTCTGCGTCTCCTTCGTTCTGTGGCGATAACTATTCGCTATTCGCTATTCGCTATTCGCCAGTCTGCATCAATCAGTTCGCCTTCGCCTTCTCATCCCCCGGCAGCACATAGTCCGTGCCTTCCCAGGGGGACAGGAAGTCGAAGTTGCGGAATTCCTGCCGAAGCTCGACCGGCTCGTAGACCACGCGCTTGACCTCGTCGTCGTAGCGCACCTCGACGAAGCCGGTGGTCGGGAAGTCCTTGCGCAGCGGATGCCCCTCGAAGCCGTAGTCGGTGAGGATGCGGCGCAGGTCCGGGTGGCCGGTGAAGAGGATGCCGTACATGTCGTAGGCCTCGCGCTCGAACCAGTCGGCGCCCGGATAGACGGCGCAGGCCGACGGCACAGGTTCGTCCTCGCCGGTCGCGACCTTGACGCGGATGCGCAGGTTCTGGCGCGGCGACTGCAGGTGATAGACCACGTCGAAACGTGCGGCGCGGGCCGGCCAGTCGACGCCGCAGATGTCGACGAAATTGACGAAACCGCACTGCACGTCATCGCGCAGGAAGGTCAGCAGATCGATCAGGTTCTCGCCGGACGTCGTCAGCGTCAGTTCGCCGAAGACGACTTTCGACGAAAGCACGAGCTTGCCGCGGGCTTCCCCGACATAGCTCGCAAGGTCATTCAGGGCTTCACTCATCGTCCGCTCCCCGCTCAGCGCTCGATCGTTCCGGTGCGGCGTATCTTCTTCTGCAGCAGAAGCACCCCGTAAAGGAGCGCCTCCGCCGTGGGAGGACAGCCCGGCACGTAGATGTCGACCGGCACGACACGGTCGCAGCCGCGCACGACGGAATAGGAATAGTGGTAGTAGCCGCCGCCATTGGCGCAGGAGCCCATCGAGATGACGTAGCGCGGCTCCGGCATCTGGTCGTAGACCTTGCGCAGCGCCGGCGCCATCTTGTTGGTCAGCGTGCCGGCGACGATCATCACGTCCGACTGGCGCGGGCTGGCGCGCGGCGCGAAGCCGAAACGCTCGACATCATAGCGCGGCATCGACAGCTGCATCATCTCCACGGCGCAGCAGGCGAGGCCGAAGGTCATCCACATCAGCGAGCCGGTGCGTGCCCAGTTGATGAGCTCGTCGGTCGAGGTGACGAGGAAACCCTTGTCGGCGAGTTCGTTGTTGATCTCGCCGAAGAACGGATCATTGGCGCCGACCGGCTTGCCGGTGTTCGGGTCGATGATGCCCTTGGCCTCCGGGGCCACGAGCGTGCTGGTGGCTGCTACTCCCATTCGAGCGCCCCCTTCTTCCATTCGTAGATGAAGCCGATCGTCAGGACCCCGAGGAAGACCATCATCGACCAGAAGCCGAACCAGCCCATGTCGCCGAAGGAGACGGCCCAGGGGAAGAGGAAGGCGACTTCGAGGTCGAATATGATGAACAGGATCGAGACCAGATAGAAGCGGATGTCGAACTTCATGCGGGCGTCGTCGAAGGCGTTGAAGCCGCATTCGTAAGCCGACAGCTTTTCGGAATCGGGCGCCTTGTAGGCGACGGCGAAGGGCGCGACGAGAAGCGCGATGCCGATCACCAACGCGATGCCGATGAAGATGGCGATCGGGATATAGGAACCGAGAAGTTCAGTCATTGGCGTCCATCCTGCCTGCATGCAGCGCCGGAGAGACGCCCGTTCGGTCCGGTGACCTGCAAGCCGAGAATTATGTTGCAACGCCAGAGTGGTTAGCGCAGTGAGCGCCGCCATGCAAGGCTTTGTCCGGCTTTCGCCAAATTCCTTGTCCAGTTTTCCCGGCCGGGCGATTTCCGGCCTCCGGAAGCCGTTTCAATCGTTGTGAATTCGGCTTGCACGGGAATCGGGACGTTTCGCCGCAGGCAGCCGCGCCGCTGGCGGAAGCGCCGTCGGCCGGCGCGTTCACAAGAGACGAAAGCAAGCCTGCTGCCGTCCGGATCGCGGACATGGGCACGGTGGAATCCGCCGCCCTAATACGGCCTGCGGCCGGACGCGCCCTCGCTGCTGCCGCCATGGGCAGAGGCGACCGCGGACCGGCGATCGATCCGCGCCGGTGCGTCGGCGGGAAAGGCGGCCGTCGCGCCGCAGCCGGCACCGGCCGAACACTGGCAGGACGCGTCGGCGAATCAGGAACGACACGCGCCGGCGAGTGCTGCCTAGGCTCAGGACTCATTGATCAGAGCCAGAAGATGACGGTCGCGGCGATGCATATTGCGGAGAAGAAGGTGTGCGC
>NZ_JAKGBU010000067.1 GCF_021555155.1 Rhizobium alarense
CGGATGCGGTCGGAGTAGGAGAAGTGCCGCTGGAAATATTGATCGGCCGCAGCGCCGGGGTAATATTTCTTCCAATATCCGGGACTGGCAGTCATCAGCTCATCCATGCTTGCCGGCAGGTCTTCGCGACGCTTGTCAGGCGCGATGATCCGGGCGATGCAGTCCAGCCCGTAGAGTGCTTCGCGCAACGCAAATGTCAGCCACGGGCCAACTTTGAGGATCGCAAATCCGTCGCTCACCAGATGGCGAAGCGCGATGGCGCTCTGGTAGTCGGTCGAATGGGCCTCGAACACGAATTGCGGCATTTGTCGCAGCGCCGTCGAAAGCCCCGCCGCCTTGCGAGGCTCATATTCGATGACATCGGTGTTGCCGAACTCGACGCCGGGCTGAACAACCATGCCGATCGTGCGCTCGAACGCGGCCTCCAAACCACGGGCGCGAAATGCCTTGCGATGAATCTCCGCGGTCCTCAGGGCATCTTCGGGCGTCGTGACATGAAGGTGATCCATGGCTTCAAACGCACCGCCCGGAACCGGGACTTCCGTGCCGATGATATAGACCGGTGGTTCGCCTCCGGCCTTGCGGACCGCCATTTCCGCAGTCGCGGCAAGTTCGGCCGCGCGCGCGGCGATCACCTCGTCGGGAAGCGGGACCGGGTCGTCTGCACAGCTCATGCTCGCGTCGAGGTGGAGTTTCGTAAAGCCGGCGGCTGCGTAGGCCTCAATCATCGCGACGGCCCTTCCCATTGCCTCCTGCGCAGGAAGGGCGGCCCATGGATTTGGTCCGAGATGATCACCCCCCAGAAGAAGCCGTTCGGGCGGAAACCCAACCGCGGCGGCAATATCCTCCACAAAACGACGGAAGCCGTCCGGTGCCATGCCCGTGTAGCCGCCATCCTGATTGACCTGATTGCAGGTCGCCTCGATCAAGACGGGTCCGCCGCGCGCAAGTCCATGGTGCAGCGCAGCCTTGATCACCACGGGATGCGCCGAACAGACGGACGTGATGCCCGGTCTCCTGCCGGCGCAGCGAGCGGAGGGCATATCGCGAAGTTGCTCTGTCGCACTTTTCACCGGGAGGCCTCCTGCTGGTCGAGAAACGCCTCGATCTCGGCCATCGAGCGGATGCCCTCCATCGGACCCTTCCGTGTAACCGCGAGCGCGCCGGCGGCAGCGGCGATGCGAAGCGCCAGAGCCGGATCGGCGCCGCGCAGCCACATCGCGACGAAGGCCGCACTGAAACAATCGCCGGCGCCGGTCGGGTCGATCTCGTCCACGACGCAGGCAGGCGTCTCAACGGTCCGGTCGCGGTCGAAATACGTCGCACCCGACGCACCTCTCTTGACGATGACGGCCGAAGGTCCTCGTCGCAGGAGAGCGTCAACCGCCTCGGGTTCGGTTCGCTCCTCGCAAAAGAGGAAGAGTTCGTCTCCGCTCGGAAGGAAGATATCCGTCAGCGCCAGGACATGATCGAGCGAGACCTTCATGCCTGGAAGGGAAAGCATTTCACGGCGGATGTTGGGATCGAACGAGACGGTCCCCCCCTTGTCCTTGATGATCTCGATGCCCTTGAGTGCCACCGACGTCGCCTGCGGCGAAAAAAGCGACGTGCCCATGACGTGGAAGTGATCGGCACTGTCGACAGCCGCGCGCGCGGCATCGTTGAATGAAATACCTCCGGCAGCGCTGTGCTTCATGTTGAAGATGAAGTGGCGGCTCGCATCGCTGCGGTAGGTGACGAAGGCCGTGCCTGTCGGCAGTTCCGGGTGGATTGAGATCGCGGAGACGTCAACGCCCCATTCTTCAAGCCGACGGATGTTCAGGGCGCCGAAATCATCCGCCCCGACGCAGCCGATCAGAACGGCCGGCTGCCCGATTCTCGCTGCCTGACCGATGAAGATCGCCGGCGCTCCGGAGGGGAACGGCCCCTTCAGGGTGCCTGCAGTCAGAAAGCTCTGGCCGATGTCTTCCGCCATGATTTCAACGAGGATCTCGCCCGACGTGACGATCTTTTTCATTTTCTCCCTCAGAGCTGACCAAGGAACAGGTCTATGCCTGCCTGGGCACATTCGCTGTCCTGGGCCGGCGTACCCGAACTGATGCCGATCGCGCCGACCACCTGCCCGCCCACGACGACGGGTATGCCTCCGGCGACGACGAGCAGGCGCCCGCCGATGCTCGAATTGATCCCGTAGGCCGGTTTCCCCGGCTGGCTCGCCTCGCCATAGCTTTCAGTGCTGCGTTTGGCTCCGGCCGCGGTGAAGGCCTTGTCCTGCGCGATCGTGGTGCTTGTGATCTTGCCGCCGTCCATGCGCTCGAAGGCAACCAACTGGCCCGATTCATCCGTCACGGCAATGCACATCGGCACGCCGATTTCTTCAGCTTTCGCACGTGCGCCGGCGATTAGTACGCGAGCGTCCTCCAGGCTCAGTCTCTTGATCGTCAGCATGATCTTCTGCATTCCTCATATCAGATGTTTGCAACAACGGCGGGCTGGTCCTGCAGCGGCATTCCTGCGAGGAAAGCAAGCGCCGCCGCGCCCACCAGCCCCGAGTTCTGGCCGAGCGCCGCCCGAACGACCCTCACGTCGTTGAAGGCCGGCATGGCCCATCGCGCAACATAAGCCCGAATGCCCGGATGAAGCCGGTCGAATTCATGCGAGAGCCCGCCACCCATGACGACGAGATCAGGGCTGAAGATGTGGATCAGGCTCGTGAGGCCTCGCCCGAGTATCTCCGCCTCCTCGTCGATCAACTGATTGGCGAGACGGTCACCGCGTCTCGCGGCGGCAAAGACGCCGCGGCTGTCGATCGGCGCGCCGTCGCGGCCGAGGATTGTATCGAGGCTTTCCCCGGCCCTTTTTTGCGCCCGCAGCGCGAAGGCTGTTCCCGATCCATAGGCCTCGAAGCACCCCCTGTTGCCACACGGGCAAAGCTCTCCGTTCGGCACGATCGACATATGGCCGATATGGCCCGCCATGCCCTTGCGACCGCGCAGTACCCGACCATCCGTGATGATACCACCGCCGATGCCGGTGCTTACAGTCACATAGATCAGGTTGACATGGCCTTTGCCGGCACCGAACTGCCACTCCCCGATCGCGGCCGCGATGCCGTCATTTTCCAGGCTGACGGGAAAGGGAAAACGCTTCTGCAATTCGGTTTTCAGCGGAAAACCGGCAAACCCCGCAAGGGTCGGCACATCACTTGCAACGCCTGCAATCGTGTCAACCGGACCCGGCGTCGAAACGCCGACGCCCACCACCGACAAAGGCGTCGCCGCTGCAAGCACACCCTCGGCGAGATCGAGAATTTGCGACAGGACGCGGTCTGGACCCGCGGTCGCGTCGGTTCGCTCCTCGGCCTGGGCGACGACGGTGCCGCGCTCGCTGACCAGTGCGGCCCGAACCTGCGTCCCTCCCAGATCAATTCCGATGGCGACCTGCTGCATCTCGCGACCGGCCGGCTAGAGGGTGCGCAGCCACGCCATGCGCTCTTCGAGCGACGGCGCGTTGAAGGCGAGCGATCCGAGCACGACCGTTTCGGCGCCGGACTGGCGCAGCAGCGGCACGGTATGTTCGCGAATACCGCCATCGGCGGCCAGTACGATCCGCTGGCTCGCGCCGCAATCGGCAACAATCCGCGCGGCCTGCTGCAGGCGCTCGCCGGCCTTTTCATCCAGGCCCTGACCCTTCACCCCGATCGCCGTGCCGAGCAACGTCAGGAAATCCAGGCGCGAGACATAGTTCCGGATGCGCTCGACAGGCGTTTCCACCCTGACGACCATGCCGGCGGCGACGCCACGGCGTTCGAGCAGATCGAGCGCAGCCTCAGCGACACTTTCGTTCTCGACGTGCAGGCTGATCACGTCGCTGCCGGCATCGGCGAACTGCTCGATCTGGGACAGAAGGATATCGTCGGCAACCATGAGGTGAACGTGGATCGGGCGAGCCGATATCTTTCGAACGCCGGCGACGAGGTCGGGGAAGAACAGCATCGCAGGCGCGAAGTGGCCGTCGGCGACGTCGATATGGAGGACGTCCACATAAGGATCGACGCGGGCAAGATCATCCGCCAGCCGCACGAGGTCGGCTGACCAGACGGAGAATTCCGCAATCAACCGATCCTTCGGCAGATCGGCGATCCAACTCTTGGAACGGGCAGTCATGGTGTCAGAGCTCCTTCAGAAATATGCTCATCGCGTGCCGGAAATCGGCGGCATACTGCGCGCGGCTTTCGGCCTTCGGCGTGATCCGTACGAAGCGTGCCGCCGAAATGCGCTCGGCCAGCGAGCGCGCATGGGCGATCGGGTGGATGGCGTCCTTTTCGTGGCCAATCACGAGCGTTGGCACGGAGATCCGTGAAACCTCCTCGTCCGTTACACCCGGGCCATCGTTCGAAATGGCGATCAGCAGTTCAGCGGTCACGTCCAGCGGTGTGCGTGAGAAAAAGCCGGCAAGCGAAGCGAGATTGTCGGGAGCCTCGGCGGCGAGGCCCTGCCCGGTCGGGCTTGAGAGGAAGCTGCGCCTTGCCGCTTCGGGGGGCAGTTTCCTGAGAAGGTGCCCAACTTCCGCGTTGGGCGCCATGTTCGCGGGCGCGGAACGCGTGACCCAGGCGGGTCTTGCGAGGATCAGGGCCTTGACGAGATCGGGCCGCTTGACCGCCAGGCGCAGCGAGATCGCGGCTCCCATGGAGATTCCGCCGACCGCGACCGGTGCTGCGAAGGCCTTTTCAAGGTACGCGGCAATATCGTCCGCGAACGTGGCGATCGACAGCTTTTCAAGCGCGCCGGTCCGAGAGCGGCCATGCCCGCGTGTTTCCACGGTGATACGGCAAAAGCCGGGCTCGGCCGGAAAGGTCTCCGCGGTCTGCTCCGCACTTCCGCAGAGGCCGTGCTGGAACAACACAGGTATGCCCTCGCCCGCAATATCGACGTTCAGCATCGTTCCGTCGCCCGTTTCGAACGGCCGAGCCTGGCTCATCGTTCTTCTCCGATTGACGGTCCGGCGAGGTGTCGCTTGAGGAAGCCGGCCACGCCTGCGGCCTCCTGAGCCGCAAGACCGTGGGTGACCAGGCTGCCGTCGAAGCCGATCGCCTCCAGCCTGCCGATATAGTGCTCATAGTCGAGCACGCCCTTGCCGGCTGTGGCGAAACTGCCGTCCGGATCGCGGTCCTTGGCATGCGCCATGACGATCCGGTCCGCCAAGAGGTCAATCGCGGCCGCGACGATCCTGCGCTGCTCTTCAAGGGTGGCGACCTCGAAGAGGTTCGCCGGATCGAGCACGATCCTGATGCGCGGACTCTGCAGCTCCGAGATCAACTGGCGTGCCTTCTCTGCCGAGTTGACGACATTGGCGAGTTCTGGCTCGATACCGAGATCGACATCGTGGCGATCGGCGATCTCGACGGCGGCGGTCATGGCGTCGAGCAGATCCCGCCAGGCTTCCGGCGTATCGTTGTCCCGGTGCCCCTTCCACTGGTCGGCCGGATCGCGTGTTCCGGTGCACAGCGTGATCAGACCGGTCGACATCACGGCGCAACGTTCGGCCAGTGCCGCGAGCTTACGGTGACCTGCCTGCCGCACGGTCATGTCCGGGTGAATCATGTTGTAGGTGCCGGATACGGCGGCAATTTCCACATCTGCCTGCGCCGCCGCCACGGAAACGGCATGCGCCTCGACGACAGGGATCACGTCCGGCATGGAGGGGAGGCCGGAGCATGCCATGTTGTATTGGGCGGAAGCAAAGCCGGCCCCGGCAACCGACCTGAGCACCCTCCTCGGATCGGCTCCCTCGAATGTCTTTGCGAAGATCCCGAGTTTCATCAGACGCCACCCGCAACATCGGCAAGCGTGACGGGCTTTCCGCTTTCAACGGAGCGGGCGATCGCGACCATGGCTCTAACGGAGGCGAGGCCGTCGTCGACATCGGCGCCTTCCATCGGGGCGCCGTCGAGAATGGTGCGGGCAAAACCTTCGAGCTGACGGCGATAGAAATGACCATCGGCGCCGAGCACGCGATGGGTTGCACCGTCGGCCTCGCGGAAAATGTCGACCTCGCTCGTCTTGTAGTACCAGGGGTTAAAGGTCCTGCCGAGGATACTGCCGTTTTCGCCATAGATCTGGAAACCCTCGTGCCAGTCCATCCGGACCTGGACGGTCAGGTCCAGATGACCGAGCGTGCCGTTGGCGAATTCAACGTCTACAAACCAGCACCATATGCCCGCGCGCTCCGACAGACGGGCTTCGACCGAAACGATGTCCCCCGCGAAATACCGGGCGGTATCGATCAGATGGCAGCCATGCGCCAGCATATAGTAGCGGCGCAGATCGGCCTTCGGATTGGCAGACGGCTTCTTGGCGTTTGCGCTGGCGATGATCAGCGGCTGGACCGCATCGGTCATCGGATAGCGGTGCGTGCTGTCGCAATACCAGGCCTTCAGCGCGACCAGTTCGCCCATCTCGTCGCGAATGAAGGATTTGGCGGCCTGGAGACCGGCATCGAACCGCTTCATGTGTCCGACCTGGAAGACTTTTCCCGCCTTCTCGACGACGGCCTTCAGGTCATGACATTCTTCGACCGTCAGGCCGAGCGGCTTTTCGCAGAGCACATGCTTGCCGGCCTCGAGTGCCCGGATCGACGCCGGAACATGAAACGCATCAGCTGTCGCAATGATCACCGCGTCCAGATCGGGATCGGCGAGCATCCTGTCGTAGTCGTCGTAGGTCTTTTCAGCGCCATGGGTGATCGCCATGCGTTCGCGCAAATCGTCCGCCACGTCGCAGATCGCATAGAGATCTGCATTCGCCGCCTTGGTGCAGCTTTCGAAATGGGCTGCCTGGGCGATCTGGCCCGCCCCCAATACGCCGACACGAAGGCGTCTGTCCTGCTTTGCTGGCATCGGTAAACTCTCAAACCTCATGTTTCATTGTGGCGACGAAGGGCATCGTCCTCACAGCGCCCTATGCGTCTGGGGATTGAAGAAGTGCAGCTTCGTCGCGTCGACGGCCAGATCAATCCTCTGGCCCATCCGGGCTGCGCTGGCCGCCTCGAACTTCGCGACGACATTGGCAGCGCCGCTCAGGTCTTCCACGGCATCCGGGTCTCCTGAATCGACGCGAATCGCATCGATGTTCAAATGCATGATCAATTCGGATCCGAGTTCCTCGATAGACTTCACGAGGGCGGGGATCGACGGCAGGGCCGCGCCCGACGGCAGCCGGCTGTCGTACAGGTCCTCGGGGCGGATGCCGAAGACGACCGTCCTTCCCTCGAAGGCGGCAAGGCCGGGTGCGCGCTCGAAGGCGCTGGCCGGCAGCGGGATCGAAAAGGTCTGAAGCTGGAGATTGCCGCCCTGCAGGCGCCCTTCGAAAAGGTTCATCGAGGGTGAGCCGATGAAGCCGGCGACGAACGCGTTGACAGGGCGGTTGTAGAGCGCCCTGGGCGTATCCACCTGCTGAAGCACGCCGCCCTTCAGCACCGCCACACGGTCGCCCATCGTCAGCGCTTCAGTCTGGTCATGGGTGACATAGATCGTCGTCACGCCAAGCTGGCGCTGGAGGCTCGCAATTTCCGCCCGCATCTGGACGCGGAGCTTGGCGTCGAGGTTCGACAGCGGTTCGTCCATAAGAAAGGCCGCCGGCTCGCGCACCATGGCCCGCCCCATGGCCACGCGCTGGCGCTGGCCACCGGAAAGTTGCGCCGGCTTGTTGGCGAGCAGCGTCTCGAGCTGCAGGGTCTTCGCGATCTCATGGACCCGCTTGGTGCGTTCGGCCTTGCTCCTGCCGGCCAGCTTCATCGAAAACGCGATGTTGTCGAAGACGGTCATGTGCGGATAGAGCGCATAGTTCTGAAAGACCATGGCAATGTCGCGGTCCTTCGGCGGGAGATCGGCGACATCCTGGCCGCCGATGCTCAAAGTACCGCTGGTAATCTCCTCGAGCCCGGCGATCATGCGCAGTGCCGTTGACTTTCCGCAGCCGGACGGACCAACCAGAATCAGAAATTCGCCATCGCGTACCGTCAGGCTCAATTCCTTGATCGCATGGTAGTTGTTCCCATAGGTCTTGCAGATCTTATCCAGGACGACCACAGCCACGTCATTTCCTCCCAGTCATGCCGCAATGTCGACATGCAGCCCTCTCCGCTGCCCGCCGATTTTCAACAAATGGGTCAGGACTGATGCATAAAGTCAATACGGGAAACACCGAAATCTGACCAAAGGCGACAATGCTTTTCAATTAAGCAATTGTAAGTATTGTGTTTATTTAACTAACAGAATTTATGTGTGTGAGATTTTATTTTTTAACGCGCGTAATTTTAATGTCGATGGCGGCCAGACGGACGGGTCGGAACGACGACAGCGCCTCCGATGCAGAAACGCAGCAAGCGGCGAACGGCGCCTCGAGCGGCGTCGCGCGAAATCATCATCTGCATCCTATCCGGCGATCGGGACCGCCGCCGGCGCGCCCATCCCCGCCATCCGGGCGAGACATGCCCGGTTGTCCGGCAAGCCCATACGCCCGCCTCGTGCCGTAACGGAGATTGCCGCCGCCGCCGTCGCGTAGGCGACGCAATCGAGCGGCGCCTTTCCCTGCGCAAGTGCCAGGCAATAGGCGCCGTGATAACAGTCCCCGGCGCCCGTCGTATCGATCGCCTGTACCTCGTAAGCCGGGAAATGCCACCGCGTAGCGTCGTCCCGCTGACGAACGTACGAACCGTGATCACCATCGGTCAGCACCACCGCCGAGCGCTCCTCGGTCCACAGCTTGTCGAGCACCGCTAGCGGCACACTTTCTCCAGTGGAAGCCTGGCCGAACGCCAGCGGCAGCACGAGGTGATCGGCAAGGGCCATGATCCTGTCGGTCGCAGATCCGGCGGTCCATTCGATATCCGCAACGATCGCGAGTCCGAGCGCGCGGGCACGCGCGACGACGGTTTCGCAGTGCGTGGCATAACCGTCGATGAGCAAGACAGGCGCTTGCTTCAGCACATGGTCAGGCAACGCCTGCGATGTGCCATGCGGCACATCGTCGTCATAGGCGATGAACCGGTCGCCGTTCGGATCAACGATGACAACGGACCGGATCGGTGCCGCATCGGCGTGGCGCGGGGCAAGGGACGTGTCCACGCCGCCGCGCTCGAGTTCGCACCGGCCGACATCGTCCGGCGGCCGATCGCTCAGCCAGCCGATGAAGGCAGCATGCCCGCCGAGCCGAGCGATAGCCACCAGGGCGGTGGCTACGTTGCCGCCATGGTCCGTCGCACGTTTCGTAACCTTTCCCTTGCCGGACGCCAGCGGCCGGTCGACATAGATGATGTCGTCGACGGACACGGCGCCGAAGCCCAGTACGTGGAATGGGGGCGACACCGGTCAGGCACCAGCTGCAGCCAGCGCCCCTGCCGGCGCCATGCCATCGTGGATGACCAGCTTGAAGGCACGAGCGGCCCGGGTCGTATCGCCATGACCCCAGAGGTTGCGGCCGACCACGGCGCCCCTGGCGCCTGCGCGCAAGGCGTCCGACGTCTGGGTGAGCGCTCCAAGCAGCGTGTCCGTCTTCGGGCCGCCGGCGATGACGACCGGGACGGGGCAGGTCGCAACCGTTTCGCGGAAGGAATCGAAATCTCCCGTGTAGCCGACCTTGATCACGTCGACCCCTGTCTCGTAACCGATCCGCACGGCATAGGCGATTTCATCCGGCGTGAAGACGATCTTGCCGCCATCGGAAAAATCGCGCGGATAGACATGGGCGACGACCGGCATTTCGAAACGTGCGGCGGCATTCACCGTGTCGGTCAGCCAGCGGATGTATTCACCCTCAGTGTTCCCGCGGACCGGGATGGCAACCGCAAGAGCGTCCGCGCCGTAGCGTACCGCGTCTTCCGGTGTCGCGATGAGCTGCCGAATGCGGTCGTCAGCCGTGAAGCAGCCCGCCTGGATCACCAGCGCGGCCTTGCCGGCATACTCTGACCAGAGATGGCGTGCGGCGCCCGGCTGAATGCTGATATAGTCGGGTCCGCCGGCCATCACGCGGCGCAAGGCCCCCGGCAGGTCGGCAAGGCCGCCTTCGCGAACGTTGCCATAACCGACGAAATGATCGACCGCGCCACCGAACAGGTTTCCCGATGGATTGGAGAACAGGCGCGAGAGGCGAATTTTTGTTCCAAGGCCCATGGCAAAGCTTCCTTCGTATTTGCTGGCGCTGATATTGACGGGACCCTAACGCGAAAATAAAACAAAACTCAATATTTCGAATTCTTTCATATATCGCTTAGCATGTGAATTTTCCTGTGCTAGGATTGGTGAATTCGATCGAAAGAGCCGGCAACCTTTCGATTTTCGGAATTTTTCTGCCGTGCAAGAAGCGACCCGGGTTCACACATGCTTGCAGAACAACGACGGCACCAGATTTTGCTCGAGCTTCAACGGATCGGTCAGGCGCGCACGCGTCAGCTGGCCGAGTTCTTCGAGGTCTCGGAGGTCACGATCCGCTCGGACCTCGAAATCATGGATGCCAAGAAGCAACTGATCAAAACCCATGGGGGGGCCATCGCGATCCCTGCAGATTCCCCGGCGGCCGCCTTCGAAGAGCGCATGCAGCGGAACTTCGAAGCGAAGCGACGGATCGCTCAAATGGCCGCGCGGCAAATCATCGACAATCAGTCGATCGTCTTCGACAGCGGCTCGACCCTGCTTCAGGTCGCCATGCAAATGCCGCCGGTCAACAACGTTGTGGTTGCGACGACGGCCATGAACATCGCCCAGCATCTCATGTATCGGCCGGGACTGGACGTACACATGATCGGCGGCCGGGTGTTTCCCAGCACGGTCAGCACGATCGTCTCGGACTCCGACAAGGTCCTCGGCGGACTGGTTGCCCATCAGGCCTTTGTCGGCGCACATGCAATCGACCAGGCTTTCGACGTCGTGGACGTCTCGGAAGATATCGCACGGACCAAACGCAACCTCGTGCGCATGGCACGCCGCGTCGTTCTGGTGGCGGATTCGAGCAAATGGGACACCGGCGCCTCCTCCAAAGCCTTTTCTCTGTCGCGCGTCGATCTCATCATCACCGACAGCAACATGCCGCACGGCATTCGCAATCGCCTGGACAAGCTGGGCGTCGAAGTCCGCTACGCGTGAACCGGCGACCTCCTGTCGCAACCTAGTCGGGGGCCAGCGAGCGGCAGTCAGAACCCCAGGCGGCGCAGTGTCTCGCGGTTCGCACGAACCGCCGCCACCGGATCGACGGCGGCCTGATCCGACTCCTCTTCCACCACGATCCAGCCGTTGAACTTCGGCGACCGGAGAGCCATTGCAATCACGGACGGCACGTCACAGGCGCCTTCGCCCAGCATTGCCCAGGCCCCGCTTGCGTCGACGTCCTTGAGGTGCACGTAGCGGATACGGTCCCCGAAGGCCGCCAGCGTGTCGGCCATCGCCTGGCCGCCGCGCAGGATGTGGCCGGTATCCGGCACCCACCCCACCTCCGGATCCAGCAAGGCGAACAGCTTGTCATAGTCCTCCCGCGTGAAAAGCAGGGTATTGTGATGCGACGAGGGGTGAACCGCAACCGAGACACCCGCCGCCTTGCCGATCTCCGTTGCACGATTGTAGCATTCGGCCGCGACGGCGAACTTGTCGGCGCGCGGACCGTCCGAGACGACTGCGGCCGACCCCATCGACACAAGCGCGCCGGGAAAATTTGCCGCAAAGTCCACCCAGCGCCGTGTCGAGTCGAGGTCGGCGGCAATCTTCTCCCGAAGCGTGAATCCGCTGCCCGAGCCGAAGGCGAAGGACACCAGATTCAGACCTGCATTCCGGAGCGTGCGCGCAAACGCATCGGGCCTCGTGGCATAGCCACCGATCATCGTGTCGGTGATCTCGATACCGGAATATCCGCCGCCGGCAACGGCGTGCACCAGATCGTCCGGCCCTCCGTTCCAGCGCTCGCCCAGCATTTCCCAGGTGAATGTCTGGCAGCCGATCTTCAGTTCTGACGTCATTGTCATCTGGTCCCGATTGTTGCGTTGACTTCTCTCGACACGGAGGGCGGCGGCTTCGGCTTGCGCCGCAGGGTTGCCGCAGCACACGATTCGTCTTGCGCGGAAAGCCAGACGGCGAGAGGTCGGCGGTCGCCGCGCTGTCAACAAGATCGTTGGGTTCGGACGCCTCCCAGCGTCTTGCAATTACGTAAGGTAAAATGTTACCGTGCGTCAACATAATTCATTCTTTGCGTTCAAACGCAGGAACCCGGCCGCTACTCGCTTCCCTCATTCAATCCAGCAAGATCAGGCATTCACATGGCACAAAAAAATGGCGCGACACTCAGGATCGGGGTGGTGGGATGCGGCAACATCTCGACGGCCTACATGCGCAACGCGCCGCTCTTCGGGAACGTTGCGATCACGGCCTGTGCTGACCTCGACACGAAGGCCGCCGAACGCCGCGCAGCGGAATTCGGCCTTCGTGCGATGGATGTCGATGCGCTGATCGACGGCGAGGACATCGATCTCATCCTGAACCTCACGATCCCTGCCGCGCATTTTGACGTCTCGATGCGCGCTCTGTCGGCAGGCAAACACGTGTTTACCGAAAAGCCGCTGGGGGTCACGGCCGATGAGGGACGCAAGCTGGTAAGTGCTGCCGCAGCGAGGGGCTTGTCGCTTGGATCGGCACCGGACACGTTTCTCGGCGCCGCAGGGCGTCATGCGCGACGGCAAATGGAGACCGGCGCCATCGGCAAGCCGGTAACCGGTACCGCCTTCATGATGGGACGCGGCATGGAGCACTGGCATCCGGACCCGAGCTTCTACTACCAGCCCGGTGCCGGTCCCATGATGGATATGGGCCCCTATTATCTCACCATGCTGGTCAACCTGCTGGGCCCGGTGCGACGCGTGCAGGCGGTCGCGACCAGCGGCCAGGAAGAACGTCTCATCACCGCGGATGGACCGAAGAAGGGGACGACCTTCAAGGTCGGCACGCCGACCAGCGTCCTGTCCCTGCTGGAATTCGAGTGCGGCGCGAGCATCACCTTCGGCGCGTCATGGGATGTGTTCCGCCACTCCAACCACCCGATCGAACTGCATGGCACCGAGGGCTCGCTCCGCCTGCCGGATCCGGACAATTTCGGCGGTGTCGTCGCCGTCTCCAGCCGCGGCGCGCCATGGCGGGAAACGGACACCGCCCGTGATCTCTTCGGTGCCGTCAACTGGCCGGTCGCAGCCCCCGATCGCGCCAACTACCGCATGCTCGGCCTTGCCGATCTCGCGCGCTCGATCATCGAAGCCCGTCCGCCCCGCGCCTCCGGCGACCTTGCCCTGCACGTGCTCGAAATCATGGAGGCGGTTCTGCGCGCCGGAGAAACCGGCGCGGCGCAGACGATTCCCGGCACAGTGGCGCAACCGAAGGAGCTGCGCGAAGAGGAAGCAGCGAGCCTGCTGACGTGACCGGGCTGGACGAATCCGCCAGACGTGCGCTTGCGTGGCCCGGCGACACGGAGAAGCCTGTCGAAGAGTGCACGCCGGATGAGGCACGGCGGCAATATCTCGATGGCTTCGCCGGAATGCAGTTGCCGCTCGCCGAGGTCGACGCAGTGATGGAAGACCGGGCGGGCAATGTTCGGCTCCTGATCTGGCGCGGCCGAGGCGCGCCGCAGGAAGGCGCGCCGGCCATGCTCTATCTTCACGGCGGCGGATGGGTGATCGGCGCGCCGGAAACGCACGAGGATATCTGCCGCACCCTGGCGAACGCGGTCGGTGCCGTCGTCGTCTCGCCCGACTATCGTCTGGCGCCGGAACATCCGTTTCCCGCCGCGATCGAGGATTGCGCCGCCACGCTCGCCTGGATGAACGAACAGGCGGGCATGCTCGGCATCGATCCGACTCGTATCCTCGTGGGCGGCGACAGCGCCGGCGGAAATCTTGCTGCCGTCGTAGCGCTGATGGCGCGGAACGCAACAGTCCCGGCCGTCATCGGACAGGTGCTGATCTATCCGGTAACCGATCAAAGCCAGGCTTCGGACAGTTACCGCCGTCATGCGAAGGATTTCGGCCTGACGTCTGCCGGCATGCGGTGGTTCCGCGACCACTATCTTCCGCAAGGCGCAAACCCGGCGGACTGGCGTGGCTCGCCGCTTGATGCCGCAACGCTTGAAGGCGTTGCGCCGGCCTTTGTCGTTCTGGCCGGACACGACGTGCTTTTCGACGAAGGACGTGCCTATGCCGACCGCCTCAAGGCCGAGGCGCACGCTACATGCCGCATATGGCCGGGACAGATCCATGGTTTCGTGTCCATGGCGCGTGCCATACCGGAAGCGCAGGAAGCCCTTGAAGCCATTGCGGATGCCTGGCGTTCGATGGATCCTGCGCTGCGGCGCTGACGTCGCACGCGACCTCGGACAATGTCAGGCCGACTCGCGCATCACGAGGGTTGCCTCGAGAATAACCCTGTGCGCCGCGACCTTCCGGTCGGCAGCGTCCTCCTCGATGCTGTTCAACAGGATTTCAACAGCCCTGGCCGCGATTTCCGGCGCGTTCTGAGCCATCGTCGTCAGCGACGGGCAGGTATAGCGGCTGAGCGGATGGTCATCGTGGCCGGCAATGCGCACGTCGCACGCCTCCGCGCGACCAATCTTCAGTCCCGAGGCAAAGGCCGCCGCCATCGCGCCGAACGCGAAGCGGTCGTTGGCGCACAACAGCGTCTTGCCCGGCAATCCGCCCTTCGCCAGAATCCGCTGCATCTGCTCGTAGCCCAACCGCTCGAACTCCCAGGAGGGGGGCGCGTCGCAATCGACGACGAGTGGCGAATGCCCCTCCCTGACCATCGTCGCGCGATAGCTTGCCGTCCGCTCTTCGGCATTCTCCAGCATGTGTGGAACATCGAGGAAGACCGGCGCCTCACCGGACCGGCAGAGGTATTGAACGATCGCGGCGACACTTTGCGCATTGTCGTTCCCGACGAACGGAAGATCGAAGGCCGACGGACTGTCGAAGCATACGACAGGAATCGCGTCGGTCAGTCTTTCCAGGGCCGAACGACGCGAACCGGGCCCAAGAGGCGCAACGATGGCACCGGCGACCTTGAGAGACAAGAGGGTTCGGACAGCTTCTTCCTCCAGTTCCGGCCGCGTGTGCGACGAAAGCTGCACGGGCCAGAAACCCTTGGCGCGCAACTCGAGTTCGATCAGCGACACGACCTGAACGTAGAAGGGATCCGACATGCTCGGCACGAGGATGCCGATATTCTTGGTGCGCTTGCGGTTGAGGTGGCGCGCAAAGAGGTTGGGCTCAAAGTTCGACTTCTTGAGCGCTGCCTCGATGCGTTTTCGGGTCACGTCCTTGACCTGCGTCGGGTCGTCGAAATATTTCGACAGGGTCGGACGCGAAACGCCGCAGGCGACCGCGAAGTCGTCCATGGATTTGTAGGTTTTCTTGGCCATTCAATTCCTTACTGCCCTGCGGAACGTCGCGCCAACGACTGAAATCTTTGTTGCGCGCATACGAGACATCGGATCATGCGCGAAATTGCGCAAGAGATAAACGCACCCCTTGGTCGGGGCAATACGCCGCCCGCGTGGCATTGCGGGGTATGATCCGCCCCCATGTCGGAGCCCTCGTCTATACCGCCCATATCCCAACCGGATTGCAGAATCCCCTTCCTTACCCGGCGAACGCCCGTCTCCATCACCCGGGAACGTCCGGCAGGGAATTCGGATTTGATCGCCGACCTTTCATTTATTTACGAAAGTAAAGAAAAAATGCGTCACAGGCAACACAAATGACGCAAAAAATTTTTCGCGCGCAAAATTTTTTTATCATTTATAATCATAAGTTTAAGAAGAATAATGTGGAAAAATTGGCCGCCGACGCACACTTTGCCAATGGCTCGCCGTTGACATGGAGGGCCACCAGGAACCTACTTTCAAAACGATCTGGGGAGGATCGATCACCTGCAAGTCTAATGGGAGGTAGATATGAATTTCAGACAATTCAGCAATACGATGCGGGCCGCCGTGGCTGCCTGGGCACTCTGCGCCACGTCGGCATACGCCGATACCACGATCGAATTCATCCAGTGGTGGGAACCCGAAATGCCCGCCGGCGCGCTGCGCGGCATCATTGACGATTTCGAGGCGAAAAATCCCGGCATCAAGGTCACGCTGGTCAGCGGCCCCTATGCCACGACACGGGATCAGATCGTCGTCGGCGCGGCATCCGGCACGCTCAGCGACGTGGTGGGCCTCGACGGCGCATGGGTCAACGGCCTCTCCAAGCAGGGCGCCATCGCATCGATGGACGAACTGATGGAGAAAGCAAACTATGACAAGAGCCAGATCGCCGACATCGTCAAGGTCGACGGCAAGAGTGTCATGTTTCCGCTCGCGTCCTTCGTCTACCCGGTCTTCGTGAACATGGACCTCGCCAAGGCTGCAGGCGTCGACAAGATGCCGTCCACGCGCGGCGAATTCACCGAAGCGGCGATGAAGATGACCGACGCCTCCAAGAACCAGTACGGCTGGGTGCTGCCGCTGTCGCTGCAATCGCCGAGCGGCATTCAGAACGACGTGATGTCGTGGGTCTGGGCCTCGGGCGCCTCGATGATGAAGGATGGAAAGCCGGATCTCGAAAACGACTCCGTGGTCGGCACACTCGAATATATCGCGTCGCTGAACAAGGCAGGCGTGATCTCGCCCGGCATCTTCGCGAAAAAGGAACAGGACAAGGTCGAGGAGTTCGTCAACGGCCGCGTCGGCATGATGGTCGACTCACTTGCCCACGTGAACCTCATCCGCGAGCGCAATCCGAACCTGAATTTCGGCATCTCCGCCCTGCCGGCGGCCGACGGTTACACCGGCAAGCGCGGCATGCCCTATGCGTCCTGGGGCATCGGCATCAGCGAAGGCAGCGAGCATAAGGAAGAAGCCTGGAAGCTGGTCGAATACCTGATGAGCCCGGAAGTAAACAGCCGCCTCGTCTCGATCGCCAATGCCTTCCCCGGCAACGTCCACGCGAAGCCTGACTTCGTCGCTTCCGACCCGATCTTCGCGGAAGCCTTCAAAATCTATCAGAGCGGCTATCCGGCAAACGAATTTGTCGGCCTTCCGGTTGCCGAGGAGCTGATGCGCGACATGAATGTCGAAGTGCAGAAGATGTTCGATGGCGGTCAGAGCGCCAAGGACGCCGCGGTCAACACGCAGAAGGCCTGGCTGGCTAAGTTCTAGGGACCCGTCGCGTTCGCGGGCGCCGGCTGCGTCACCTCGCGCTGCCGGCGCCATTCGCAATGTTCCGCCTATTGGAAAGTCACGCCTCATGAACCGTTCCGCTCCGGCTCTGCTCGCCGCGCGGCCCAAGGCGCGCAGGGTCCGCTACACCACCCTGCGGAAACTGGTGCCGTATCTTTATGTGTCGCCGGCGGCGCTTCTCCTCATCCTGCTGATGCTCTTTCCCATGCTGATGGTTTTGCGCTACTCGCTGATGGATGGCGCCATCATGACGAAGGACGCCGCCTTCGCCGGACTCCAGAACTACATCACCGTCTTTGAGAACCCGGTCTTCTGGCAGTCGGTCGGCCAGACACTCTACTTCACCGTCATGAGCGTGGTTTTCCACTTCATCATCGGTCTCGCCTTCGCGCTGCTGCTGAACACCAATCGCGTCGATCCACTTGTCCGAAGCGTTCTGCGCGTTCTCTTCATCCTGCCATGGCTGTTCACGGCGGTCATCATCGCCATCATCTGGCGCCTGCTGCTCGACCCGAACGGAGTCGTCAACAGCGTGTTGATGGCGCTCCATATCATCGACTTCAAGGTGGAATGGTTCTCCTCGACCAGCACCGCCATCCATGCCCTGACCTTCGCGAACATCTGGGCCGGATATCCGCTCTATATGGTCAGCCTTCTTGCCGGCCTTCAGGGTATTCCGAAGGAACTCTACGAGGCGGCCGGCATCGATGGCGCCAACGAGGTCGAAAAATTCTGGTACATCACCATTCCGCAGCTGATGCCGATCATCATCAGCATAGCGCTCCTCGATTTCATCTGGACGATGCAGGTCTTCCCGCTCGTGTGGATGACGACCGGCGGCGGCCCGATCTATTCGACCGAAATGCTGTCCACCTTCACCTACAAGCTCGCCTTCTCCCAGTATGAGTTCTCCCTGGCCTCTGCCAGCGCGATCATCATTCTCATCATCTCGATGAGCGTCACCTACTTCTACATCAAACATCAGCAGCGCAGGTAATCGGCCGTGGCAAAGCGTTCGTTCAAACATTCCATCCTGCCGACCATCCTCACCTATATCGGGCTTACCGTCGGCCTGGTCTTCGCCGCCTTTCCGATCGTGTGGATGTTCTTCAGCTCGTTGAAGTCGAACACCGAGATCTTCGCCCTGCCCCCACGGCTCCTGCCGGACGATTTCACGATCTCGGCCTACCTGACGATCTTCAACGATCCGGTGAAGGTCCGCTTTTTCATCAACAGCTACTTCGTCGCCGGCGTGGTAACGGTTCTGACGCTTGTCGTCGCAATCCTGGCGGCCTACGGATTCAGCCGCTTTCGGTTCCGCTTCAAGAACACGCTGAACATCTTCATCATCAGCACGCAGACGGTGCCGCCCATCACGCTTCTCATTCCCTATTTCGGAATGGTGGTCGCCTTCCGGATCTTCGACACCTACCTGGCGCTGATCCTGACCTACATGGTCTTCACCCTGCCCTACGCCATTCTCCTGATGACGGGCTATCTGAACACGCTTCCAAAGGAACTCGACGAAGCGGTCCTCGTCGACGGCGGCTCCAGCTGGACGGCGCTCTGGCGGGTGATCGTCCCGGTCTCGATACCCGGCATCGTGGCGACAGCGGTCTACACCTTCCTGCTTGCCTGGAACGAGTTCCTCTTCGCGCTCACGCTCACCAAGTCGATGGATCTGCGAACGGTGCCGATCGGCATCCAGCTCCTCATGGGGCAGCATGCCTTCGAGTGGAACGAGATGATGGCGATGAGCGTGCTCGGATCGCTTCCGCTGCTGGTGCTCTACCTGGTCGCCCAGCGCTACTTCCTGGCCGGCATGACGGCGGGTTCGGTCAAGAGCTGACCGCACCTCTCGGCGCGGGAACGGCCGGGCCGACAGGCCGCAACCCTTCAGCAATGACGGCAGATTGTCCGATAAGCACATGGCTCGCCACGGCGCGAAGACGCGGCACGAGTCTCATAGATGGACGGGCTCGCGGTAGGACTTCGTTCTGCGCGCGCGGTCGCCGGTGCCCAGCCGGAAGGCCCATTTTTACAACTCTGCTGGCAAGCACGTTTCATTCGTCTGCCGACGCGAACCCGATGCCCGCGGAGGCGGATCGACAAAAAGCTTGACTAGTATGTTACACGTTACGTATTACATGGCAGAGGGATGGAGGACAGGATGGAAACGGCAACGCCGCTGCGCATCGCGCACCCGCAGGCGCTTGCGACGCTCGTCACCGAGCGTTTGCGACAAGCGATCATCGACGGCGAGTTTCATCTCGGGGAAAGCCTGTCGGAGGACCGGTTGGCAGTCCTGTTCGGCGTCAGCCGCAGTCCCGTCCGCGAGGCACTGAAGACGCTGGAATTTGCCGGCCTGGTCGAAGTTCGCCCCAAACGCGGCAGCTTCATTTTCGACCCGTCCATCGAAGACGTCGAAGAACTTTGCGAGTTCCGCCTGATTGCGGAGACGCAGGCCTGCATTCTTTCCATGCGTCGCGCGCCGGACGCTTTTCTGACGACCTTGGACAGCATCGTCGATGCCATGCAGGCGGCACTGGAGAGCGGTGACGATCGCGGTTATGGGCGCGCCGATACTGCCTACCACAAGTGCTTTTTCGGCTACTGCGGCAATCGCCTGGTCCAGGATGCGTATCAGCTCGCCGAGGCGCGGATTGCCACCATCCGGACCCTGCTGACGGCGCCGAACAAGGAACAGCGCGAACTGAGCTTTTCAGAGCATCGCATGATTGCCGAATCCCTGCGCCGGCGAGACTGGCCCCGCTTCAACGAACTGATGGCGGAGCATGTCGGGCGCACGCTTCGCGGCGTCCGCACGATTCTTTCCGTCGCACCGAGCAAGGAATAGCCATGAAGGATGGCGCTTCAATATTGCGCGGCCTGCTTCGCCAGGGCGACCTTGTGGCGGCACCGGGCGCGCCTGACGCCTTTACGGCGCGGCTCGTGGCCCTGGCAGGCTTTCCGGCCGTCTACATGACCGGCTTCGGCGCCACCGCCATGCGGCTCGGACAGCCGGACATCGGCCTGCTTACCCTTTCCGAAATGGCCGAACAGGCGCGCAACACGGTCCGCGCCGTCGACCTCCCGGTGATCGCCGATGCCGACACAGGCTACGGCGGCATCTCCAATATCAAGCGCACGGTCGAGGAGTATATCCAGGCCGGCGTCGCGGCCCTCCATCTGGAGGATCAGGTGGCGCCGAAGCGTTGCGGCCAACTCTCGGGCATCAGACTGATGGAACCGGCGGAATCGGCACTGCGGCTGAAGGCTGCCATCGAAGCCAGGGGCGCGCATCCCCTCGTCGTCATCGGGCGGACGGATGCCCTGCCGGCCATTGGCGCGGAGGCGGCAATCAACCGGGCGAAGCGCTATCAGGATGCCGGTGTCGATCTCGTCTTCGTCGACGGCATCAAGACCATCGCCGAGGTGGAAACAATCGCACGCGCACTTGACGGACCAAAGGTCGTGTCGATCGTCGACGGCAACGAGGCTTCCGCCCTCACGCATTCCAATCTTCAGGACATGGGCTTTTCCATCGTCCTCTATGCCGTCACCACGCTGTTTGCCGCCGCTCGTGCGGCGGCGGATGCGCTGGCGCACCTGAAGTCGGCCGGAACGCCGGCCGGAGGTCCCGCCGTCATGAGTTATGCCGATTTCTCGACGGTCGTCGGCCTCGGCGAACACCGGACGCTTGACGACAGGTTCGGCGCATGACCGGGGCGTGCGTGCTCATTACCGGCGGGGCGCGCGGCATCGGGTTCGCCATCGCACGGAATGTCGTCAGCCGTGGTGACCGCGTCATTCTCTTCGATGCGGATGCCGCAGCTCTCGACGCCGCCCTTCATACTCTCGGCACGTCGGCCCGCGGTTCCGCAATCGACGTCTCCGACGCCGCGGCCATCAAGGCGGCAACGGCGGAACACGCCGGCGACTGGACGCCCACCCATCTCGTCAACAATGCGGGCATTCTCGGAAGGAAGATGGCATTCGACCAGATGGATGCAGACGAAGTCGATCGGGTGCTTTCGGTCAACCTCCGTGGCCTGCTCCTTGCGACGTCCGCCTTTCTCGCGACACGCCGTGCCCACCCTTCCGCTGCCATTGTCAACATGTCGTCGATCGCAGGCTTCAACGGCGGCGCCCCCGGTCTTTCGGTCTATGGCGCAACCAAGGGCGCCATACTGGCTTTGACGCGCGCCATGGCGCGCGATCTGGCGCCGGACATCCGGGTGAACGCGCTGGCGCCCGGCATCATCGAAACGGACATGCAGAAGGGTGTCTTCGCATCCGGGGCGGCCATGCGGGAGGTCGTGGCCGCCATTCCCCAGAAGAGGCTGGGGACACCGGGCGATGTGGCGGAAGCGGCGATCTGGCTGTTGTTCGGCGCGCCTTACAGCACGGGAGAAACGATCCGCATCTCGGGAGGACGGACTTGAAACAGACAATCGACCTATTCTTCAGGGGACTGGAATGGCTCCTGGTCCTGCTTCTGGCAGGCATGACCATCATGATCTTCGGCAATGTCGTTCTGCGCTACGGGTTCCAGTCCGGTATCGATATTTCGGAGGAGATGTCGCGCTTTTTCTTCGTCTGGCTGATCTTTCTCGGCTCCATCGCGGCCATGCGGCGCAACCTGCACATGGGCTTCGATCTTCTCGTCGTGTCCGTCGGCCCTCGCATCCGCAGGATCCTCCTCGCCATCGCCAACGCCCTCATACTCGCCTGCTGCCTGCTGATCCTCGTTGGTACGGTGACGCAGTGGAAGGTGAACGCCACCAACGTCGCGCCGGTCACCGGCCTGACGATGAGCTGGCTCTTCGGCGTTGCGTTGCCCATGAGCCTTTGCATCGGTTTCATGGCCGCCTGCCGGATGATCGCCTACATCACCGGTCGCATGACCGATCTGCCGGCGGTTGGCGGGGAGATCCACGAATGACTCTCGTCATCTTCCTCGTCACGCTTGCAGCAACCCTTGCCACGGGCGTGCCTGTGGCCTTCGCGCTTATCATCTGCGCCGTCGCCATGGGCTTCGCGCTCGACATGTTCGACACGCAGATCATCACCCAGCGCCTGGTTGTCGGTGCCAACAGCTTCGCCCTGCTCGCCATTCCTTTTTTCCTGCTGGCCGGGGAGCTCATGAATGCGGGTGGCATGTCCAAGCGCATCATCGCCTTCGCGATGGCCTTCGTCGGCCACCTTCGCGGGGGTCTCGGCGTCGTCGCGATCTTCGCCTCGATCATCCTGGCTTCGCTCTCCGGCTCTGCAGCGGCCGACACGGCGGCGCTCATCGCCATTCTCCTGCCGATGATGCGCGCCGCCGGACACGATGAAGCCCGCTCGGTGGGCTTGATGACATCCGGCGGCATCATCGCACCGATCATCCCGCCCTCGATCGCCTACATCATCCTCGGTGTCGCAACGAACCTTTCGATCAGCCAGCTCTTCATGGCCGGTATCGTACCAGGCATCATGATGGGCCTCGGTGCCCTCATTGCCTGGCTCATCGTCGCCCAGCGCGACAATGTCGCGCCCATACCGCGCCAGGGCTGGGGGCAGCGGCTGACGGCGACCCATCAGGCGCTGTGGTCGCTGGGCCTGCCGGTGATCATTCTCGGCGGCATTCGGTTCGGTGTGGTCACGCCGACGGAGGCGGCGGTGATTGCTGCGGTCTACGCACTGTTCGTCGGACTGTTCATCTACCGCGAATTGACCCTGCCGCAGTTGTTCGAGGCCTTCAGAAATGCAGCAATGACGACCTCTGTCGTCATGCTTCTGGCTGCAGCCGCGCTGGCGACGTCCTGGTTCATTTCGATCGCCGACCTGTCAGGCATCGTGCTCGACATTGTCGAGCCCCTGATCGACCATCCGAAGCTGCTGATGTTTGTCATCATGCTTCTGGTCCTCGCCGTCGGCACAGCGCTCGACATGGGCCCGACGATCCTGATCCTGGCGCCGGTCCTTCTGCCGGTGGTCACCGCCGCGGGCATCGATCCAATCTATTTCGGAGTCCTTTTCGTCATCAACAACGCGATCGGCCTCGTCACCCCGCCCGTCGGCATCGTGCTTTCGGTGGCGTCCGGCGTGTCCAAGGTCTCGATGCACCGCGTCATGGTGGGATCCCTGCCGTTCCTCGGCGCCCAGATCTTCGTCATGTTCCTGCTCGTTCTGTTTCCCGAGCTGGTTCTGACCCCGATGGCCTGGCTGCGCTGACGCAGGCAGGTCGATACGCACGCAACTTGTCTTTCAAAAGGGAGGAAATACAAAGATGAAACGTCATATCGCCATGCTTGCGGTCTCCGCGCTCACGCTCGCAGCCGCCCTGTCGGCCGCACCCGCGAATGCGGAGCTGCGCAACAGAACCTTCAAGGTCTCAAACGGCGCCGCCGAGGATCATCCGGTATCCGCCGGCGTCAAGGGCATGTCGGCCTGCATGGAGAAGGCCTCCGACGGCAACATGAAGCTCCGCGGCTTCTACAACGGCCAACTGGGCGATGATGCCGAAGCCACCCAGTCGGTCCGCTCGGGCTCACTCGAAATGGTCGTCACAGGTGCGGCCGCCATCGGCGGCATCGAACCGGCGATGAGCACCTTCGAGCTGCCCTTCCTCTTCGCCAATGACGCGGAAGTGGACGCCGTCATGACCGGCCCCTTCTTCGAACACGTCGCCGCGAAAATGCCGGCGCACGACCTCATCCTCCTGTCGATCTGGGAGAACGGCTTCCGCAACGCCACCAACTCCAAACACCCGATCAAGGCAGTGGCCGACTTCCAGGGTCTGAATTTCCGGGTGATGCAGAACAACATTTTCCTCGACACCTTCCGCCGGCTCGGTGCCAATCCGGTGCCCATGGCCTTTGGCGAAGTGTTCACCGCGCTCGAGACGAAGGCGGTCGATGGTCAGGAGAACCCGCTTCCGCTGATCCAGGCCAGCCGTTTCTACGAGGTGCAGAAATATCTGACGCTCACCCGCCATGCCTATTCGCCGACACCCGTGCTGATCTCGAAAATGGTGTGGGACGAGCTCAATGCCGACGAGCAGGCTCTTCTCAAGAGCTGCGCCGAGGAGGGCCGTGCCGCCCAGATCTCCCGTTCCCGCGAAGCCGTGAACGAGGCGCTGGAAGAGCTGAAATCCCACGGCATGGAAGTCTCGGAACTCTCGACTGAGGAAATGGGCAGATTGCGCGATGTCGTGGCGCCGGTCTACGAATCCGCCATTCCGATCGTCGGCCAGGAAAACTTCGATAAGCTGATGGCCGAATTGAAGGCCGTTCGCGGCCAATAGTCGAACATGCCCCCGCCGCGATCCGCGGCGGGGGTTTTCCCCTCTTCAGGTGCATTCATGGCTGACCTTTCCCCGATCCAAACCGCCTGTCTCGCCGCACTTGCGGCACATTTCCCGTCGGCCACGTACCTTGCCGGCGCCGATGTGCCCACCCGCAACGAGGCGGATACGAGTTTCCTGCCCCGCGTCAGGCCGATAGCGCTGGTCCGGCCGGACACGCCGGAAGGTGTGGCCGACGCCATGCGGATCTGCGCCGACCATGGTGTCGCGGTGGTCCCGCAAGGGGGGTTGACGGGACTGGCAGGCGGCGCCCATCCCATTGAAGGAGCGGTCGTTCTCTCGCTGGAGCGGCTTTCGGGCATAGAGGAAATCGATGCGGCCGCCGCGACCATGACCGTCAGGGCAGGCACACCGCTCGAAGTCATCCAGCAGGCCGCACTGGAGGCCGGCTTCTTCGTGCCGCTCGATCTCGGCGCACGCGGCAGTTGCCTGATTGGCGGCAATCTGGGCACGAATGCCGGGGGAAATCGTGTCATCCGCTATGGGATGGCGCGTGAAATGGTGCTGGGGCTAGAATATGTGCTGGCGGACGGCACCCTCGTCACCAGCCTCAACAAGATGATCAAGAACAATGCCGGCTATGACCTGAAACAACTCTTCATCGGCTCGGAAGGCACGCTCGGCATCATAACCCGTGCTGTTCTCCGTCTGCAGCCGCGTCCGGGCTGCACGCTTGCGGCGCTCTGCGGTGTCGGCAGCTACGAGCAGGTCGTCTCGCTGCTCGCCGCATCCCGCCGCGGTCTCGGTCCTCTCCTCTCCGCCTTCGAGGTCATGTGGCCGGACTATTGGAGGGAGGCGACGGAAACGGTCAAGGGCATTCGCAAACCGATCGAAGGCAGGCACGCCTTCTACGTGCTTCTCGAAGTCCAGGGCTTGTCGGAGGATGTCGACGGGCCGCGCTTCATGGAGTGGCTGGAAAGCCAGTTCGCGGCCGGCCTCATCGAGGACGCGGCGATCTCGCAAAGCATGGCCGATGTCGCGATGTTCTGGCGCACGCGCGACGCCGCCGGCGAGTTCCAGACCGTGCTGGGTCCGCATGTCGCCTTCGACATCGGCCTGCCCGTCGCCCGCATGGACGCGTTTGCCGATGTATGTCGCGCGCGCCTTGCGGAGGCCCTGCCCGGCATGCTGTCGGTCTATTACGGTCATATCGGCGACGGTAATATTCACATTGTCGCCCTGCAGCGAGGTGCGTCGCCGCAGCCGTCCGCCGAGATTTCGCGCATCGTCTACGAGACCGTGCGCGAATTCGATGGAACGATCTCGGCCGAACACGGGATCGGTACGGTCAAGAAGCCGTATCTTTCCTATACGCGCAGCGCCGGCGAACTCGCGCTCATGGCAACGCTCAAGAAGGCGCTCGATCCGCAGGGTATTCTCAATCCGGGCAAGGTCTTCGACCTGCCCCCCGCCTGAATTGGAGGCAATTCACATGAACCGCATCAAGCAACGCCTTCTCGCCGGGGAATTCGTTACCGGAGCCTGGTCGGAAATGGGCTCCCCCGACAACGCGGAGGCCATGGTCCGCAATGGCTGGCCGGTGATCCTGATCGATGGGGAGCACGGCATCGGCGACCTGGAGCAGTGGGTGGCCGTTGCCCGCGCGGTGGAAGCGGCCGGCGGCGACGTCATTCTGCGCGTGCCGCATGCCGAGCAATGGATGCTGAACCGGGCGCTTGATCGCGGCTTCCGCTCGATCCTCGTGCCACGCGTCAACTCCGCGCAGGAGGCGCGCGCGATCGCCGGCTTCTGCCGCTATCCGCCACACGGCAGCCGCGGATATGCCGCCCCCATCGTGCGCGCCTCCGGCTTCGGCGCCCGTTCCGGCTACGCCCTTGAGGAGGCCCATCATGAACTGCTGCTGATGATCCAGTGCGAACATGTCGACGCGGTGGAGAATATCGCAGAGATCGCGGCCGTCCCCGGCATCGATGCAATCTTCATCGGCCCCAACGACCTCTCCGGCTCGATCAGCCATCTGGAACGTATGCTGGAACCCGAGCCGCAGGCCCTGATCAAGAAGGTCGAGGCCGAGTGTGATCGCCAGGGCAGGATGCTTGCGACCATTCTCGGCGCCGGTCGTGACTAGAGCGATCTAAAGGCACTCGGCTACCGTCTCGTGATCGGGCCGAATGACGTATCGCTTATCGTCAATGGCGCAAGACAGGCGGCGCACGAGCGCGATGAACTGCTGCACGGCGTCGGCGCCACTTCAGAAAAGCCAGGGAAGAACGGTTATTGAAGGACCCGTGACGAGAGTCATCTGGTGGCCTTCCATGAACTGCGGCGCCCGCATATCGGCAGGGGCCGATGAAGGGCCGTGAAAGGAGCGAGCGCCGGACCTTGCAATTGCCGCGGACCGTGTTGCAGGCAAGGGAGTTCGCCGCCGAAGCGCGCGCAGGAAGCGCGCCCTGCATTCATGTTGAAAGCCTTTGGGCAACGCGAAGCAGAACTTGAGCGCCCAATACAATGTGGTCGTCGGCGACAAATTCAGCCTCATTGTGGCTGATACCTTTCCGACAGGGCACAAATATCATAGCGGAAGGCGACGCTTTACTGACGAAAAGCGCGTCATGGAATGCCCCGGAGATGATTCGGCGATTGCGGAGGCCAAGAGCCTGACACGCGCCCTCTATGGCCCCTATGACCGAGGGAGCGAACCGGGCGGGAGCCATGTTGGCGCGCGAAAGAATTGTCGGCTCGCAATCCCAGCGTGCGCCAGAGACCTTGCATTCCTCCCGTACGCGCTGCTCGATCGCAGCGAGGGCTGCGGCGTCAGGATGGCGGAAATCGATGGTGAATGAGACGCGGTTCGGGATGACGTTGATGGCACCTGGCTCGGCGGCAATGCGGCCGACCGTCAGCCGTGCATCCGGATCGGCGGGCATGACGCCGTCCTGGATACGCGCGATGGCGGCGGCCGCGGCGGCCATCGGATCCTTGCGGAATTCGAGCGGCGTGGTACCGGCATGAGCAGCCTCGCCGGAAAAGACGACTTCCAGCCATTTCGTGCCCTGCACCGCCGTGACGACGCCGATCGGCACATCCTCGCGCTCGAGGATGGGGCCTTGCTCGATATGCAGTTCGACGAAGGCAGAAATGGCGTGCCCGATAGGCCGCAGCTTGGCTTCAGGAAGAGCTTGCAGCGTCGCCGCCAGTTCATCGGCGAGGAGCGCGCCGTCCGTCGCGGCCGATCCGTGCCAATCGGCGATATTTCCCGCGCCGGCGAAGGCCATGGAGCCCATGCATCCCGGCGAAAAGCGACTTCCCTCCTCATTGGTGAAGGCGACGACCTCGATGGCGCGATCCGTCTCGATGCCGGCATCGGCGAGCGCTTCCAAGGCCTCGAAGGCACTGAGCGTGCCGAGCGCACCGTCGAAGCGGCCACCGGTGGGCTGGCTGTCGAGGTGGCTGCCGATAAGGAGCGGCGGAAGCGCCGTGTTCCGCCCCTCGCGGCGAAGGAAGAGGTTGGCGGCTTCATCCTGAAAGACGCTGAAACCGCGGGCGAGCGCACGTTCGGCCAGCAGTCGACGGGCGGCGCGGTCTTCGGCGGTCAAGGCCTGCCGGTTGACGCCGCCGGCGGGCGTTGCGCCGATCGCCGCGAAATCGGCGACGGATTGCAGAAGGCGCGGGCCGTTGACCTCCGCCCGCACGTTCATCGGCCGAGGCCTGCGATGAAGCGCTTCACGCGAGCCGGATCGACTGCATTCCACCAGACGCCGTCATATTTGAGGGCGCTCGCGATGATCACGCCGTCGGCAACGGAGAGAATGTCGTTTGCGTTGTCATGGGTAACGCCGCTGCCGACCAGCGTCGGCAGCGAGGCCGCCTCCTTGATCATGCGGATATAGCCGAGATCAGCAGCGTGGCCGGTGCGCTGACCGGTGGCGATGACCACGTCGGCGTCGAAGAACACGAGGTCTTTCACCTGCTCCTCCACCGGCCGGTCGGCGACGATGGCATGTGCACCATGCTTGACATGGGCGTCGGCGAAGATGCGGACACCGCGGGCGCGCAGCTGCGCGCGATAGCGCATCGCGCGGGCGGCTTCGCCCTCGATAAAACCTTCGTTGGCGACATAGGCATTGGCCCATTGGTTGACGCGGATGAAGGAGGCCGAGGAGGCCGAGGCGATGGCGAGCGCTGGGATCGCCGCATTGGCGAGCACGTTAATGCCGATCGGCCGGCCGAATTCGCGGCGGATGCGATCGGCGATGACAGCCATGTGGGCAGGGGTTTCGTGGCCGATCTGTTCCGGCTTGGCAAAAGGCACGTCGCCATGGTTCTCGACGATCAGGGCGTCGCAGCCGCCGGAGAGATAGGCGCGCGCGTCCAAAAGGCCACGCTCGTAGATCGCTTCCACACCCTCGCCATCATAGCGCGGCGCTCCGGGAAGCGGCATGAGGTGTACAACGCCGATCACGGGCTTGTTGCGCCCGAAAAGCGTCTTCAGTGTATCGTTTTCCTGCCGTCCGATGGGGTTGCTCATGGCAATCACATATCCAGTTTCAATGTCTCGGTCAGGGCGGAAAGCTCCGCCCGAGTCGGGAAGGAAGCGAGCGTGCCGGGGCGCCCGACCGCAATGCCCGCCGCCTGCGTCGCAAGTTTTGCGGCCTTGCGCAGCGACGACCCCTGGGCGACAAGCCCGGCGAGCGTGCCGGCGAAGCAATCACCGGCCCCGCTGGCGTCCACGGCCTCGACCTCTTCCGATGGAATGCGAAAGCCCGCGCAGGACTCTTCGAGAAGCAAAACGCCTGCCGAGCCGAGGGTGACGATGACGCTTCCAGCCCCCATTGCGAGCAGCCGGCGCGCCGCGCATTCGGCATCGGCCTCGCCCGTCATCGCCTCGGCCTCCGGCCGGTTGACGACGAGGAGCGAAACCGTCGTCAGATCGAGCGGCTCCGTGGGAAGCGGGCTCGGATTGAGGACGGTGACAAGCCCCGCCTCCCTCGCGGCCCTGACGCAAGCCGCCGTCACTGCCGAGCCAAGGTTTCCCTGCATCAGCAGCATGTCACCGGACCGCCATGTTTCCCCGAGCATGGTCATGGCGAGCGGATCGAAAGCCTGCGCGCAGTCTGCCGCCGTAACGATGACGTTTTCGCCGAACCGGTCGACCATGACCACCGATCGATCGCACAACAGATCGAGGTGGCACAGCCGGAGCACCGGGGCTTCGGTGGCAAGCACCCGCTCAATCCATTCGCTTGCCGCATCCTTGCCCACCGCCGCCCACAAGGTGACCTCCGCCCCCGTGCGGCTCGCCGCGGCGGCCTGGTTCGCCCCCTTGCCGCCCGCGCCCTTGCCGGTCGCAAAGGCGTTCAGCGTTTCGCCCGGCTGCGGCAGCCGTTCAAGGCGAAAGCTCGTATCGACGCAAACATTGCCGACGACGTGAATGGTCATGGGCGTCTCCGAAGCTCTGGTCAGTCCGTCGCCCAGGCGAGCATCTGCTCGAACAGCGTCTTGTAGCCCGGCCAGGCGATGAATTCCGGCGGCAGCCAGTGCGGGCCGACGTCGGAGGTCCAGACCACCGTGCGGCCCTCGCCGTAGGTTCCGGTGACGAGCAGCGGCAACGAACCGTATTCGGAAGAAACCGTCATCAGCTGATTGGCACCGTCCTTCAGCGTCACCTCGTTGAAGCCGAGCAGGTAGGGCATCTCGCCAGAAAGACCGGCGAGGATCGGATGGGTGGCATCGCCGGAAACAACGGGCGTAAACCCTTCCGGCACTTCCACCCGATCGTCGACCGGCAGGCAGGCGACAGGCAGCACCTCCTCCACGGCGGTGTTGCGGAAGCGCGCGCCACCATTGATGCCCTGGAAGGAATAGTAGCCGCCGAACATCAGGAGCGCGCCGCCCTTGGAAACGTAGTCGCGCAGCAGCTTCAAGCGGTTCGGCGTGCGGCGGGAGTGGATCCAGGTGTCAGGATGCAAGAGCAGCGTGTTGGCGCCGATATCGGAGAGCACGATGGCGTCATAGGCCTGCAGGCCCTCCAGCGTGTTCGGAAACTCCTTCTGCGCCTCATGCGCCGGCATGAAGGTAACATCGAAGAGGCTGTCCTTCAGCGCCTTCAGCAGCTCGTCGGCGCCGGTGTGGTAGGTGACGGTCGGGAACTGGTCGAAACCCTTGATGTGGGTCGCGGTCGAAACCCAGGATTCGCCGGCGAGCAGCACTTTCTTCTTGGTCATCGGGACTCCTTGAACGACTGGCCGGCGGCAGGCTGCGCGGCGGAAAAAACGGATCTGGGATTGTCGATCAGCATGCGGTCGATCGCCGCCTGGTCGACGCCGTGCCGCTTCAGCCGCGGCAGGAAATGCTTGAGAATGTAGCCGTAGCCGAAGCCGCCATAGCGGGTGAGCATGATCTTGAGAAAGACATCCTGCGACAGCAGCAGTCGATCGCCGAAACCC
>NZ_JAKGBU010000068.1 GCF_021555155.1 Rhizobium alarense
GACGAGGGCAATCGCGATCCAGCCGCGCCCGGCGATCATCCCGTCGGCCCAGAGCGGCGTGTAGACGGCTGCCGCATAGGCGCCGGCAAAACCCGCCATCATGCCGCCGAAGGCGACGGCCGCGACCCGGACGGTAATCGCCGGATAGCCGATCGCATGCGCCGCCTTGGGGTTTTCGCCGACCGCGCGGATGACGAGGCCGAGTTTCGTATAGGCGAAGGTCGCCCAGATCGCGAGGGTGGCGAGAAGCGACAGCCAGGCGACCACGTCCTGCACGAAGAGCCCGCCGACGACGGGAATATCGGAGAGGCCCGGAACGGCGATTTTCGGCAGGCCGCGCACCGTCAGGCTCTCGTAGGTCTTGCCGAAGAGCGCGGAGAGGCCCTGGCCGAGGATGCCGATCGCCAGGCCCGCCGCCACCTGGTTCGCGCGGAAGCCGAGCACGACGAAGGCGAAGATCAGCGACAGCGCCGCACCGCCGAGGCCGGCGGCGACGAAGCCGAGAATATGTCCGCCGCCGTGATAGACGATGATGAAGGCGATCACCGCGCCGAACGCCATCAGGCCTTCGACGCCGAGGTTCAGCACGCCGGCGCGCTCGACGACGAGTTCGCCAAGCGCCGCCAGCAGGAAAGGGGTCGCTGCCGCCAGCATGCCGGCGATGATGAATTCGACGGCGTTCATGGCTGGCTCCGGTGGGCTGGACGGCGCCATTCGAGGCGGTAGCGCACGAAGGCGACGGCGACGAGATAGGCAAGCAGCAGGCTGCCCTGGAAGACGCGCACGGCGGCGATCGGCAGGGTGGCCGAGACCATGGCATTGTCGCCGCCGATATAGAGCACGGCCATGACGAGGGTGGAAAAGACGATGCCGACCGGGTGCAGCCCGCCGAGATAGGCGACGATGATCGCCGCATAGCCGTAGCCGGTCGAGATCGAGCGCTGCAGCTGGCCGATGGGGCCGGCGACCTCGGCGGCCCCGGCCAGTCCTGCCGCAAAGCCGCCGATCAGCAGCGACAGCCAGATCGCCCGGCTTTCGCTGAAGCCCGCATAACCCGCCGCGCGCGGCGCCAGCCCGCCGACCTGCAGCTTGTAGCCGGTAAAGCTCTTCTGCATGAAAACCCAGGCCGCGACCGACAGCGCCAGCGCGATGAGGATCGAGACGTTGACGCGGGTGCCTGAAATCAGCGTCGGCACCATCGCGTCGTACTGAAACATCACCGATTGCGGGAAATTGAAACCCGCCGGGTCCTTCCAGGGGCCGAGCAGCAGGTAGTTCAGCACCTGGATCGCGACGAGGCTCAGCATCAGCGAAACGAGGATCTCGTTGGCATTGAGCCGCACGCGCCAGAAGGCGGTGATCGAGGCCCAGAGCGCGCCGCCGAGCGCACCGAGCAGCAGCATCAGCGGCCAGATCCACTGCCCCGTCGCCTGCGGGGCGAGCACGGGAATGGCCGAGGCAAAGATCGCGCCGAGGATGAACTGGCCCTCGGCGCCAATGTTGAAGACCTTGGCGCGAAAGCCGATCGCGAGACCCTGCGCGATCAGAAGAAGCGGCCCTGCCTTCAGGAGCACTTCGGAAAAGGAGGCCCAGGAGAGGAAGGGTTCCAGCAGCATCGCATAGACGACGGCAACCGGATCGCGGCCCATCAGCACGTAGAGGCCGAGATTGAGCACGAGCGCGATGGCAAGCGCTGCCGGCGGCGCCAGAAGCGTTGCCGTAAGCGAGGCGCGTTCGCGGCGCACCAGCGTCGGAAGTGCGAAGGCGGAGCGCGCGCTCATGCCGGCACCCTTTCCGGTTGGCCTTCTGCCCCGATCATGTAGCGGCCGATTTCCTCGGGGCGGGTTTCGCGGGTCACGAGCGGCGGGCTCAGCGTGCCGTGATGGAGGACCTGGATGAAATCGCAGAGTTCGAACAGCTCTTCCAGTTCCTCTGATATCACGAGGATCGCCATGCCTTCGTTGCGGAGCGCGATCAGCCGCCGACGGATGGCGGATGCCGCGCCGATATCGACGCCCCAGGTCGGCTGCGCCACGAAGAGCAGCTTCGGCGCCAGCATGATCTCGCGCCCGACGATGAATTTCTGCAGGTTGCCGCCGGAGAGCGCCCCGGCCTCCGCCTCCGGGCCGGGCGTGCGCACGTCATAGTCGCGGATGCAAGTCTCGGTGAAGGCCTTCGCCCGTTCCCGATCGACGAGGCCGTGCCTCTTGAGATCGAGCGGATGGGCCGTCAGCAGGCTGTTCAGCACCAGCGACATTTCCGGCACCGCGCCGCGCCCGAGCCGGTCCTCCGGCACGAAGGCGAAGCCGAGCTGCCGCCGGGCGGCAGCGCTGAGCGTCCCGACGTCCCGGCCCATCATGTAGATGCGGTCGCTCTTTTCGCGCGGCAGCACTGTCTCGCCGGATATCAGCGCCGCAAGCTCGCTCTGGCCGTTGCCGGAAATGCCGGCGATGCCGAGGAACTCGCCGGCGCGGACCGTCAGGCTGATGCCGGATAGCGCGACGGCGAAGGGGTTGTCCGGCGTGTGGTCGAGGCCGATGATCTCCAGCCGCTTTTCGCCCTCCGGCAGCACCTCGGCCGGCATCGGCTCGGGCATGTCGCGGCCGATCATCATGCGGGCGAGGTCATGCGCATCGTGCTCGCGGGGATCGACATTGCCGGTGACCCGGCCGGCGCGGAGAATCGTCGCCCGGTCGCAGATGGCGCGGATTTCCTCAAGCTTGTGCGAGATGAAGAGGATGGAAACGCCCCGGTCGCGCAGGCGCCGGAGCGTATCGAAGAGCTTGTCCACCGCCTGCGGCGGCAGCACCGAGGTCGGCTCGTCGAGGATCAGCAGCTTCGGATCGGTCATCAGGCAGCGGATGATCTCCACCCGCTGCCGCTCGCCGACCGAAAGCGCATGCACATGGGCCAGCGGATCGACCTCGAGGCCGAAATCCCGGCCGAGCGCGCGGATGCGCTCGATCAGCTCCGCCTTGCGGCCGGGCACGACCAGCCGGATATTCTCGACCACCGTCAGCGTCTCGAAGAGCGAGAAATGCTGGAACACCATACCGATGCCCTTGCGTCGCGCCTCGGCGGGCGACGCAAGGGTGAGCGGCTCGCCGTTCCAGGCGACGGTCCCGTCGTCCGGCTGCTCGACGCCATAGATCAGCTTCATCAGCGTCGACTTGCCCGCCCCGTTCTCCCCGAGGATCGCATGGATCGACTGCGGCGCCACGTCCAGATCGATCGCCTGGTTGGCTTTGATCTGGCCGTAGCTCCTCGAAATGCCGCGAAGCGACAGGAGGGGGGCGATCATCGCTTACTTCGGCAGCGGCGTCGTCACACCTTTCACGTGCCAGTCCATGCCGACGATCTCGCCGTCCGTCATCGTCGCGCCGGAGGCCACGCCCTCGCTGTCGTCGGCCTTCATGATGGGGCCAGTGAAGGGCGAGAAGGAGCCGTCTGCGATCTTCGCCTCGATCTCCTTGATCTTCGTCATGGTGTCGGCCGGGATATCCGGGTTCCAGTCGGTCACCGCGACCACCTTGTCGGAAACGCCGAGGAAGGTGTTGGCGCCCTTGAAGGTGCCGGCAAGATGCGCGTCGACCGAGGCCTTGAAGAAGGGCGACCAGTCGGTCGCGATGCAGCCGAGATATTTCGCCGGCGCATATTTCTTCATCGAGGAGTTGAGGTTGAAGGCATAGACGCCGGCTTCCTCGCAGGCTGAAATGACCGAAGGCGTGTCCTGCGCGTTGGAGAAGATCACGTCGCAATCCTGCGCCATCAGCGCCTTGGCCGCTTCCTGCTCCTTGGCCGGGTCGAACCAGGAGTTGACCCAGACGACCGAGACCTCGATATCCGGATTGACAGTCTGGGCGCCGAGCGTGAAGGCGTTGATCGAGGTGATAAGTTCCGGGATGGCGAAGGCCGAGACCGAGCCGAGCTTGCCGGTCTTGGAGAGTGTGGCGGCGGCCATGCCAAGCAGGTAGGTGCCCTGGAAATATTTCGCCGCGAAGGGCGAGAAGTTCGGCGCCACCTGGAAGCCCGACGCGTGCAGCACCGTGACGGAGGGGTCGCGGCGGGCGATCTGCAGCGCGCCGTTCTGGTAGCCGAAGGAGCCGGCGATCAGGAACTTGTTCCCGTCGGCGACGGCCTTGTTCATGATGCGGTCGGCATCCGGCCCTTCGGGAATGTTCTCGATGACGGTGACCTTGACCTTGTCGCCATAGGCGGCCTTCACCGGCTCGAGGCCGGCGGCGAGCGCATGGCCCCAGCCGACATCGCCGACCGGCGACGGGATCACGAGCGTGATGCCGAGCGGCTCGTCGGCGGCAAGGGCGGCGCGGCCGCCAAGCGTGGTGGCGAGGCCGGTTGCGGCCATGCCCTTCATGAGGGTTCTGCGGGTGAGGTTGTTCAGCATGTCGGTTCCCCTGTTTCGGTTTGTCAGAAATTGACCGTCGCGAGTGCGGCTTCTGCGTCCGCGGCGAGTTTCGCCTCATCGAGGCCGGAAAAGGCGCCGTTCTCCCAGACGACGCGGCCGTTGATCATCGTCATGTCGGTCGGCATGCCTATACCGACCTTGGCGATCAGGCTCAGCGGATCGTGGCGCGTGCCGACATAGTCCATGCGGCGCGTGTCGATCGCGAAGAGGTCGGCCGCCATGCCGGGCGCCAGCCGCCCGATGTCCTTGCGGCCGAGAAGGGCGGCACCGCCCGTCGTCGCATAGCCGAGGAAATCGGCCGGCTCCGGCACCGGATGGGCGCGCGTCGAGGCGACGAGGCATTGCAGCATATAGGCGGAATGGATGCAGTGCATGAGATTGGAATTGTCGTTGGAGGCCGCACCGTCGCAGCCGAGCCCGACGCGCAGGCCGAAGGCCGCCATGGCGGGAATGTCCGTCACCTCGGCGCCGACGAGATAAACCGGCTCCGGGCAATGCGAGACGCCGCTGCCGCTCTTCGCCATGGTCTTGAGCTCGTCATGCGTCAGTTCCCAGCAATGGGCATAAAAGGCGTCGGGGCCGGCGAAACCGATCTCCTCCAGATAGTCCACCGTCCGCATTCCGTGGCGGGCCGCGATGACGGGGCTTTCGCCCTCGCCGACATGGGTGTGCATCATCACGCCGCGGTCGCGCGCGAGCGCTACGGACTCGACGAAGGTCTCGCGGTAGCAGTTGACCGGCTGGCAGGGCGCCACAACGACCTGCCGCATGCTGAAGGGTGCCGCGTCATGGTAGCTGTCGATGAGGCGCGCACAATCGGCGATGAACTCGTCCGTCGTCTCCAGCATTTCGTCGGGAATGGTCGATCCCTCCGACTTCGGCAGCGTGTTGCCGCCGCGGCCGGCATGGAAGCGCATGCCGAAAAGGTCGGCTGCCTCGAACTGCCGGTCGACCAGCCGCTTTCCGGCATGGCGCGGGAAATTGTACTGGTGGTCGAAGGCCGTGGTGCAGCCATGCTTGATCATCTCGGCCATGGCCGTGACGGAGGAATGGTAGAAACAGTCCTCCGTCAGCCGCGAGAAGATCGGATAGATGCGGTCGAGCCATTCGATGACGGAAAGTTTCGTCCAGTCGAGTTCGGCGCGGTTGCGCACGAAGCACTGGAAGAAATGGTGGTGCGTGTTGACGAGGCCCGGATAGACGAACCAGCCATCCGCATCGCGCACCGTCGTTCCATCGGGCAGTTCGCCACCGGCGAGACCGTTGCCGATCGCCGCGATCGCCGGGCCGTCGGTCAGCACATCGACATTGCGCAGCACGCTCGGCCCCGTGCCGTCATCGACGATGACCGCCGCGCAGTTCTTCAGGAGAGTGCCGGCCATGTCATGCCTCGTCCGGTTCGAGTTGCGGTTCGGGCTTCAACTCGTGCAGCCGGTGGATGCCCGGCATCTCGATGAACCCGTCGAGGGCGCGCAGCGCCCGCGACCAGAGCCGGATGGTCGGGTAGGGATCGAGCGAGACGCCGCCGTCCGGTGCGAGCGCCACATAGGGGAAGCAGGCGATGTCGGCGATTGTCGGCCGGTCCGATGCGAGGAACCGCTTGCCGCGCAGGCTCTGCTCGAAAAGGCCGGCTTCGAGTTCGCGCAGCGCCGCGATGCCGCTTGCCTGCAGCGCGCCGATGTCGCCGGGCCGCAGCAGCATCTCGACCAGCCGTGCGCCGCCGAGACTGGCGGTGAGGCGGGCGGAAAAGGCGAGCCATTGCTGGATGCGCGCGGTCTCCTCGGCCTCTCCGCTGCCGAGCCAGTCCGGCGCCGCCTTCGCGGCGAGATAGGCAAGCATGGCGGAGGATTCGGTGAGAACAAGATCGCCGTCCTCGAGGATCGGGATCGAGCCGGCCGGATTGAGCGCCAAGAGCGCCGCACCGCGATGCTCGGCGCCAGGATGGAAATCGACGGGGCGGAGGTCCAGCTTCACGCCGGCAAGCGACGCCATCAGGCGCACCTTGTAGCAGCTCGGCGAGAGAATGTAGTCGTAGAGCTTCATTGCGCCACCAGTTGCGCGCCGTAGGTATAGTTGTGGCGTTTCAGCCAGCGGCGGTAGGCGACCGAGGTGAGATCGGCGCGGGTCGGGATTTCCATGCCGGGATCGAGCGGCAGCAGGCGCGGGACCTGGTTTTCGAGGATCGAGCGGTCCTGCAGGAAGATCGTCTGCTGGAAATGGATGAGGTCGGTCATCGGCGTGTCGTCGTCGAAGAGCGCCATCCACGGCCAGACGTCGCAGAGGTCTTCGGCGAGCGGCTGGACGAAGAGCGTGATCACGTCCCATTCGCCGGGACGCGGCGGGCAGGTCTTGTAGAGCACCGAGCAGGTCGGCGCCGGCACGCGGTACATGTATTCCGTGGTGATGCCGCCGGCCGCGGATTTCGCCGCCTGCGGCTGGTAGAACTTCACCTGCGTCGCCCAGACCTCGTCGGCGTCCTCGCGGATCTCCACCTTGTAGTTCTGCACCTCCGTATGCGGTTCGGAGCCGAGAATGTCCGTGTGCACGAAGGGGAAATGCGCGATGTCGAGGAAATTCTCGACGGCCCTCAGCGGCGAGCAGCGCACGCGCACCACGCCGACATCGACGAGCCGCCGGCCGGGCTGGTCGGCCTCCGGGATCGGGAAGAGATCTTTCTTCGGCGCGCCGAGCGAGGACCAGACATGACCGTAGCGCATGAGGACCGGCAGGGCGCGCCCGTTGCCGCCCGCCACTTTCGCCGCCCCATCGGCGCCGAGCGAGACCCGGATCGGCTCGCCCATCAGCGCTGTCTCGCGGCCGTCGCGGTCGATTTGGCTGACAAGGCCGACCGGATACCATTCGTCAAGCATCGCCCCCCGCGTCATGCGGCGATTCCCTTCATCTGAACGGCCTCGGCGGCGCGGCGCAGACCTTCGGCGATGCGGGATGCGGTGATCTTCTGCGCAGGGCCGATGCCGTCGTCCGTCAGAATATGGACCAAAGTCTGCGCCTCACCGTGCGATGTCAGAAGACAGTGGACAACGCCGCCTTGCGACGAAACACGGAGGAGCCCGACCGCGTCCGCCCTCCCGCCCGCCGCCATTTCGATGGCTGCCGCGGCAGCCTCCACCGTCAGCGTTCGCAGCGGCGCGAGGCCAGCAAAGTGCGGCGGAGCGCCGGCCGGCCCGCCGACGGCGATCCAGACGATACCGCCCGCTTCCTCGACCCGGTGTGTCTCGACACGGATCGTCTCCGGTGGTGCCAGGCCCGGATGGGCCGGAATGCGCAGACAGTGGCCGGCCTGCGAATAGCTCCAGCCGTGATAGATGCAGGAGAGCGCCTCGCCGCGCACGAAACCGTGCGACAGGCTCATGCCGCGGTGCGGACAGCGATCCGCCGATGCCGACAGGCGGCCCGAACGGCTGCGCCAGAGAGCGATCTTTCCCGCCGGGATTTGGGCGGGCATGACGGTTCCCGCCGGCAAATCCGCGGAAAGGGCGACTGGCGTCCAAAACCCCGCCAAATCGGGCAGCATGAGTAGACTTTCTTTACGGTATCAATGCGCTACCGGAAAATGGCGCAGGAAGGAAATAGGCCTCCCCACGCCCGGTTGTTCAACGTTTGCATAATTATTTCGCAATGGCAACATTGAGTAAATATCATGCAGGATCTGGTTCGGCTGTTGTTCGAGGAATTCCGGATGTCTGTCGATGAGGTGATGATCGGCCGCGGAATCAGGGGTCGGTTTTGTCAAGCTCCCCCCGTCCACGTCACAATGCGCAGAACGAGGTGGACGCGCGGTCTTTAAACAAGACTTCGCCGCACTGGCGGAGATCGGAAAGAAACGCCACCTCGCTCGGACATTGAAATCCAGTGGGAAATCCGGCGGGCCGTCGAAGCCCGAATGGGTCAAAAGGATAAGATCACCCGGCGATGGGCGAGGGTGCTCGTCTCGGGTTTCCTTGCTGCGATAGCGAGGCCATGTGGAACCACCTTGCCGAAATAAGCCAGCTCGCCGATCCCGACGCGCATGCCGTGCTCGTCCTCGATCGGGCAGGCTGGCACGCCACACCGAAGCTCAAGGTTCCCAACACCGTCATGTTCCGGCGATCACGATCCCAACAGCTACCGCGGCCGCCGGCGCTTCATCCGCGTACTCGAAACGGGCTTTCGGGCGTTCAACGAAAGCACGCCGTCAGCCAATCTGCGAGCCATACGCTCAATCTGCGAGCCATACGCTTGCAAGCCGTCCGGGACGGCCTTCCGGATTCATCGCCCAGCAGGCGGTGCGCGAAATTTGCCTGAAGTGAGCTTCTGGCATGCTGGCCGGTTTTCGGCAGTCTGCAGGACAACCTTCGGAGAGAAGCCTTCAGACACCAGGACGTGGTCCGTGGTGTTCTAAAGTTGAATTCCGATCGGCGAGAAACATCCGATTTTTGCACAGCGTATCCATTTCGCGCAAGGAACCTTCACCGGTTGACCGGACGGGAAATCGAACCGAGCGGAGGGCAGGAATTTATTAACCATGCAATTCACTAATAAAGCACAAGATTTAGTTCGATCGAGGCACTGCCCCAACACGGCAGAGCATGCCCGGAGATGCGTTGCCGGCCCGGTCTCGGATTGCGCTGTCCCTCCGCTCAAATGATTTGAAGCGGTTTCCTTTCATGCCCATTCCTGACGGGAGTCATGATGCCGCTCGTCCCCGCCCTTACGGAGCACCGAAATGAAACGTATATCGTTATCCCTGAAAGCGTCGTTGATCGGCGCCTTTGCATTGCTGTTGGCGCTGATCGCCGGCCAAGGGCTGTTCGCCCTGTCGTCGGTGGGCGGCGTATATCAGGACGTCGAAACGCTTGCGACCAACTGGGTGCCGAGCATTGACATCACGAACAAGATCAACACTGCCATCGCCGACCTCCGCGGCTCGGAAAACCGGCACATCGTCAACCGGACTGAAGCCGGCATGGCTCGCGCTGACGAGGCAATCGCCGCCGATCTCCGAAAGTTGGACGAACGTATGAAAGTCTACGACGGGCTGGTATCCGAACCCGAGGTGGCTAAGCTTTACGCCAAGTTCAAGGATGTTCTCGCGACCTATATGAAGCAGCATGAAGAACTGCTCTCGATGTCCCGCGCCGGCAAGAAGGACGAAGCGGCGAACTTCCTCACCAGCGATATGCGCAACACCTACAATGAAATGGACAATCTGGCTGATGGGTTCCGCGACATCAACATCAGGGGCGCCCAACAGAGTTATGAGGACAGTAGGGCCGACTATCTGAGCGCCCGCATCGCGACCTTCATGATGCTCGGTCTTGCAGTATGCGCCGGTCTCGGCGCGGTGGCCTTCGCGATCGTCGGCGTCTCCCGTCCGATCGACCGGACGACGGACGTCATGCGGACTCTCGCCGACGGTGACCTCTCGGTCGAAATCCCCTTCACTGACCGGACAAACGAAATCGGCGCGATGGCGCGCGCAGTCGAAGTGTTCAAGCAGAACGGCATCAAGGTGCGCGACATGAACGCACAGGAGGCGGCGCTGCAGGCGAAAAGCGCCGACCTGCAGTCAAGCATCGGCACGGTGGTGTCGGCGGCAGTGGCCGGTGATTTCACGCAACGCATCAACAAGGACTATGACAATGCCGATCTTAACCGCTTTGCGGCAAGCGTCAACGAACTGGTTTCCTCGGTCGATCGCGGGGTCGCCGAAACCCGGCGGGTGATCTCGGCGCTGGCCGAAGGCGATCTGACCGAAAGTATGCGCGGCGAATTCCAGGGCGCCTTCGGCGAACTGCAGGGCAATGTCAACGCGACGATGGCCAATCTCCGTTCCGTACTCGGCGAGGTCCGCGCCGCGATCGACACGATCAATGGCGGCGCCGGCGAGATGCGGATGGCGTCCGGCGATCTCTCCAAGCGCACCGAACAGCAGGCGGCATCCCTGGAGGAAACCTCCTCGGCACTGGAAGAAATCACCGTCGCAGTCCGAAGCTCGACAGAACGGGCAACGGAGGCCAGCCACATGGTCGATGAAGCCCGCCACAGTACCGAGCAGTCGAGTTCGGTGGTCAAGGATGCCGTCTCCGCCATGGGCCGCATCGAACAGGCCTCCGGCGAGATCGGCCAGATCATCAACGTCATCGACGAGATCGCTTTCCAGACCAACCTGCTGGCGCTGAACGCCGGCGTCGAAGCCGCCCGCGCCGGCGACGCCGGCAAGGGGTTTGCCGTCGTCGCCCAGGAAGTGCGTGAACTCGCCCAACGCTCGGCCGGAGCCGCCAAGGACATCAAGGCGCTGATCTCCCGCTCGAGCGGCGAGGTTCAATCCGGCGTCAAGCTGGTGACGGCGACCGGCGAGGCGCTGACGCTGATCCAGAGCCACGTGGTCAAGATCAACGAGCATGTGCATTCGATCGCCACCGCCGCCAAGGAGCAGTCGACCGGCCTCTCGGAGGTCTCGACCGCGGTCAACGAGATGGACCAGGTGACGCAGCAGAATGCGGCGATGGTCGAGGAATCGACAGCAGCGACCAACCGCTTGGCCGAGGAGGCTTCCAACCTTGCCCGGCTGATCGCCCGCTTCAAGCTGGGCGACGGTGCATCGGCTCCGCGCGCCATCGGCCACGACAGCCGCCCCGTCGCCTCACCTGCCCGTGTCCTTGGCCAGAAACTGGCCGGCGCCTTTGGCGGCGGCAGGGCCGCGACGGCTGCCGCCGCAAGCGAATGGGAGGAGTTTTGACAAAGGGTCCGATCTCCGCGCAAGGCGGACGCTGGAAATCATCGCCTTCCATGTCGGTGGCAGCGGTCCTGCGTCAGGACGCCGTCTATCCGGGAAATCGGGGATGGGCAGCGGCAAGGCCGCTGCCCACGCACCGCCCGGCGTCATCGGCGTCATGAACCTGCGTGGCTCGGTCGTCCCGGTCATCGATCCGGCCGCGCGGTCGTCGCCGTCGTGGAAGGGGCGGAGATCGGGTCGTCGGCCTGGTTGTCGACCGGGTCTCGGATACGGCGCGCCAGATGGCAGCTTGCTGCCCTTTGACGCTGTGATGCTGCGGCCCCCTCGCACACGGCGCTTCCGATGGCGGCTTTGGCGAGAAGTCTGGCTGGTGATCATCGACTTCAAGCCGGTGGTGGCAAGGATACGGCGCGCTTCCGCGCGGCGGATGCTGGGCACGGCGGGATAGGGCAGACCACCGCTTCGTCAATACGGAACACGACGGGCAATCGTCGATCCAGCCGGCAAAGCGGCAGCGGACGATCAATGATAGCGGCGAATGAGGCCGACGAGTTTGCCCTGGATCTTCACGCGGTCCGGTCCGAAAATGCGGGTCTCGTAGGCCGGATTTGCGGCTTCCAGCGCTATGGAGGCGCCCTTGCGGCGGAAGCGCTTCAGCGTCGCCTCCTCGTCGTCGACGAGGGCGACGACGATCTCGCCCGGATTGGCGGAGCTGGTATTGCGGATGATCACCGTGTCGCCGTCGAGAATGCCGGCCTCGATCATTGAGTCGCCCTTGACCTCAAGAGCATAGTGCTGGCCACTGCCGAGCATCTCGGCCGGGACGGTGATGTCGTGCGTGTTGTTCTGGATCGCCGAAATAGGCACGCCGGCCGCAATGCGCCCCATGACCGGAACGCTGACCGCGCTGTCCATTTCCCGTGGCGCGCGCTGGGACGGTGCCGGTTGGGGAGGCCTGCCGAGGCTGCCTTCGATCACCGCGGGCGAAAAACCGCGCCGGGGCTGCAGGGTTGGAGAAAAGGCCTCCGGAAGTTTGATCACTTCCAGCGCGCGGGCCCGGTTCGGGAGACGCCGGATGAAGCCCCGCTCCTCGAGCGCCGTGATCAGCCGGTGAATTCCCGACTTCGACGCGAGGTTCAGCGCATCCTTCATTTCGTCGAAGGAAGGGGGCACACCAGACTCCTTCATTCGCTCGTGGATGAACAGAAGCAGCTCTTGTTGCTTGCGCGTCAGCATGTTTGGCCTCGGTGTCGAAACAAATCCAGAACGGACACTATCTGTTCCTTTTGTGTTCCGCAAGAGGCGATTGTCTTGTTGAGTGAGTGCGCTTGAACCGCTTCGGTTTTCTTGACTGTCTAATCCCGACCGAGCGATGTCTTTCTCCTAACGGCGAGACTAACGCGTCTGACGATTTTTACGAGGAAACGGCCAAGCCGGTAGGACGGCAGCGATTCCAGCGTCTCGACACGCCGCCGCGCGGCCTCGAGATCCTTCTTCAAAAGAGTCGCCTGCCTTCGCAGGCCCTCGGCTTCCGCTTTGGACAGATCACATTTCTCGGTGAGCCTGGCGATTTCCTCCTTGAACTTGCCGGCGTTCTGCCTGAGCCGAACGATCTCAGCCCCCCGGTGCTCCACCTTGGTGGTCAGTCCGGCGATCCGTTTTGCCCGGCTCTGCAATTTCTCCTGTTGTCCGAGTGGCGGGAATTGACCAGGAAATTGTTGGTAGGCGTCAACGATTTCCCGATCGGACGCGCCGAAAAAGAGCTGCATCTCGAAGGTGGCAATATTCGATGCGTGCTGCTGGTCCAGGCTGGTGATCTCGGGAATGGAAAGACCGAAAACCGATTTCAGGCCGCGGAGTTTGCCGATGAGGTATATTTTGTCTTCGGTCTTCTCGAGCGACATGATGTTGCCGAGCAGCATTGCAAGCCGTGCCCGGATCGAGATGAACGCATATTGCGCGCGGCCTGCCTGCGTGAAGATATGGGCGACATCGGCGAAGGCATGGATGAGGTCGCGGACGTCTTCGTAGGAGAATCGGCGCCCGCCCCGTCCGAGGCGATGCAGGTGCACGAGTTCCGGCACGCTGGCCAGCCGATCGACCGAGGTCAGGCAACGGGCGAGGAATACCAAATCCTGTCCCCGACGGTGGTTGGGATAGGAAAGCTGTTTCCTATCGAGGAAGCTCTTGCGGAAGATGTAGCGATGATGGTGCAGCGGTGTGTGTGTCGCGGTCGAATCATCGATTGTCACCAGCCCCGCCCGGTCGGGGTTCTCGATATCGGCCTTGTCGAGCGTCGTGCCATCGGGTCGCAGAGTACCGATTCGTCCGTAGGCCATGTCGGCGTCGTGCTCGATGCAGGATGCAACGAGCGTCCGCAGGCTGTGCGGTGTGGCATAGACGTCGTCGGCGTCGAGAAAGGCGACGAAGTTTCCCGCCGCGTGCCGCAAGCCGGCGTTGCGTGCCTCGCCGGACCAGGTTCGCTCCGGCAGCCGGATCGCACGCACGCAGGCAAAGGCCGCTTCGAACAGTGCCAGCGTATGGGACGTGTCGTCAGTTGAGGAGGGATCGACGACGATGATCTCGACATCGACCTCCTGCACCAGGATGGATGCAAGGCAAGCCGCGAGATGCGGGCCGGCATTGTAGGCCGGCACGACCACGGAGACCGTCTCGGCCAGGACGGTTTCGCTTCGGTGAATCTCGGTAAATCCGATCGCACTCTTGAATTCAGAAAGCAGCACCATGTAGCGTGGCGTTTGTTTCGCCCAGTACCAAAAGCGAGATGACAGGCCTAGGCCCGGGCGATTCCACGGCCCGACGTTGTTGCGATAGGCGATGAGCACGACGGTGTTCTCGGCGCGGACGCTGACGGCTTCACCCTCGTCGTCGAAGGCGAGCAGCGTGCCGCGGTCTTCGGCCCACGCCAGGGTCCGTTGGCCGAAGACGAAGTTCAGGGTATCGGAGGCAAAGACCAGATCCTTTTTTAAGGCGGCTTCCAATCTTCCGGCGTACCAGTTTCCCTGCTCCCTCAAATCGGCGAGATGCCACAACAGGCAGTCTGAACCGATGTAGCTTTCAGCCGCCACGCCCTCCAAGACATCGTCCATGTAGGAGGCAAGTGTCAGGCTTCTGCCGTCATGCTCGATCTCCGCACCCCCGTGACAGCGCTCAACCATACGCGCATCGACAAAGCCTTCGATGAGAGGGGCGCCATAAGCGGAGCACGGCTCCGTCAATGCCGAAAGTGGACGACACGACACTGACGCCGGCGACAACACCAGGATATCTTTACGATCCGGGAAAAGTAGCGGCGTCAGCATATAGGCCTGATGCCATGGGATCAGTGCTGCAAGCGCATCAAAACCATCGCCGATAAAAGCCGTCGCACCACAGTCTAGCAGCTGAAATCCGACGTTGCCGAAGGCGCGGAAGAAATCCGACACCACATCGATGTCACCGTCTTCCAGACCCCTGTGAGCAACGATAAATGTCAAATTTCGGCTGCCGTCCTCATTCTGAAGTACGGAGCGAACGGACACCATCATATGTGCAATGTCGCCCGGGCCGCAGAAGTAGCAGATTGCCGGCTGTTCGATATTTAACGTGCTGGCGCCATTTCCGTTGTCCATCGCCCTCTCCGGTATGCTCTTGCACGCGAAATGGACATTGCAAGACGCTTAATTCCCCCGCTGACAAGGTTTGTGTGCCCGCGTCCGACGGCGAATGCAACCCGTCATGCGGTGTCGCGCGGGAGAGCCTATTTTCCCGCGAGCCGCGGAATGTCAATCTTTTCGCCTGGCATCGGAGGGCAGGAGAACTGCGCTCCGATGCAAAAATTCTTTAACTCGTCTTCAATCCCGCCGCGCATAGAAACTCCAGATAGCAATGATCGCCGAACACCCGCGCAACGTATTCCGTTGCTCTTTTCACCTGTGCAATCGCCGCGGCTTGATCGCTCAAGAGGCCGGCAATCGCGCCCTGGGCGCCGTCGGGCGTAACATAGAGGGCGGCATCCCCGTAAACCTCACGAAAGCAAGGCGCGGCAATGACCGGAATGCCTGTCGCCATCGCCTCGAGGATTGGGCGTGCAAAAGGATCTGCCGCTTCCGGCGGATCGAAATGCAGGAAGATATCGAGGTCGGCCAGACAGCTCCGCCCACCGTTCCCTTCGTACGGATGCCAAGTCCAGGTGTCGGACAGGTTGTCGGGCGGTGGGACACGGCCCTCGTGTCGGTCGATGAGATGGACTTCGTAACCTGCCAATTCCGTCGTTGCCAACTCGCACCAGGCCGGTCGCCTGTCTTGCGGCGCTTCATGTCGGATGATGCCGATCTTCGGTGGGCCGGCAGCCTGATGGTTTGGCGGGCGTTGCCAGGACGCGAGGTGTATGACCGAAGGCCATATCGGTCGGGGCGCAGCAGATGCAGCCGATGGCTGCTCGGCCAGTCGGGCAAACTGCTGTGCGGCTAAGGGATCGAGCGGGTACCAGTCGGTGGCGGCGGCGAAATGGCGCTGGAGTGCGGCTGCGCAGATCGATGGGGCGTCCGATTGCAACAGGAATCCCGTCGCCTCGGCACCAACAAGCACCGCGGCGGTTTGCACCTTGAGCGTCGGCAGATACCGCTGCTCGTAATGGAGCACTCGCGGATCGCGGACGATGAGATGACGGCAGTTGACATTTTCGCCATAGACCAGCATCCGGATGGAACTGCCGTCGACAAGGCTGCGAATCTGGGGTGCGATTGCACCATTCGTCGTGGGCGGCTGATCATAGCGGAACATCTCGAAGAGGCCGATCGTGAGGCCGGCAGCCTGCGCGATGCGGATTTCCTCGGCGCATGCCCGCAGGGTCTCGTCGGGGCTTCGGAAGTCGCCCGCCATAACGAGATCGATCTGCCGGATGTCGCCCCTTTTCGGGCGATCCGGGGTCATGAGCGCCGGGACGGGAAAGGGACGTCCACTCTTCTCATATTTCAGAGAACGACCGGACTGGTGATGGAACTTTTGTGCGGCCAGGTACTCGCGCCTGGCACCGAAGAGGAATCCCTTCAGTCCCAATGCGCCGTCGTTGGTGATCGACGTGTCGGCGTCCCTCTGGAATGAGAGCGGGCCGGTCGCAAGATCGACGACGGTGTCATGCCCCCAGACGAGCCGCATTCGGTTGACGAGTTCGCTGTCTGCGGAGAAGCGGACCGTATCCCAGTAGCCGAGTGTCTCGCGCATAGGAGCGCGGCGAAACATCAACGAGGAGGTGTTGGCGATGACGACCCGGCCCCCAACGGTCAGCCGTTCGAAGCGGAGGTCGGGTGTCGCCCGTGCCTGTTCCGAGGTGCAGGCCATATGCTGCGGATGTGTCTCAAGGAAACGGACCTGTGTTTCGATCTTGGCAGGGTGCGACCAGTCGTCGGCGTCATGGATCGTCACATAATCGCCGGTGACAAGATCCAGGCCGTGATTGCGCGCGACATAGGCGCCGCCGTTGCGCTCCATCCGGATGAGGCGAATGCGCGGATCGGATGCGGCAACGTCGCGGACGACGGCGGCCGTATCGTCCGGGCTGCAGTCGTCGATGACGACGATTTCGAGATTGCGCCAGCTCTGCCGCATCAGCGAGCGAAGGGCTGTCACGATCGTGCCCGCCGCCTGGTAGGCGGCCACGAGAACGGACACCCGTGGGCCTTCTTCGACGAGACTGTCCGGTTCTGCGTCCAGCCGGTCATAGGCCGGCAGACGGGTGTCGCAGGATAGCGCAATGGGACTGATTCTCTCGGCGCGAAGGACTTGGTTGATCAGAAGGCAACGCTCGGCGAGCGTCGGCTGAAGGTTCGACCATGCGAGCAGCATGTCGTGTGTGACCTGCCCGGCAAGAGCCGCCCGTTCGTAAACGCGCTTGCCTCCTTCGGCATCACCGAGGCCATGGCAGCAGAGAAGCTCCGCCGTCGCAAGTGCCCGTTGAAAGGCCGCGTCTGTATCACCGGACGATCGGGCCCGGTCGATGTAATGAAGTGCGCGCGAATAACCATCCTGCGAGCGCATGCGCAAATACCAGAAGGCCAAGGCCCGAGCGGCGTGCGCATTGGACGGTCCTGCCGGTTCGTGTGCGACGAGAGCCTCGAGGTCATCGAGTGCCGGTCGAGTGAAGCCGAGGGAATGGAGCTTCCCCTGGGTATGGCTAAGGGCTTTTAACGAGGCACGGTCGGCATCGGGTTCCGGCTGGCAGGGCCATCGTTCCAGTCGGCCGTGGAGCGCGTAGTGTTCGAGCGGGCTTTCGGCGTTGCTGCTATCCGGATATGTCGCCAGATAGTAGCGGGCATCGAAGGCGCGTCCGGGATCTCTGCCGAGCGCCGCGCCGTATTTCAGGTAGTGCGTCACGGACTCCATGCCGAGCGCGCCGACGTCGGGATAGCGGGAGCGGTACCAGTCCGAATTGAATTTCTTCGTTGTCCTGACGAGTTTGATTCTGGATTTGAGGTCCATCGCGCGCTCATGGTTGACGGTCGAGCCCAACAGTTCGCTCGCAAGGGCCGCGCCCGGCTTAAAGGCTCCGTCGCGGCGGTGCAACAGGTTTCATCCCGGCATTTCGAACCGAATGGGCGATCGTGCCTGCTGCCGATTGGTCTGTAGCGAGGCCGGTAAACCTTTTACGGTCATCATCATCCCATCAAGGACTTCCGCCTGTCGCGTTTGCCGAGCGTGGCGACGAGGTCGCCGAAGCGGTCGCCCTGGACCGCGATATGGCCGCGCAGCAGCGTGCGTGCGGCCTCCATGTCGCCGGCAAGAATCGCAGCGACGATGTCGCCGTGCTCCTTCAGCGACACCTTCATCCGGTTTCGCACGCGCAGCTGCAGCCGACGATAGGGGCGCAGCCGCCGGTGCAGCGCGATGCACTGCTCCTCCAGGAAACCGCTGTGGCTTGCGGCATAGATGGCCCGGTGGAAGGTCTCGTTTTCGTAGTAGTAGCGGTCCGTGTCCTCGCTGATCGCCGCCGCCTCGCATTGCGCGTGAGCGGCAACCAAGGCTGCACGGTCCTCTTCCGTATGCCGGCGGGCGGCGAAGGCGCCGGCCATGCCCTCCATTTCCGCCATGACCTCGAACATCTCGAAGACGCGTTCCGGCGCGGGATCCACCACGACCGCGCCCCGGCGCGGCCGGATCTCGACGAACCCGATCGCGCTCAGTTGCATCAGGGCCTCCCGGATCGGCGTGCGCGACACGCCGTAGCGGGTGGCCAGCTGAACTTCGTCAAGCCGCTCGCCGGGCTCGAACTCCCCGGTGACGATGCCGTTTTCGATTTCGTCCCGCAGCTTGTGAAAAGTATTGCCGGCCATTTCAGTCCTCGCTTCGCCATAGAATATGCAATTACGCCATTCTTGTATACATAAAGATTGACATTGTGCGCAATCTGGAGGCACAATCATAGCAATCCGGCTGGAGGGCCGGAATATCAGGGAGGATAAAATGAGAAGTTTCGCACATATGCTGTGTGTCTCGGCCGGGCTTGTGGCCGGCATCACGACAGGCGCGTCCGCGCAGACGGTCCTGAAGGCGTCGCACCAGTTTCCGGGTGGCAAGGGCGACATCCGTGACGAGATGGTGCAGCTGATCGCCCGCGAAGTTGCCGCCGCGAATGTCGATCTCGAAATCCAGGTCTTTCCCGGCGCGTCGCTCTACAAGCCGAACGACCAGTGGAATGCGGTGACCCGCGGCCTGCTCGCCATGACGTCTTTCCCGCTCGACTATGCTTCAGGGCGTCATCCCGAATTCTCGGCGACGCTGATGCCGGGCCTCGTCGGCAACTTCGACCGCGCGATGCGGCTCAACGACTCCGACTTCATGAAGGACATCAAGGCAGTCATCGACAAGGCCGGCGCCATGGTGATCGCCGATGCATGGCTCTCCGGCGCCTTCGCCTCGAAAAAAGGCTGCATCACGTCGCCGGAGACGATCAGGGGCCAGGTCATCCGGGCCGCGGGTCCGGCGTTCGAGGAAATGCTGGTCGCAGCCGGGGCCTCGATTTCCTCCATGCCGTCGTCGGAAATCTATACGGGCATGCAGACCGGGGTGCTCGACGCCGCGAACACCTCGTCGGCAAGCTTCGTCTCCTATCGCCTGTTCGAGCACGCCAAGTGCCTGACGGCGCCGGGAGAGAATGCCCTCTGGTTCATGTACGAGCCGGTGCTCGTCTCCAAGCAGGTCTTCGACGGGCTGACGGAGGCACAGCAGAAGGCCATCCTTGCCGCCGGCGAAAAGGCGGAGGCCTATTTCAACGAGGAAGTCCGCAAGGGCGACCAGATCATGATCGATACCTACAAGAAGGCAGGCGTTGAGGTGGTTGAAATGTCGAAGGCGGATTATGATGCCTGGCTGGACGTCGCCAGGCAGTCTTCCTACAAGAATTTCGCCACCAATGTGCCGAACGGCGACAAGCTGATCGAGAAGGCTCTCGCGGTCGAATAGGCGGGCCCGGCAAGCGCGGCAGGCGCTTTCGCGCTTGCCGCCAAACCAGAGTCGGCAAGGAAGTCTCAGATGGTCAACGCCTATATGCGGGTGGTTGGTGCTTTGTCGCGCGCACTGGCCGTCGTCTCCACGCTCCTCATCGTCGCGGCCATGCTGGTCGTCTGCCAGATGATCCTGATGCGCTACGTTTTCCGCCTCCCGACGATCTGGCAGACCGATTTCGTCGTGTTTTCCGCCACGGCGGCGATGTTCCTCGGCGCGCCCTATGTGCTGATGAAGGGCGGGCATGTCGGCGTCGACGTCGTCGAGATGCTCGTCAGCCAGCGCACGCGCGCCGGCATGAAACTGTTGGCGAGCGCCCTGGGGCTTGCCTTCTGCGTGATCATGCTCATCGCAACCTGGGTACAGTTCCATGAGGCCTGGCTTGGCAACTGGCGCCATTCGAGCGTCTGGGCGCCGCCGCTCTGGGTGCCGCTTTCGGCGTTGCCAGTCGGCTTCGCAGTCCTTTGCCTGCAATACGTCGCGCAGATCCTCCTGCTTCTGACGACGGGCAGGGCACCGGCGGGCGCCCATGCGCCGATTGCGGACCAGCCCACAGACGATAGCCGACACGACCTGCCCCTTCCGAAGGAGTTGCCGCGATGAGTCCGACCCTTGCAGGCCTGATGATCATCGGATGCCTCTTCGCGTTGCTGGCGACCGGCATGCCGATTGCCTTTGCCCTCGGGCTTGCGGCCTTCGCAGCCCTCTACCTGCAGAGCGGCGCGGCCATCTTCCATGTGCTCGGCGACACGATGTTCTCCGGCATCGCCAATCTCGCCTATGTCTCGATCCCGATGTTCGTGCTGATGGGCGCATCCGTCGCCTCGTCGCCGGCGGGGTCGGATCTCTATACTGCCTTGGACCGCTGGCTGAACCGCATTCCCGGCGGCCTCGTCCTGTCGAATATCGGCGCCTGCGCAATCTTCTCCGGCATGACGGGGTCGTCGCCGGCAACCTGTGCCGCGATCGGCAAGATGGGTATCCCGGAGATGCTGCGCCGCGGCTATCCGAACTCCGTCGCGACCGGATCGATCGCGGCCGGCGGGACGCTCGGCATCCTGATCCCGCCGTCCGTCACGCTCATCGTCTATGGCATCGCCACGGAAACCTCCATCGGGCGGCTTTTCATGGCCGGCGTCGTTCCCGGCATCATGCTGACGGTCATGTTCATGATCTGGGCGGTCATCGACTGCAAGCGCAAGGGATATGAATTCGACGCGCGCGCGGTCCGCTACACGCTGAAGGAGCGGCTTGCCGGCATGCCGCGCATCCTGCCCTTCCTGCTGATCATCGCGGGCACGCTCTATGTGCTCTACGGCGGCATCGCCACGCCGTCGGAAGCAGCGGGTGCCGGCGCCTTCCTGACGCTCGCCGTCGTCGTCGTCGCCTACCGCCTCTTCCAGGTGAAACGCATTGCCGGCATCTTCGGCTCGGCCATGCGCGAGAGCGTTATGATCATGATGATCATGGCGGCGGCGGAGCTCTTCGCCTTTGCGCTCTCGTCGCTCTTCGTCACCCAGACGATCGCCTCGGCGATTGCCGACATGGAGGTGAACCGCTGGGTGCTGATGCTGGTCATCAACGTTTTCCTGCTGGTCTGCGGCATGTTCCTGCCACCCGTCGCAGTGATCGTGATGACCGCGCCGATGCTCTTTCCCATCGTCACGCAGGCAGGCTTCGATCCCTATTGGTTCGCGATCGTGCTGACGATCAACATGGAGGTCGGGCTGATCACGCCGCCGATCGGCCTCAATCTCTTTGTCATCAATGCCATCGCCCCGACGATACCGACGAAGGACATCCTGTGGGGGGCGTTGCCCTATGTGCTCGTGATGTTCCTTGCGATCGTCATTCTTTGCATCTTTCCTGATATCGCCACCTGGTTGCCGAACCAGATGCTTGGGGCCGTGCAATGAACACCACCTCCCTCTTCAGCGACATGTTGCAGACGATCACCGAGCGGGGGCGGCGGTTCCTGTCCTTCGGCGCCCGTGACGATGCGCTCGATCCGATCGCGACCATCGAGGCACGGTGCGAGACGCTGCTGTCGAGCCGCGGCGAGGCGTCCGGCATGGCGCTCGCCAAGGACATCCTCGACCGCTGGCGGGCGTTCGACACGGAGAGACAGCGTGATTTCATGCGCATGCTGCTCGCCCGCTTCGGCCCGAAGACCGAGCGGCTGGAGGCGGCGATCGAGGCGTATCGGGCAAGCCAGAGCCCGAAGGCGCTGCTGGAGCTCCATGTCGCCGCCGAGCCGCGCCGCCAGGAACTGATCCGCCGGCTCAACCTCGCGCCGAACGGCATCGCGACACTCGTGCGGATGCGGGAGGTGCTCCTGAAGCTCAAGGCCGAGGATCGTGACCTCGAGGCGGTCGATGCCGATTTCGCCCACCTCTTCGGCTCCTGGTTCAATCGCGGCTTTCTCGTCCTGCGGCCGATCAGCTGGTCGACGCCGGCCGACATCCTGGAGAAGATCATCCGCTACGAGGCGGTGCATCACATCGGCGGCTGGGACGAGCTGAGGCGGCGCCTCGCGCCGGAGGACCGGCGATGCTTCGCCTTCTTCCATCCGCAGCTCGTCGATGATCCCCTTATTTTCGTCGAAGTGGCGCTGACCCGGGAGATGCCGTCGGGGATTGACGATCTGCTGCGGGAGGATCGCGCGACGATCCGCGCCGGCGAGGCATCGACGGCCGTCTTCTATTCGATCTCGAACTGCCAGGAGGGCCTGCGCGGCATCTCCTTCGGCAACTTCCTGATCAAGCAGGTCGTTGAGGATCTGCGCCGCGACCTGCCGAAGCTGGACACCTTTGTGACGCTCTCGCCGGTGCCGGGCTTTGCCGATTGGCTCGCGCGCGAGCGGCGGACCGAGGCGTCCGACGTGCTGGGCGAGGCCGAGAAGGCCAAGCTCGCCGCTCTCGATGAAGGGGGGTGGGCGGACGAACCGGAAACGGTTGCCGCCGTGCAGCCGGTGATGACGGCCGCCGCCGCCTGGTATTTCCTGAAGGCGCGGGCGGCGAATGGACGCGTGATTGATCCGGTCGCCCGCTTCCATCTCGGCAACGGTGCGCGCCTTGAACGCATCAATTTCCTGGCGGATCGCGCGCCGCGGGCGATGCGGCAGGCGCATGGGCTGATGGTGAATTACCTCTACAAGCTTGACGACATCGAGACGAACCACGAGGCCTTTGCCGGCCGCAACGAGGTGGTGACCACGCCAGCGATCCGACGGCTCGTTCCGGCGGACCGCGGCCGCAGCCTCGTGCCGTTCGGCGACGGCGCGGCTGCCGAAGACCAGGACAGGAAAAAGAAGGGGAGCAGGGAGTTCAGCGCATGAGCAACCATCTTTTTGACGCGATCCGGGCAGCGGCCAGACCCGACAGTTGCTTCATCGAAACACTGGACGGCAGGCGCTGGACCTATGGCGACATGCTGGCGCTCTCGGGGCGGCTGGCCGGTGTGCTCGACACGCTCGGGGTCCGGCCGGGCGACCGGGTGGCGGCGCAGGTGGAGAAGAGCCCGGAGGCCCTGATGCTCTACCTTGCCTGCGTGCGCGCCGGCGCCGTCTATCTGCCGCTCAACACTGCCTACACGCTGGCCGAGCTCGACTATTTCATCGGTGACGCCGAGCCGCGTCTCGTCGTCTGCACACCAAAGGCGCATGCCGGCATTGCAGGGGTCGCCGTGGGCCATGGCGCGCATGTCGAGACGCTGGACGAAACGGGCGGCGGCTCGCTGATGGAACTGTCGCTGGCCGAGGAGGCGGATTTTCTCGATGCCGAACGCGGGCCGGACGATCTTGCGGCGATCCTCTACACCTCCGGCACCACCGGACGCTCCAAGGGCGCGATGCTGACGCACGGCAATCTCCTGTCCAACGCGGCGACGCTTCGGGATTGCTGGCGCTTCAGCCGGGCCGACCGGCTGATCCATGCGCTGCCGATCTTCCACACCCACGGCCTGTTTGTCGCTTCGAATGTCGTGCTGCTGTCGGGCGCGTCGATGTATTTCCTCGCGAGGTTCGACGCGGAGGACGTCCTGCGCCTCCTGGGCGCGGCAACCGTGATGATGGGCGTGCCGACCTTCTATGTCCGTCTTGTCCAGCATGACGGATTGACGCGGGAGCGGACGGCCGGCATGCGGCTCTTCGTGTCGGGCTCGGCGCCCCTGCTGGCGGAAACGCACCGCGCCTTCGAGGCGAAGACCGGCCATGCGATTCTTGAGCGCTACGGTATGACCGAGACCAATATGAATACCTCCAATCCCTATGACGGCGAGCGCCTTGCGGGCACGGTCGGGTTCCCCCTGCCGGGGGTCTCTCTGCGGGTGACGGACCCGGAGTGCGGCAGGCCGCTTTCCGACGGCGAGACCGGCATGATCGAGGTGAAGGGGCCGAACGTCTTCAAGGGCTATTGGCGCATGCCGGAAAAGACCAAGGCGGAATTCCGCACCGACGGCTTCTTCATCACCGGGGATCTCGGCAGGATCGACGAGCGTGGTTATGTGCACATCGTCGGACGAGGAAAGGACCTCGTCATTTCCGGCGGCTATAATATCTATCCGAAAGAGGTGGAGACCGAAATCGACGGCATGCCCGGCGTTGTCGAAAGCGCGGTCATCGGCGTGCCGCATCCGGACTTCGGCGAAGGCGTCACGGCCGTCGTGGTGCGCAGGGCGGGCGCATCGCTCGACGAAAGGGCGGTTCTGGACGGTTTGAAGGACCGGCTGGCGCGCTACAAGCAGCCCAAGAGAGTCATCTTCGTCGAGAACCTGCCGCGCAACACGATGGGCAAGGTGCAGAAGAATGTGCTGCGCGACACCTATGCGGCCCTCTATTCCGGGCTCGCGGATGCCTGAGGGTCGACATGTCGCGGCAAGGGTTCAGGCTCACCGGCCCCGCAGACACGCCGGCTAGCCGAAACCGAGGAAGGACAGGATGGCGACGACGATAACGACGAGTCCGACGAGATAGATGATGTTGTTCATGACATTCTCCTTCTGTAACGCGCCGGCCGCTGCCGGTCATTTATGCGCTGTGCTCCGTTGGAGGCGGAGGTCGCGACGGCTCAGTTGCGTTTTGTTTGCCGCGACCTGAAAACTCCGGAAACAGGCGCGCGAGAGCGTCACTGTCCCTGCATGCCTGTTCCGTCTCCAGGGAAACGGAAATTGCCGAGCCGAGGCTGACCGGTTTCCGGGGGCGCACGACCGATCGGTGGCCGCCTTCGCGCAGCAGTGTCGCTTCCGCGCCGAAACGGCGCTCCATCAGCCAGTCGCGCGGAACCTTCAGCTCCACCTTGACCGCAATCCGGCCGTCGCCAGTCGTCTCGAAGGCCGTGAGGTGATAGGCAACGGGCGACGTGTCTCCGTCAACGGAGAGCACGCCCCTGCCGTCTGCCTGTGCAAGATGTCGTCGCATGGGCGTCTCCTGTCATGCTCCGCGGTGCGCCCGCCTGCGCAGTCTCCGGGCGCCGCGGCCGGTTGGTGATGTGTGAACCGAATTCAGCTAGCCGGGCACACGCGAGCCGGATGCAGCCTCGCCTTTCGAGGCCGAAAGGCTCGACCGGCCGGGACAAGTCTCCGGCTTTGCGGCGGAAGGACGGCTCATCTCCAGCCATTCCCGTTCAAGGCGGGAGTAGAGATCCTTTGGCATCGTGTTGGTGGGCATCCGGTCCGTCTCCATTTCTGGAAATCGGAATGTCGAGGGTCTGGAAAGGTTCCGTAAAAACCCCGATCGCGTCGTCGGCGACGTCGCCATGCGACTGCTGCGCACAGAACTTTTGTGTCTGCGTGGTGTTTCGGCTGCGCTGCCCGGGAGGAGTATCATGGGCGACACCACCGACCTTTCCACGCCTTTCGACGGGGAGCTGATTCCGCTTCAGCAAACGCTCACGGCGTTTCGTTCGATTGCCGGTGATGCGATGGCCAGTATTTGTCCGAGTCGAAGTCGTCGGGGATACGCCGCCGAGATGACAGGGCGTCTGCAACGAATTCGATCTGCATTGCCAGATAACGCAGCGCGGCCGGCACCGGCCGTCCCGTTGCAATTTCGCGTGCGCGGAAGGCTTTGTAGCCGGCGGATGTCAGGCGCCGCTGCGCTTCAGCCTGTACGGCCGCGCGGGTCGGCCCCGGGTCAAGTCTGTCGATGCGGTCCGTTCCGCCGACGATTTTCGGAATGAAGGGCTGATACATGGCGAGGGTTCCAATGAGCCGCGCCATTCTCCTCCGGAAGCCTTGCCGGAGGCTTTCCGGACAAATGGAAGGGCGGCTTATGCCGCCCTTCCATTCCGATGTTCAGGCCACCTTCTTCTGCGCGGCGGCATTGACGACGCTTTCGGCAAGCGCCGTCAATGCCTCGTCGGTCTTCGCTTCCTCCTTCAGCGTGGCGTCGAGAAGCCGGGCGGCTTCCGCATGTCCAAGCTGCTCGGCCCAGGCCTTCAAGGTGCCGTAGCGCGTGATCTCGTAGTGCTCGACCGCCTGCGCCGAGGAAATGAGACCGGCGTCGAGGGCGGGTGTGCCCTTGAACTCTTCCATGATCTCCTCGCCCTCGGCAATGATGCCCTGGATCGCTTCGCAGGTCTTGCCCTGTGCCCGCTTGCCGATCTTGTCGAACACCTGCTGCAGGCGTTCGACGTGGCCCTCGGTCTCTTCCCTGTGCTTTTCGAATGCGGTCTTCAGCTTCGAGGATTGGGCCGCGCGCGCCATTTTCGGCAGGGCCTTCAGCACCTGACGTTCGGCATAATAGATGTCCTTGAGCGTGTCGTAGAACAGGTCGTTCAGCGTTTTCTCAGCCATGTGGGTATCTCCTGGGTGGGACAAATGCGAGGCTCCTCGCGTGCGGTAACCGCAGAGCCTCGCCATTGTTCCGTCCGTCCCCGTTGCATCCGACTTTTCCGGGACGACGATCGCTGACGCCCGCATCGCGCAAAGCGTCGCCTCGGTCAGCGACCAGGGATCTTGGCAAATGGCAGCTGCAATCTTTGCGCATGCACGAAGTTCTTCACGACCGGCACGCTTGGCCGGTTCGTCGCGTGGCACATGCAACACGGAACACTCATATCCGTCCGTGGCCAGAATGAGGATGCTTGCAGATTTGATAGAAGGCATGCCCGATCCTTTCGTTTCGGGCTTCGGTTTGGGGCGAAACCCTCGACTGTCGGGATCGTTCGGGTCGATGTCCGATGCGCCACTCAATGCGGGGCGGCGATTTTTTCCTTGATGGCCTTGGCCGGCTTGCCTGCCTGTGCCCCGCTGGCTTCGGAAAGCGCGGTGCGAAGCTTTTTGGAACCGGCGATCGCCACCTGCGTCAGGGCGTCGGCTTCCTTGTCGCCCTTGCCCTTTTTGCCGCGGGGCAGCGCCACCCGTTCGAACTCGTCCCGTTCGCGGGTGGCCTGCTCCCAATGTTCGCGATCCCTGCCGCAGGGGCGGCCGTCCCGCTCCCAGAGAGAATACGCGCGCTTGCTAATCCATTCCATTCTCACGTCGTTCATGGTCAGACCCCGTTGTGGCTAGGAAGAACAGTCGGCAAGAATCAATCAGTCAAACTGATCGCAACAGCTTAACCGAAAACAGTTCGATTTCGCACCTGCAACATCTCCTAATAATGATGGAAAAGATAATCGAGGTTGCGATCAGGCACTTTATCTTCTGACGGAGGAGACACTGTGGCCGTTGGCCGCGGCAGGCACCGCCACCTCGTGCTCGATCGGCTTGGGCAGCGGAAGATCTATCGTCTGGGGCGGTGCCACCCGCGGCTCCCGGCCGTCACGCCGAGCCGGCGAAGGATGACCGGCCGTCGTCCCGGATTGTTGCGTCGATGCTCTTTCCGTTATCGTTTTCACGACAGTTCCTCCAGCCGTACCGACTTGTCGGATGAACGTCCCTGGTGGCCCTTGGTTCCGGGCCGGCTGGGGCTAAGGCCGCCCCGGCAGGGCGAAAATGCGCGACAATGCCGTCTGCCCCGATGCGATCGAGAGCGGATGGGCGAGAACACGGTACGCCGCAGGGTCGCGGAAACCGAGTCCCGGTGGTCGTTCCGGACGGCGATATCCCCGTCATGGACAGCAGACCGGGCAAGGCGGGTGCTGGCGCATTCCTGTCTCGGAGACAGTCCGGCACATCACCGGCATGCCACTGTGGATCGATGGCGGGCGGGCAGCTTCGCTGAATATCGTTGCGGGTAACGCTCTGTTTACCTTCGCGCAACCCCTGTCGTGCTAACTGTGCCCCGACAAAACTTTGGCACAGTTCTTTGGCAAGACATGGCTATGGGGACGATCGACATTTTCTCAATTCGGCACAGGCTTGCGCGTCGCGGCGGCGTCGCGCGCGCTCTTGCGGCCGGCCTTTTGATTGCAACGATGCTGAGCGGTTGCATGTCCTCGGGCCTCGAGGACCTTGCCAACACGGTTCCGCCGCTCTCCTCGAAGGTCAAGGCGGAGATGGCCCGCAAGGGCATGACGCCGGAGAGCCCGGTTCTCGTGCGCATCTTCAAGCAGGAAAGCGAGCTCGAGATATGGAAGCGCGACAAGAGCGGCAGATATGCCCTCTTCAAGACCTATCCCATGTGCCGCTGGTCCGGGAAGCTCGGGCCGAAGACGCAGACCGGCGACCGCCAGGCGCCGGAGGGATTCTATCACGTCTCGGCGTCGATGCTGAACCCGAAGTCGCAGTATTACCTGTCCTTCAATCTCGGCTATCCGAACCGGCTCGAGTCCGCGCTAGGCTATACGGGTGACGCGCTGATGGTGCATGGCGCCTGTTCGTCGTCCGGCTGCTATGCCGTCACGGATCAGGGCATCGCTGAAATCTATCCGGTCGTGCAGGCGGCGCTTGCCGGCGGGCAGAGGCAGTTCCAGGTCCAGGCGCTGCCGTTCCGCATGACCGCGGCAAACATGGCGCGCTATCGCGGCAGCGAACATTTCGCCTTCTGGAAGACGCTGAAGGAAGGGTCCGATTCCTTCGAACTCGTCAGGCAACCGCCCAAGGTGTCGGTTTGCAGCGGTCGCTACATGTTCAACGCCGAGTTCGACGGCGGCGAGCCGGCCGATCCGTTGGCGGCTTGCCCGGCACGGCTCAACCAGACCGACCCGCGGCTGGTCGCCGAGGTGCAGAAGCTCGATGCCCTGTCGGCGGGGTCGCAATCGGCGCTGATGTACTCCTATGTCGACGGCGGCATGCATCCGAGCTTCCGCGCGCTGCTCGAAAAGCAGGGCGCGAAGGCGCTGGCGGCCAAGACGTCGCGCACCAAATATCCGATCAGTCGTCCGGATGCCGCTCTTGCCGATCCCTACGAGAACTGACGCCTATCCGTCTCGGGCGGAGACCGGCAGGTGACGGTTCACCTTCATTGGCCGAGGGTGGCAAGGGCAGTCTTTTCCTCTTCGGCGGCGAGCGGCGATCCGGCTTCCGTCGCCTCGATCCAGGCGTCCACCGCGGCAACCGACGAAGCCGGCGCATAGCCGCCTTCGCCGCCCGGCAACGACACCACCAGATGCGTTCGCCATGCCTCGCCGGTGCGGCAGGCAATGGAGACCGTATTGCCGCCGGTGGCGCGCTTCAATTCGAATTCCCGGCAGAGCGCACCGGCCTTGTCGCGGAAGCTTGAGACGAGCCTGGCGGCGCCCGCATCGCCGGAAAGCGTCACCTCGCTTCCCGAGGGAAGCGTATCGAGTGCCGTGCGCAAGACCGGATCGCCGAGGACTGCCAGCTCCGTCGGCGTGCCTGCCTCTCCTGCAAGCCCTCCGAGCAGATAGCCGCCCGCACCGGCGAGCAGAATGGCAAGCGAGGCAGCAAGCCCCATGCCCCAGCGGTAGGCACTTGTGCCGGAGAAGGCCCGTTGCGCCTGCCGTTTCGGAAAGGTGAGCACGTTGTCGGCGCTCGGTGCCGACCTTGCGGGTGCCTCTCGTGCGGCGCGCGCCGCCATGTCGCGAACGGCCGCCAGCAGCGCATCGGGGACCGGCTCGTCGGCAAGCGGCTTCAGATGATCGGCCGCGACGGTGCGGCTTTCCATGAACAGGGCGACGCGCTCGGCGATCGCCGGGTCGGCGGCCATTGCCTCCTCGACCTTCGCCATCGCGTCGTCGTCCAGTTCGCCATCGGCGAAAGCCATCAGCATTTCGTCGTCCAGTCTGGGTTCGCTCATGCCTGGTTGGTCCTGTGGCCGGGTAAACGGGTGACGTCCGGCTTTATTCCGGTCATCTCCATGAGGTTCTTTCGGGCACGGGCGAGGCGACTCATGACGGTGCCGATCGGAATGGACAGGATGTCCGCCGTGTCCTTGTACGACAGGTCTTCCACGCAGACGAGGAGCAGCACCTCGCGCTGTTCCGGCGGCAGGCGGCCGATCGCCTCCGAGACGCTGCGCAGGTCGGACCGGCCTTCCACTTCCGCGTCGCCGTTCGTGCCCGCCAGCTCGGCGTGGTCCGCGATGTCGTCGGGAATTCCCGCCGTCTTCTGCCGGCGCAGGTGGTCGATCCAGAGGTTGCGCAGGATACGGAAAAGCCACGAGTCGAGGCGGGTGCCCGGTTCGAAGCGCTCGGCGCCGAGCAGCGCCCGCTCGCAGGCCGATTGCACCAGATCGTCCGCAAGGTCGCGCGACCGGCACAGCGATATGGCGAAACGGCGAAGGACCGGCAGGAACGCCACGATCTCCTTGCCGATGTCGGACTGTTGATTTGCCAATCGCTCCTCCATGCCCATTTTCTGGCACGGCGGGGAATAGAATGTCCACCGCCGCGTTTATCCCGTGAGCCGCGGCCGCGCCGGTGCCGCAAAAAACATCGGGAGGCAGGCGTGCTTCGTCTTATCGCTTCAAACCGTACGGTCCGCGTTGTCGCGGTCACCGCGGCCTTCACACTCGTTTTCTCGATGGGCTCGGAAACTCCGCCGGGTGGGCGCTCGCCGATCTTTTCGCTCGCGCATGCCGATGACGACGACGATGGCGGCGGTGGACGGCGCGGCGGGCGCGATACCGGCGGCAGCGGCGGTCCTCCCGGCTTTTCCATGCCGAAGAAACAGCTCGATCTGTTCGGCCTCTTTGGGGGGACGAAGCGGCAGACGCGCAAGGCGCGGGTGCGTCGCCTTCCGCGCCCCGCGGCCGTCGAAACGCATGAGGCCCGCGAACTCGTCGCACTCGGCCTCAGTGAACCGCGCCGGGTTTGCCGGAGACCCCAACTCGTGAGAAGTAGGGTCTATGACAAGCAAGACGACGAACAAAT
>NZ_JAKGBU010000069.1 GCF_021555155.1 Rhizobium alarense
GGCCGTGGCGCTCGACCTGAAGCTCGTCGGCGCCGTGGCGCAGCGCACGCTGAAGAGCGAATTGCGCAACAAGCAGGTGCTCGGCTCCTGGTCCGCCGTCATCGACTATTGCCACGCCGCCATGGCGCACGAGGCGCGCGAGCAGTTCCGCATCCTCTTCCTCGACAAGCGCAACGTGCTGATCGCCGACGAGGTGCAGGGCCGCGGCACGGTCGACCATACGCCGGTCTATCCGCGCGAGGTGGTGAAGCGCGCGCTGGAGCTTTCGGCCACCGCGCTCATCCTCGTCCACAACCACCCGTCCGGCGACCCGACGCCCTCGCGCGCCGACATCGACATGACGCGCACCATCATCGACACCGCCAAGCCGCTCGGCATCACCGTGCACGACCACATCATCATCGGCAAGGACGGCCATGCGAGCCTCAAGGGCCTGCGGCTGATCTGACGCATTCCCCCGCGGCACCGGTTCCTGCTAAAAGGGGTCTGCCGGGCCGAAACCGGCCGCCACCACACTCCGGACGACGCGCCATGACCCGCATCCGCCTGCCCCGCTACCGCGCCACGCCGCTCAGGGGCCTTGCGACCCTCCTGCTCCTTGCGGCGCTCTATGCCGCAGGGCTGCTCTCCACCGGCAATTTCCACGAGGTCGTGGCGGGTAAGGTCTACCGGTCCGCTCAGCCGACGGCGGTGCAGCTTGCCACCTACCGCCAGGACTACGGCATCGCATCGGTGCTGAACCTGCGCGGCATCCGGCCGAAGGACGGCTGGTACCGCCAGGAGACCGAAGCCGCCGCCGCGCTGGGCATCGCGCATATCGATTTTCCCATGTCGGCCTCCGAGGCGCTGACGCCCGACGAAGCCAAGCGCCTGATCGCCATCATGCGGGCGGCGCCCAAGCCGATGCTCATCCATTGCAAGGCCGGCTCCGACCGCACGGGCCTCGCCGCCGCCTTCTATCTCGCGGCGGTCGCGGGAGCCGACGAGCTTTCGGCCGAGCAGCAGATTTCCATCACCTACGGCCATTTCTCGGGCTTCGTCAGCCAAGCGCAGGCGATGGACGAGACCTTCGAACGGCTCGAACCCTGGCTCGGCTTTCCCAACTCGTGACAGGACCGGCCGTTCGGTAACAAATCGGTCAGGTTGACCTGCTAGTTCTGGAATGCGCATTCTGCTGTGCAGTGCACAACGATTCTTCCGGGGCTGGGGTTACGTCGCATGCTGCAATTCGATCTGGTCGTCGTCGGAAGCGGTCCCGCCGGTCGCCGGGGTGCGATCCAGGCCGCAAAACTCGGCAAGAGGGTTCTCGTCATCGAGCAGGGCAAGCGCGTCGGCGGCGTGTCGGTGCATACCGGCACCATCCCGTCGAAGACGCTGCGCGAAACGGCGCTGAACCTCTCGGGCTGGCGCGAGCGCGGCTTTTACGGCCGCGCCTACCGCGTCAAGCAGGAAATCAGCGCCGACGACCTGCGCCGCCGCCTCCTGATCACGCTCGATCACGAGGTGGAGGTGCTCGAACACCAGTTCGCCCGCAACCGTGTGCAGCACATGCGCGGCAAGGCGAGCTTCGTCACGCCGGAAACGCTGCAGGTGGTGAAGGATGACGGCGAGATCGTGCATGTCGAAGGCAAGAGCGTCATGCTCGCCGTCGGCACGAAGCCCTATCGCCCGGCCAGCATCCCCTTCGACGGCGAGTCGATCCTCGACAGCGACGAGCTGCTCGACATCAAGGACCTGCCGCGCTCGATCGCCGTCATCGGCGCCGGCGTCATCGGCATCGAATATGCGACGATCTTCAGCGCGCTCGACATGCAGGTCACCGTCATCGACCCGAAGCCGACGATCCTCGACTTCATCGACAAGGAAATCGTCGAGGATTTCATCTACCAGCTTCGCGACCGCAACATGAAGCTGATCCTCGGCCAGAAGGCCGACAAGGTCGAGAAGCTCGACAATGGCAAATGCGCGATCACGCTGGACAACGGCCGCCACGTCACCACCGACATGGTGCTCTACGCCGCCGGCCGCATGGGCGCGACCGATTCGCTGAACCTCGCCGCCGCCGGGCTGGGCGCGGACGCGCGCGGCCGGCTTGACGTCAATCCGGAAACCTTCCAGACCTCCGTGCCGCACATCTACGCCGCCGGCGACGTCGTCGGTTTCCCGAGCCTCGCCTCGACCTCGATGGAACAGGGCCGCATCGCCGCGCGCGTCGCGGTCGGCGCCATCGCCAAGGAACCGCCGAAATATTTCCCCTACGGCATCTATGCCGTGCCGGAAATCTCGACCTGCGGCCTGACGGAGGAAGAGGTCAAGGAGCGCGGCATTCCCTATGAATGCGGCATGGCCCGCTTCCGCGAGACCTCGCGCGGCCACATCATGGGCCTCGATTCGGGGCTGCTCAAGATGATCTTCTCGCTGAAGACGCGCCGGCTGCTCGGCGTGCACATCGTCGGCGAAGGCGCCACCGAGCTCGTGCATATCGGCCAGGCGGTGCTGAACCTCAAGGGCACGGTCGAGTATTTCGTCGAGAACACCTTCAACTATCCGACGCTCGCCGAAGCCTACAAGATCGCCGGGCTCGACGCCTGGAACCGCATGGGCGACCTGTCCCAGACGGGTTGACGCCGGCACGGCCATCGCGTTCCCTGCCTGTCCGGCAACAAACGGAATGCCCGCATGAAAATCCTGTCGCTCAATGTCTGGGGCGGCCTCGTCCACGGGCCGCTCCTTGCCTATCTCGCCGCCGCCGACGCGGACGTCTGCTGCCTGCAGGAAGTGTCGCGGGCGCCGGCAGCCCGATCGGACTGGCTGACCTATCGCGACGGTGACCATGTGCTCCAGCAGCGGGCGAACCTCTATCGCGAGATCAAGGCGGCGCTGCCCGCGCACGAGGCCTTCTTCTGCCCGACGGCGCGCGGCGCGCTTCTCGACGGCGACCGCCCCTGCCCGCAGGAATTCGGCATCGCGACCTTCGTGCGCGAGACGATCCCCGTCCTCGGCCAGGTGCAGGATTTCGTGCACGGCGCCTTCTCGGCCGACGGGTTCGGCCCGCATCCGCGCGCCCGCAACGCCCATGTGCTGCGCCTCCACGACTATGGACGCGGCGCGGCGGTGACCGTCGCGCATCTGCACGGCCTGCGCGATCCGGCCGGCAAGGGAGACACGCCGGCACGCACCGCACAGGCGGAGCGTCTCGTCGACCTCCTCGACCGGGTCCGCCGGCCGGGCGACGCGCTGGTGGTCTGCGGCGACTTCAACGTGCTGCCGGACAGCATAAGCTTCGACATCCTCGGCCGGATCGGCCTCACCGACCTCGTCACCGGCCGCGGCTTCACCGATACCCGGACGTCGCACTACGGCAAATCTGGCCGCTACGCCGACTATCTGCTGGTGAACGCGGAAACGCCGGTCGCCGGCTTCGAGGTGGTCGCGGAGCCGGAAGTCTCGGACCATCGTCCGCTGCTGCTGACGATCGCCTGACATTCCACGGAAACCCTGCCGGCAACGAAAAGGCCGCCCCGAAGGACGGCCTCTCCCATGGATAGCGGAGGTGGGCTGCCGGTTATTCGGCGTCGCCCTCGGCGGCCTTCTTCTTGGCCGGCGCCTTCTTCTTCGGTGCGGCGGCTTCCTCGCCTTCGGCGGCTTCGGCCTTGGCGGCAGCCTTCTTCTTCGGCGCAGCCTTCTTGCTCTCGGCCTTGTCGTCGCCTTCGGCCTCGTCGTCAGCCATCAGCGCTTCCTTGGAAACCGTCTTGTCCGTGACGTCGATCTCGGTCAGCAGGTGGTCGACGACCTTCTCCTCGAAGAGCGGGGCGCGCAGCGACGCGGCGGCACCCGGGGTCTTCTGGAAGTAATCGATGATCTGCTTTTCCTGGCCCGGGAACTGGCGGAGCTGCTCGAACAGCGAGCGCTGCATTTCCTCGTCGCTCACCTGGACGCCGGCCTTCTCGCCGATCTCGGAGAGCACCAGGCCGAGGCGGACGCGGCGTTCGGCGAGCTTGCGATACTCGGCGCGGGCGTCCTCTTCGGTCGTGTCCTCGTCGGCGAAGGTCTTGCCGGCCTGCGCGAGGTCCGTGTTGATCTGGCGCCAGATGTTCTCGAACTCGGCATCGACCAGACGCTCGGGCGTGTCGAACTGGTACATCTCGTCGAGCTGGTCGAGGATCTGCCGCTTGACCTTCTGGCGGGTGACGGAGCCGTACTGGCTCTCGATCTGGCCGCGGACGATTTCCTTGAGCTTGTCGACCGATTCCAGGCCCAGCGTCTTGGCGAGGTCGTCGTTGATCTCGAGCGCGGCCGGAGCGGCGACGTCCTTGACGGTGATGTCGAAGGTCGCTTCCTTGCCGGCGAGGTTCGCGGCCGGATAGTCGGCCGGGAACGTTACGGTGATGACCTTCTGGTCGCCCGCCTTGACGCCGACGAGCTGGTCCTCGAAGCCCGGGATGAAGCGGTTGGAGCCGATCACGAGCTCGGCGTCCTCGTCCTTGCCGCCGTCGAAGGCTTCGCCGTCGACCTTGCCGAGATAGTCCAGGGTGACGCGGTCGCCGGAAGCGGCCTTGCCCGTCTTGCTTTCGTAGGTGCGGGAGTTCTCGGCGATCTTGAGGATCTGCTCGTCGACTTCCTTGTCGTCGATCGCGACGACTTCGCGGGTGACCTTGATGCCGGCCGTATCCTTGAGTTCGATCGACGGGATGATCTCGTAGGACAGCGTGAATTCGAAGTCCGCCTCGGCGGCGAGGATCTTCTCGGCCTCGGCCTGGTCCTCGGTCATCGCGATCTCGGGCTGGGTCGCCGACTTCTCGCCGCGCTCCGACAGGATCGCGGTCGGCCTGTCGCGGATGATCTCGTTGACGAGATCGGCCATGATCGACTTGCCGTACACCTTCTTCAGATGCGCGACCGGCACCTTGCCCGGACGAAAGCCGTTGATGCGGACACGATCCTTGGCGTCCGCCAGGCGCTCGTTCATCTGAGCTTCCATGTCCTTGGCCGGGATGACGACCTTGATTTCGCGCTTCAGCCCTTCAGCGAGCGTTTCGATAACCTGCATGTTCAAACCTTCATTTCGATTTGGCGGTGCCCGGCCGGCCTGCGGCTAAGTGGCGGGCACCCCTCCGGGTCCATTAGCCGGGAGTGGCTTTACTGAATTCGACGGCCTTTTGGCAAGCAAAATGGCGCTGTGCATGCTGTCCACGCCCCGCCTTGCCGTTCGCAAGCGTGTTGTGGCCTCTGGTGCGGGTAGAGAGACTTGAACTCCCACGCCTTGCGGCACCAGAACCTAAATCTGGCGTGTCTACCAATTTCACCATACCCGCGTTCAGGTGGCCGGGCAAACGACGGAAGCCGCCGCGGCGAGGCCCTCTCCGAGCGCGGCGTCTCTATATCACCCGTTTCCGGCGGATCAAAGGAAAAATCGCGCAGCCGGAACGGCCGCCGGGCGTCAATAGAGCGGCTCGTCATAGACCGGCTCGCCGCGCAGCAGGATGCGGCTGATCTGCATCCGGCCGGCCGCCGAGACCCGTGCGACGACTTCGAGCGCCTGCTGGTTGCGCGCCTCCTCCAGCACCAGCCCCTCGCCCTCCGGCACGTAGTAGCGCTCGATGCCATAGCTTGCGGAGAGATTTGCCGGAACGGAACCGTCGCCGAGCGGATAATAATAGGTCGGCAGCGTCTCGGCGACGACGGTGCCGTCCTTTCCGGCGAGCGGCGAGAACGACGCTTCGCTGGCCTGCCAGAGGCCGTCGGCGCCTGCCGCGAGGCGCACCCACATCGGCTGCCAGCTGCCGCTTTCCGGCGGCGGACCGACGAGCAGGCTGCCCGGTATCGTCGAGATCTCGTAGCTGAGCGTCACGTAGTCGCCGCGCAGGAGGTCGCGCGGATCGACGGGCACCGTCTTCAGCCGCACCTCGGCACCGTTGCGCAGGATCGAGGCACGGCTCTCCACCATGTAGCCGAGCACCGCCGTCTGGGCGAGGGCCGCGACGAGGGCTGCGACGACCGGCGGAAGCACGAAGGATCGCGTGGCCATGTCAGGCTCCTTTCGGGGTGGCGGCGTCGCCCGCCTTGAAGCGCCGCTCGAGCCGGATGACGAGCCAGGCGACGCCGGCGACGACAAGGCCCGAGACGAGGAAGAAACCGGACGTGCCGATGATCGAGCCGATCGTCTCCGCGGCGAGGTAGAGCGTCTCGCCGGCAAAGGCCACGTAGCCGAGATAGCGCACGCCGCCATTGTCGCGGCCCGAAAGCGCGATGCCGACGACGGCCACGGCGAGCGTCAGGATGCCCATCAGCAGGCGGCCGGACGTACCATCCGCCTCGGCATGCAGGGTGACCAGCCCGGCGAGCAGCAGAAGATAGCCGTAGAAGGCGGGAGCGGACCCGGCGCCGCGGGCAAAGGCATGGGCCGGCGACTGCGGCAGCGCGGCGGCCAGATAGAACAGGCCGCCCGCAGCCGCGATGGCCGCAGCCGTTTCCGGCCACTCGTATTCGGCATAGAGAAAGAGCGCCCAGCCGACGAGAAGCAGATAGGCGAGATGGCGCACCCGTCCGGCGTCCGCGTAGCGCACCAGGGCGACGATACCGACCGCCATCAGCGGCATCAGCCAGAGCAGCATGTCCTCGTGGCGGCCGCCCTCGGAAAAGGCGGTGCCGGCCACGAGGAAGGCGAGGAACCCCGCGACGGCGGTGACGGCGGCGGACCGGAACAGCACGGCGACCAGCGTCGCGCCGCCGAGCCAGACCAGCGCCGCCTGGACCGCGTCGCCCGACAGATGATACATCTGGCCGACCATGGCGATGGCTCCGCCGAAGGACAGGGTGCCCGCCACGAGCAGGGCGGCGGCGACCCGCGGTGCGCCGCGCACGGTCAGGAACGCGGCGCCGCCATAGCCCCCCCAGATGAGGAGCAGGATGCCGCCGAGGCGGACCGGCCGCGCGATCGCCTCCCAGTTGGACGCGACAAGCAGCAGCACGGCGGCGGCGCAGAGCAGCGCGGCCATCATCATCAGGATGCGGCCGAGGCTGAAGGCACTCTCGCGAGAATCGTATTCGGCGAGCAGACGCTCGCCTGTCGATACGTCGATAAGCCCCAGTCCGGCCCAGTGACGGAGATCCCGCTCCAACCGCCCGCGATACATGCGACCCCTCCCCTGCAGGCGAATCTGCCCGGATTCCGCCTTGTCAACTGATGCTAGCGCGCTTGGGGCAGTTTTTACAATGAGAGCAGAACGTGCGAAAATGAGCAGATATTCGCGGCAAATCGGCCCCATCCTGGCCGTCCGGCCGCGATCCTTTACCGAAATGAAGGCATTTTTTGCCAAAATCGTCCGGCAAGGGCCTTCCAGAGGCGGCAAGAGCGGGCATGCAGTCAGCGCATATCATCTATGCTTATATTGCACTGCACAAATGCGATTTGTCGTACTATATTGAGATCATCGAAACGGAAACGGTTCGAAGGCAAACGAAGACAGCGCGGAAGTTCAAAGCGTTCGCAGTCGGGTATGAGCCAAGCGGCAGTGGTCAGCCGCCCGGACATGAGGTTCGGATATGACCCGGACGCCCAAAGGCGGCCGACATGGAATTCGGAGCGGCGCACTCCTCCTCCCAGCGCTTCTCCGATACGATTGGCAACTATCCTCCTCCCAGTTGCCAATCATCCCAAATGACGCCCGCTGGACCTCCTCCCCCAGCGGGCGTTATTCTTTGCGCGAAATTCATAGCAAATTCCGGAAAATCGGCGTTCCGCACTTTTTTGACGCCATTTTGCCCCTATTTTAGGCGCAACGTGGCGACAATTGCAGCTAGCCATGCGATTTTTGCATTGGTGCTATTCGGCTGCAACCCCTTCCGAACCACCGCGAAGCTTACTATATTCCAATCATCAATCGAGCGGCGAACTCCTCCTCCCATTGTCGCTTGATGCGATTGGCGGCACTCCTCCTCCCAGTTGCCAATCAGGACAAGTAGCGCCCGCTGGACCTCCTCCCCCAGCGGGCGTTATTTTTGCGCCGCACGCATTCCCCTGCATAGCTCCCCCACCCAACAGGCCATCGAGCCCGTTTTTTACGCAAAATCTAGCTGAGTTTGCGCTTGACATGCGTCGAACGCATGGGTGCCATACGGCTTTGTCTCTGTAATCCGGCGGAAAGCGGCGTATAGTCCGAACCATCAGATCAGGGCCGGAGCCAAGCAATGGCAGCCGGCCGGAAACCCAGGAAAGGGGTCAAGACCATGAACTTCGCACGCTCCTTCAACAACTGGCGCAAGTACCGTCAGACCGTCAACGAACTCGGCCGCATGTCGGACCGCGAACTGAGCGACCTCGGCATCGGCCGCGGCGACATTCCCTACGTCGCCCGCCAGGCCGTCAAGTAAGGTCCAGCGACGACGGACCGTTCCCGACAGGGACAGGTCCTTCCTCAAACGCCTTTCGGAGAAATCCGGAGGGCGTTTCTTTTTGCGCTTTCAAACTGCGACGCGGCGCGGCGCGCCGAGCCACCGGGCGACGCTTCCGGCCGGGTCTCGCGGCGCCACGCGCTTTCAGGGTTCCTGCCGGCCCGTCCGGCTGTTGCGTGGCCGGCGTTTCGCACCTGCGAGGCCCCTCGACCGTCGCGGCCGGCCGACGTCCGTACCTGATTCTCCGCCCTATCGCGCGAGGCCTTGAATCTTCTGGAATTTCCCACCGCCGCCCCTGCGCTCACTTTATCGGCAGCAGCACCTCATGCACACATTATCGCCATTGCATTGCACAAATGCATGGCAGATGCTTTTTCTTTGCACTCCACTTTGCGCCTGTTCGGGACTACATAAGCATCAACACCGATCGACGATCCTGTCTCGGTCAACTGCTTCGAGGAGAAGTCACATGAACCCGATCCGCATCGCAAAGAACTGGATTTCGTACCGCCGCACCCTGAACGAACTCGGCAACCTGTCGAACCACACGCTCTCGGACATCGGCCTGACCCGCTACGACATCCGCGACATCGCATCCCGCTCCTTCCGCTAAGAGCCGAACTCTGCCGCTGCGGCCGACAAGGCGACGCGCGAAGGACGATCAGACGGCACCACACGGTGCCGTTTTTGATTCCTGCAGCATGGAACGGAACGGCGAGCCGTGATAATGAGCCGCCCCATGAACCAGCAGAAGACACCCTCCCCCATCCACGTCGTCGGCGGCGGTCTCGCCGGGTCCGAAGCCGCCTGGCAGATCGCCTCGCGCGGCATTCCCGTCATCCTGCACGAGATGCGCGGCGTGCGCGGCACCGACGCGCACAAGACCGATAGCCTGGCCGAGCTCGTCTGCTCGAACTCCTTCCGCTCCGACGACGCGACCAGCAATGCGGTCGGCGTGCTGCATGCCGAGATGCGCCTTGCCGGCTCGCTGATCATGCGTTGCGCCGACGCGAACCAGGTGCCGGCAGGCGGCGCGCTTGCCGTCGACCGCGAGGGTTTTTCAGCCGCCGTGACCGCGGCGATCGACGCCCACGGGTTGATCGAGGTTCGGCGCGAAGAGGTCACCGGCCTGCCGCCGGAGGACTGGGACCAGGCGATCATCGCGACGGGACCGCTGACCGCGCCCGGCCTCGCCGATGCGATCCGCGCGAAGACCGGCGCCGATTCGCTCGCCTTCTTCGATGCCATCGCCCCGATCGTGCATCGCCACAGCATCGACATGGACATCTGCTGGTACCAGTCGCGCTACGACAAGGTCGGCCCTGGCGGCACCGGCAAGGACTATATCAACTGCCCGATGACCGAGGCCGAGTACAACGCCTTCGTCGATGCACTGGTGGCCGGCGACGTGACGGGCTTCAAGGAATGGGAAGGCACGCCCTATTTCGACGGCTGCCTGCCGATCGAGGTGATGGCCGAGCGCGGCCGCGAGACGCTGCGCCACGGGCCGATGAAGCCGATGGGCCTCACCAACGCGCACAATCCGACGGTCAAGGCCTATGCCGTCGTGCAGCTTCGGCAGGACAATGCGCTCGGCACGCTCTACAACATGGTCGGTTTCCAGACGAAGCTCAAATACGGCGCACAGGCGGAGATCTTCCGGATGATTCCGGGCCTGCAGAACGCCGAATTCGCGCGGCTCGGCGGCCTGCACCGCAACACCTACCTGCAATCGCCGGTCCTGCTCGACCGTTCGCTCGCGCTGAAGACCCGTCCGGGCCTGCGCTTCGCCGGCCAGATCACCGGCTGCGAGGGTTATGTGGAAAGCGCCGGCATCGGGCTGCTCGCCGGCCGTTTCGCCGCTGCCGAGCGGCTGGGAGAAGCGCCGTCGCTGCCGCCGGAAACGACCGCCTTCGGCGCGCTGCTCAACCACATCACGGGCGGCCATATCATCTCCGACGACGAACCCGGCAAACGCTCGTTCCAGCCGATGAACGTCAATTTCGGCCTTTTCCCGGATCTCGAGCCGGGCGCCATCCAGAGGCCGGAGGGCCTCAAGCGGTTCCGCGGCAAGGACAAGGCGGCAGCAAAGAAGCAGGCGATGGCGGCGCGCGCGCTCGAAGACTGTGCCCGCTGGCTGCGGCTTTCCGAAAACCGCTCGTCAGCCGCCTGAGCCGGAAGCGGTGCCGTCCTCCGCGTCGCGGTCGAAGGCCGGCACGAGGCTGCCGAGCAGCCAGAGCGACACCTCCGCGCAGTCCGTGCCCGTGCGGAAGCGGAACGTGCCGTTCTCCGAGGGCGTGTCGATGAAGGCAAGCACGAGCGAGCGCCCGTCCGCCGCCGTTTCGACCCGCACCTTTCCCGGCTCGATGAGATGGCTCACGAAATGCTGGCCGTGAGCGCGCATGCAGCCGACCTTGCCGTCATAGAGCCGCAGGAACACCGCCCGCCCGTCCTCCGTGCGGATCGTCTCGCGGATCGCCTCGTTGGGAAAGGCCCGTCCGAATTCGAGGATTTCAAGCCCCGCATCCCGCTCCGGCGGCACGCCGTCGTCGCGCTTGTAGGTCCGCATGAAGACGACGCCCGCGAGCAGCAGCGCGAACACGGCGATGGTCCAGAACATCAAGGGCCTCCCGGCAAGGATTGCGGACGCCTTCGCACATAGCCGACGAGGCTTGCGCCAGTTTGACGCGGATGGACCGCGCGGCCGCCTGCCGCCGTCAGAGGCGGCCGCGGCGCAAGGTTTTCCACAGCCACCACTGGCGGCGCCATTGCGCGGGCTGGATGGAGCGCTCAAGCGTTGCCGCTCCCGCCCGGTCCGCGCCGTCGAAGATCCTTGGCGCAAGGCTGGCCGAAAGAAAGGCCGCGACGTTCGCCCGTGTCACGCCGCCGGCCTGCCGCGCCCGGCGCCAATGGTCGCGACCAAGGCCGACAAGCGCGGAGACGACCCGGCCGTTCGCCGCCCGGTCGCTGCCGGCGAGGAAAGCTGCGGCGTCCGTTCCCGTCGCAGCGAGCAGTTCGGCCGGCACGTAGACCTGGCCGCGCCGGCGCTGGATCGGCGCCAGCAGCAGCAGGCCGGCGACCGTCTGGGCGACGCCGGCATGGCCGGCGGCCTGCGCGGCGGCAGCCGCCGACGGCGGATCGACAATCAGGCAGGCAAGCTGGACCAGGGCGGACGCCGTCTCGCCGGCATAACCTTCCAGCGAGTTCACGCTGTCCATCGGATCGTCGTAGAGATCGAAGATGCGGGCGTCGATCAGGTCCACCAGAACCGGGACGGGAAGCCGGTGCGCCTCGATGCAGCGCAGCAGCGCCGACGCCAGCGGGTTGGCCGCCGCATCGCCCGCCGAGGCGCCTTCCAGCACGTCACGCCACCATTGCATGCGGATCTCGCCCGGCAGCGGCTCGTGCACGACGTCGCGGATGCGGGCGATCTCGGCGTTGAAGGCATAGAGCGCCGCAAGCGCGCCGCGTTTTTCCGCCGGCGCGAGAAGGCAGGCGAGATAGCGGTCGCGGTCGGTCTCCCGCAGCACGGTCAGGCAGTGCAAGTCGTCGGCATCCATGGGCGCGGCCACGTCCTGCGGGCCTCAGACGGCGATCAGGGCGGCAGCCACCGCGCGCGATTCGGCAAGCATGACATTGAAGGTCCGGACGGCCGCGCCGGTGCTCATCGGATCGGACATGATCCCCTGCGCGCGCAGCGCCGCCTTCACCTCCGGCGGGATCGGCCGAATGTCCGTGCCGGTACCGACGAGCAGCACCTCGATCGCGTCCGCCTCCGCCAGCACGCGGGCCAGGTCCTCGACGGTGAGCGCTACGCCCTCCGCCTTGTCCCAGCCGTGAATGCCGGAGGGAAGGCAGAGGATCGATCCGCGGTGCGACATGTCGGCGAAGCGGAAGCCACCGTTGCCGTAGGCGTCGATCGGCGCCCGTCCCGGAAAGTGCGCCTGCCGGATCTCGATCCCCTTAGGCATGGGCGCCCGGCGCCTCCCCGCTCGACGGCCGCGGACCGGTTCCGTGGAAACGCTCCGGGCGCAGCTTGAAGAGGATGAGGACCGGCCCGGCGATATAGATCGACGAGAACGTTCCGACCGCGACGCCGAACAGCATGGCAAGCGCGAAGGAGCCGATCGCCGCAGCGCCGAAGAGCGAGAGCGCCGTCAGCGCCAGCAGCGTGGTGGCGGACGTCAGAACGGTGCGCGACAGCGTCTGGTTGATGGACGCGTCGATCAGCAGCGGCAGCGGCATCTTGCGGTAATGCCGCAGGTTCTCGCGGATGCGGTCGTAGACGACGACCGTGTCGTTGAGCGAGTAGCAGACGACGGTCAGCACCGCGGCAATGCTGAGCAGGGTGAATTCCATGCCGGTCACCGCGAAGAGACCGAGCGTCAGAAGCACGTCGTGCATCGTGGCGACGATGGCGCCGACCGCAAACCGCCATTCGAACCGCGCCGCAATATAGACGAGAATCGCCGCAAGCGCGGTCAGCACGGCAATGGTCGCGGCCCAGGCGAGCTCGCCGGAGACCGACGGGCCCACAACTTCGACGCGGCGGAGATCGTAATCCTCGCCGAGTTCGTCGCGGATGAAGATCGCCGCCGTCTGCTCCGCGTTCTCGCCGCCGCCCTGTGCCAGCACGCGCACCAGCGCGCCTTCGCGCGCGCCGAGGTCCCGCACCGCCACCTCACCGAGGTTGAGTTCGCCGAGGCGCGACGCGATGTCGGCGACGTCCGTGTCACCCCGCTTCGCCTTCACCTCCACGATCGCGCCACCGGAAAAATCGATGCCGAGATTCATGCCGAGCGTGCCGAGCAGCAGCACAGCGCCGATGGAGAGCGCAGCCGTTGCGGCGAAGACATAGTTGCGGATCGACATGAAGTGAATGCTCGTGTCGTCGAAGAGACCGGCACGGATGTCCCTGGGAAGCGTCGGCGTCCTGCGACCGGCCGCCCACCGCGCGATCAGCCAGCGCGTCAGCGTGAAGGTGGTGAAGACCGTGGTCGCGACGCCCGTCGCCACCGTCACGGCAAAGCCGCTCACCGGCCCCGATCCCATGTAGAAGAGAAGTGCCGCCGCGATCAGCATGGTGATATTCGCGTCGACAATCGCCGCAAAGGCGCGCGAGAAGCCGGCGGAGACCGCTTCCGGAAGGGACCGGCCGGCTTTTGCCTCCTCGCGGATGCGCTCGTAGAGCAGCACGTTGGAATCGACCGCAATGCCGACGGTGAGCACGATGCCGGCGATGCCGGGAAGCGTCAAAACAGCGCCGGTGACCGACAGGACCGCGAGGATCAGCACGAGGTTGACGACCAGTGCGCCGATCGCGACGGCACCGAAGGTCAGGCCGTAGAAGGCCAGCATGAAGAGGGCGACAACCGACAGCGCGACGAGCGCGGCGTCGAGACCGGCATCGACCGCATCGGCGCCGGCCTCGAGGCTGACCGTGCGCTCCTCCACGACGGTTAGTGCCGCGGGCAAGGCGCCGGTGCGCAGGATCGTCGTCAGATCGCCTGCGGCCTGGGCGTCGAAGTCGCCGGAAATCCGCCCGGTCCCGGTGACGATCGGCGCGCGGATGGCCGGCACGGCGATAATCTGGTCGTCCAGCACAATGGCGAGCGAGCGCCCGACATTACGGCGCGTCGCCTCGCCGAAGCGCTGCGTCGCCTCCCGATCGAGCCGGAAGGAGACCGCGGCCTCGCCGCCCGCCGGATCGGTGACCGGCTCGACCGCGGCAAAATCCGCGCCGGATGCCACGGCACGCTTGTCGACGAGATAGGCGATCGGCGGATCGTCGGCGGAATAGAGCACTTCCGCCGTTGCCGGCGGCGCGTCGTCGATCGCCTGCTGCACCGGCATCGACGTGTCGACGAGGCGCAAGGCGAGACGCCCGCGCTGGTTCAGCATGTATTTCAGGCGTTCCGCGTCCTCGAAGCCCGGCGCGTCCACGACAATGCGATCCGCGCCCTGCCGGTCGACGCGCGCCTCGGCTGCGCCGATCTGCTCGACGCGCCGCCGGACGACATCGACGGCCTGCGCCAGGGCCTGCGAGAGGCCATGGGCGATGGCCTCGTCCGTCAGGGCCAGGCGCAGCAGACCGTCGCCGCTGTCCACGAGCGTCGCCCGCGCGGCGCCCCGGACGGGCTCGGCACGGGCAATGGCCTGCAGGGCGGCTCGCGCCGCGTCGAGCCGGGACGGGTCGCCGACGCGGACCTCGGCGGCCCGTCCCGTGCCGGTCAAACCGGTATAGCGGATGTTGGCCCCGCGCAGCGCCGATCCGACGTCGTCGATCAGCGCCTGCAGCCGTGCCCGGACGACATCGGCGCGCTCCAGCCGAAGCTCGACATGCGCGCCGCCGCTGAGGTCGAGGCCGCGCTTTACCGGGGCGGAGGGAAACCAGCCCGGCAGCGCCGTCCGCTGGCTGCCGCCGAGCGCGTTCGGCAAAGCCAGAAGCACACCGGCGAGGACGGCAAGCCAGATCAGGATCGTCTTCCATCGCGCAAAGTGCGGCATCGGTCTCTCGGAGGCGCCTGTCACCGGAAAGAGGCGCCGGCCCCAATCGCCGGCGCGTCGTCGTCCCTCAGGAACTCCCGTCCCTATTCCTTGACCGGCTCGCCCTTCACGCGGACCTCGGACACACCGCTGCGCACCACGCGGACCCGCACACCTTCGGCGATCTCGACTTCGAGTTCATGGTCGTCGACGACCTTGGTGACCTTGCCGACCACGCCGCCGGTCACGACCTGGTCGCCGCGGCGGATGTTCTTCAGAAGCTCCTCGCGGCGCTTCATGGCGGACCGCTGCGGACGGATGATCAGGAAGTACATCACCACGAAGATCAGCAGGAACGGCAGGACGGACATCAGGATGTCGGCGCCGCCCGGCGCAGCACCGGTTGCGGTCTGGGCGAAAGCCTCGGTAATGAACATCGAAAACTCCTAGAAATGCGGGAATGGCGGACCGGAGGCCCGTTTTGGTTGGCGCGAATATAGGGAAGAGCGCATTGAATGCAACACGGCGCGACCGACGCGGGCCGGATTTCCAAGTTTTCCGGCTTTCGGGCCCGCCCGGCGCATGGTACCGGGCTAGGCACGGCGGCGGTCGCGGCAACACATGTGCAGGGGAGAAAAGACGTGCAGGACCAGGAATCGGCGGTGATCCTCGATGAACTCAGGCGGCTGCGCGCCGCCGTGGAGCGCCTGGCGGGCCCGGCGCCGGCGGAAAACGACTGGACTGCCGCCGACTGCTTCGTCTGGGCGCCGGCCCGCCAGCACCTGCAGCCGGTCAGCCGGCCGAACCGCATCGACATCGGCCTGATCCAGGGCGTCGACCATGTGCGCGACATCCTGGTCGACAACACGCTGCGCTTCGCCCGCGGCCTGCCCGCCAACAACGTGCTGCTCTGGGGCGCGCGCGGCATGGGCAAGTCGTCGCTCGTCAAATCCGTGCATGCGCTCGCGGCAAGGGAGACCGGCACGGCGCTCAAGCTCGTGGAGGTGCACCGCGAGGACATCGCGACGCTGCCCGTCCTGATGGACATCCTGAAGGCCGGTCCCGCACCGGTCATCGTCTTTTGCGACGATCTTTCCTTCGACCACGACGACACGTCCTACAAGTCGCTGAAGGCGGCGCTCGACGGCGGTGTCGAGGGCCGGCCGGACAATGTCCTGCTCTACGCCACCTCGAACCGCCGCCACCTGCTGCCGCGCGACATGATGGAGAACGAGCAGTCGACGGCGATCAACCCGTCCGAAGCCGTCGAGGAAAAGGTTTCCCTCTCCGACCGCTTCGGCCTCTGGCTCGGCTTCTACAAGTGCAGCCAGGCCGACTATCTCGCGATGATCGACGGCTACGCCGCGCATTACGGCCTCGCGGAGGACCCCGGGAAGCTGCATGCCGATGCGCTGGAATGGGCGACGACGCGCGGCGCGCGCTCCGGCCGCGTCGCCTGGCAGTTCATCCAGGACCTCGCCGGCCGCCTCGGCATGCCGCTCGCCAGATGAGGCTTGCCGCCCCGTGGCGGCAAACAGGTGGTGGACATGCAACGGATTCCCGACCTCGACGACCTGCGGAGAGCCATCGCGCATGGCTGGTCCAGCGAAACCTCGAGCAAATGGCGGCTGGACAACCCGGCACTCGGCCAATGCAGCGTGACAGCGCTCGTCGCGCAGGAGATTGCCGGCGGCGCGATCCTCAAGACCGCCGTCGGCAGCGCCTGGCACTTCTACAACGAGATCGACGGCCGCCGCATCGATTTCTCCGAGAGCCAGTTCGACGGGCCGATCGTCTATGACGATCTTGCCACGGATCGGGAGGAGGCATTCGCCGATACGTCGGCCCGGCAACACGAAACGCTTCTGCGCCGCGTCCGCCTGACCCTTGCGCGGGATCCGTCGACGGACGGCCTCCGTCCGAATCGAAAATAGGCTATTGTCGGCCCCGAACGCACGCACCTATCGGAGATCTCATGGACGTTTCGACGCTGCTCGCCTTTGCCGCCGCCTTTTTCGTGTTCGCCGCCAGCCCCGGTCCCGACAATATGACGATCGTCGCGCGCACCATGTCCCACGGCGCGCCGTCCGGCATCGCCTATGGCATGGGCACCGTCGCGGGCATCCTGATCTTTCTCGTTCTCGCAGCTTACGGGCTCTCGGCCCTTTCGGCCGAGATGGGCGTCGTGATGACCGTCCTGCGCTATGCGGGCGCGACTTATCTCGTCTGGATGGGGATCAGGCTGTGGATGGCCGAACCCGTCGTTCCGGACGTCCGGCGCGACGGTGGCAGAAGCGGCTTGTTGACGGTCTTCGCGGCCGGCGTCGCCCTCAATCTCGGCAATCCCAAGATGCCGCTCTTCTACGTGGCGCTGCTGCCGCATGTCGTCGGTCCCGCGCTGACATTCGCCGATGTCGGCCGGCTTGCCGCCGTCATCCTTGCGGTCGAAGTCGTCGTGATCGGCGGCCATGTCCTGCTGGCGAGCCGGGCGCGCCGCCTGCTGCGCAGCCCGCGCATCGTGCGGCGCGTCAACCGTGCCGCCGGAGGGGTGATGATCGGCGCAGGGGTCGCCGTTGTCGCTTCACGGTAGGGATCCCGGTTGCCGGCAAAGGTCACCGCGCGCAAAAATGCCGGCCCGTGAAGGCCGGCGCTTCGTGCAGGGGAATGATCCAGGCCGACGGTCGGGCGTATCGCCGACCGGCCGTCGCCGCTATTCGAGGAAGGTCATCGGATCGACGGCGGTCGCGTTCTTGCGGACCTCGAAATGCACCTTCGGGCGGCTGGTATTGCCGCTCATGCCGGAAGCGGCGATCGTCTGGCCGCGCTGCACCTTCTGGCCGCGCTGGACATTGAGGTCGCCGGCGTGGCCGTAGACGGTGACCGTGCCGTCGTCGTGGCGGACAAGCACGGCGTTGCCGAGTTCCTTCAGGCTGCTGCCCGAATAGATGACGACGCCGTTTTCGGCCGCCTTGATCGCAGTGCCCTCCGGCACCGAGATGTCGATGCCGTCGTTGCGGTTGCCGTCGACGTTTGCGCCATAGCTGGCGATGACCGCGCCGCGGACCGGCCAGCGGTACTTGCCGATACCCGTCGATTCCGGCGCGGCCTCGGTCACGTCGCTCTTCGTGCTGGCCTCGGTCACGGTTTCGGTCGCAAGCGCCATCTTCGTCGTCTCGGCGGCCGGCTGCTTGTCTCCGGCCGTCTTCTTCTCCGGCACGGAGGCCGTGACGGTCCTGTCGGTCGCCGCCGCGCCGCCCGCCGGGATGACCAGGGTCTGGCCGATGCGGATCGAGGCGGCCGTGAGACCGTTCGCCTGTTTCAGGGCGTCGACGGACACGCCGTGTTTCTGCGCGATGCGCGTCAGCGAATCGCCGGGCTGGACGTCGTAGGTGGAACCGTCGGCCGGCGTCTTGCCGTTGCCGGCGGCGTTCGCCTTGAGCCTGGCGAGCTCCTCCGGCGTCTGGGACTTGTCGCGGCTGTTGGCCGTGCCGGGCAGGATAGCCACCTCGCCGTTCGACTTCTTCGTCGGCAGCGGCACCTTGCCGTCCCTGGCGAGCGACGCGTCCGCCGACTGGCGCGTGGCGCTGCCGGCCGTACCGTAGACGGGGATGATGATCTTCTGGCCGGCGCGCGCATCGGCGGCGCTCGCAAGGCCGTTCGCCTTGACGATCTCCCTTTCCGGGACACCGTAGCGGTTCGACAGCGTCTTGACGCTTTCGCCCTGCTTCAGCTCGACGATCGGCGCGTTGACGGCCGACCAGCCGGCCTTGCCCTTGGCGACCGTGCCGGTCACGACCGGGTCGGAGGATGCTTCCGTGAGGTCGGACGTCGTCTCGCGCGCTGCCGGCAGCGGCTGCGAGAGCGCTTCTTCCCGTGCGAGATCGGCGGACGTGCCGCGCTCCACCGACATCGGAGTCGTCGCCATGCGCGTTCCGGAGCCGGCGTCGGTCGCGGTGTCGATCGGCCCGCTCGTCACGCCGTCGTAGCCGGGCAGCGGCTGGTTGACGGCGGCGGACCGGCCAGCCGTATCGTCGACCGGCACCACGCCGTTCGCGCCGGCGATGTCGCCGCGCGGAACCGGATGGTTGCCGAGGAGCCCCCGCCGCGGGATGGAGTTGGTCGTTATGTTGTCCGAGGAGGAAAACAGGCCGTTGAAGCGCGTTGCATCGGAGCTGCAACCTGTCGCAACGCTCGCCAGGAGGATCGCGACCGCAAGGCGAATGGCCGATTTTCGATTTGCTGGCGATACACTATTACGCATGTGACTCAACCCAATCGGTACTCTGGACTCTTGGATTGATTAAAGCGCGTTAGAGTTACTGCCGGGTTAAAGCAGCGGGTTCCGGCCTTCTTTTTTGGCAAATTGATAACCATAGCCGCGCGGTAACGGCATTCCGCACAGGCCGAAAGCGCGTGAAACGGTCAGTATCCGCCGAGATACATGGCATTTGCGCGGGAAATGCGGCCGCCGAAACGTGCCGCCTCGAACTGGCGCACGACGGCCTGGTCGACCGAATAGCCGGCGATGGTGCCGGCCGGAGCGGTGCCGCCGCTCGCGAGGATGGTGTCGAGCGTCGCCTCCCCGTCCGGCTCGCTCGTCGCCTTCTCCGTATAGGCCAGCGACCGCAGTGCGGTGACGGCGATGTCGCGCGTCCCGGCATAACGCTCGCTCGCCTGGTCGGCCGGCTCCAGGCTGTCGTAATATTCGATATAGGCGCGATAATAGGACTTGAGGTCGCCCTCCTCCCGGTAGTGGCCGAAAGCCAGCCGTTCGCGTTCGAGGAGTTCCGGCGTCTCGACATTGTTGCGCTCGTCCTCGGAGAGGGCGGGCAGCTTGCCGTCGTCGGATTTTGCGGCGCTGAGGATGAGCAGGGCCTCGACGGAAAGCGAAACATGTGCGGAGGGGTCATAGGAGCCGCCGGCGAGATTGGCCGTGCTCGTCGCCTCCGCCGGCTCCTCGGCAGCGCTTGCCGCAGCCCGTGCCGCCAGATTGGCGAGACTGTCTCCGGTCGCTGTGCCTGCTATCCTGTTCGAGATATACATGTCCCTCTCCATCGGAACGGCTTCAGCGGTTGGAAGTGCCGGACCCTCGACCGTTCGACGTGGAAAACACCTGCTTCGCCAACCGGCTTATGCCTCGAAGCTTGCGCGAGGCTTGCCAAAGTTAACAAAAGGTTAACGCGCTGAATCAGCAGTGTAAAATGACACGCCGCCGCAACCGCCGCGCGAAGGCGGCAGCGGAGGTACGAAAAAGAAGGGAAAGGGACTCAGTTGCCGGCGCCCGGCAATGCCGCCTCGGCCGTCAGAGGGCCTGCGCGAGATGCGGCACGATCGGCAGGTAGGGAACCTCGAAGAGGTCCTCCCGGTCGAAGCGGCTGCCGGTCTTGACGAGCTTCAGCATCCGGCATGCCGTCTCGCTGGCCATGACGGGCGCAAGCAGCATGCCGCCCGAGACGAGTTGTTCGGCGAAGAGGCGCGGCATCGCCGGAAAGGCGGCCGTGACGAGGATCCGGTCGAAGGTCCCCTCGCCCGGCATGCCGACGCTGCCGTCGGCCTGACGGACGACGACGTTGCGCACGCCGGCCTTTTCAATATTCTGCTGGGCCTGCGCGGTCAGCGTGCGGAAACGGTCGACCGTCAGAACCCGTTCGGCGAGCCGGCCCATGACGGCGGCCGTGAACCCACTGCCGGTGCCGACCTCCAGCACGCGATGGCTCGCCTTCAGTCCCAAGAGATGGATCAGCCGGACGGCGAGGTCCGCCCCCTCGATGAAGGAGCCGCAGTCGATCGGCAGCAGGCGGGAGGCGTAGGCGTCGCCCGCGAATTGCGGCGGGACGAACAGCGTGCGCGGCGTCTGCTCGACCGCGGTGAGAAGGTCGATATTGTTGATGCCCTCACCGCGCAGGCGAAGCGCCAGCGCCGCGAAGCCCTCCTTCTCGATGACCCGCGCCGTCAATCCGCCGCTCCTCCGTTGAGCGTCCGCTGGACGCGATCGAGAACCGCATAGTCGGTGAGATCGAGCTTGAGCGGCGTGACCGAGATATGGTCGTTCTTCAGCGCGTGGATATCCGTGCCGGCGCGGAAATCGCCGCGCCGCTCGCCGAAGCGCAGCCAGTAATAGGGAAAACCGCGGCCGTCGGCGCGCTCGTCGATCGTCAGCCCGAAATCGAGCTTGCCCTGGCTGGTCACCTCGATGCCCTTGACGTCCTCCGGCCCGCAATTGGGAAAGTTGAGGTTGAAGAAGGTGCCGTCCGGCAGGTCCACGTCGATCAGCCGGCGGATGAGGTCCGGCGCGTGGGTCTCGACCACCTCCCAGGGCAGCACGCGGCCGCCGGAATACTGGTAGGCCTGGCTCAGCGCCATGGACTTGATGCCCTGCAGCGTGCCCTCGATGGCGCCGGCGATCGTGCCGGAATAGGTGACGTCGTCGGCCATGTTGGCGCCGGCATTGACGCCGGACAGGACGAGGTCCGGCTTGACGTCGAGCACCTCACGCACCGCCATGATGACGCAGTCGGTCGGCGTGCCGCGCAGGGCGAAATGCTTCTCCGACACCTTGCGCAGCCGGAGCGGCTCGGAGAGCGTCAGCGAATGGGCGAGCCCGCTCTGGTCGGTCTCGGGCGCGACGATCCAGACGTCGTCGGTGAGCACGCGGGCGATGCGCTCGAGGGTGGCGAGCCCCTCCGCGTGAATGCCGTCGTCATTGGTCAGCAGAATGCGCATGCCGGTCCCGTTCCGCCGTCAGGCGGCCTTCTCGATCTTCTTCAAGCCGCCCATATAGGGCAGCAACACGTCCGGTATCGTGACGGAGCCGTCCTCGTTCAGGTAGTTTTCCACGACGGCGATCAGCGCCCGGCCGACCGCGACGCCCGAGCCGTTCAGCGTGTGGACGAATTTCGGGTTTCTCTCCTCCTTGCCGCGGTAGCGCGCGTTCATGCGCCGGCCCTGGAAGTCGCCGCAGACCGAGCAGGAGGAGATTTCGCGGTAGGTGTCCTGCCCCGGCAGCCAGACCTCGATGTCATAGGTCTTGCGCGCGCCGAAGCCCATATCGCCGGTGCAGAGCGTCATGACCCGGTAGTGCAGGCCGAGACGCTTCAGGATTTCTTCCGCGCAGGCGGTCATGCGCTCGTGCTCGTCGACCGCGCTTTCCGCATCGGTGATCGAGACGAGCTCGCATTTCATGAACTGGTGCTGGCGCAGCATGCCGCGCGTGTCGCGACCCGCCGAGCCGGCTTCCGAGCGGAAGCAGGGGGTGAGCGCCGTGAAGCGCAGCGGCAGTTTTTCCTGGTCGAGGATTTCCTCGCGCACGAGGTTGGTCAGCGGTACTTCCGCTGTCGGGATCATATACAGCTTTAGTGACGACCGAACCTTGTTGAACAGCGCTTGAGATTCGGCATACTTCTGAGGATCAAAATCGCCCAAAATTGGCTGTCCGTGCTCATCGAGCTCAGGGCCGAATGATTTAAGCTGCGCCAACAGGGTGTTGTCGATATCTCCGGCGCTACCTGATCGGTCGGTAGTGAAAAGGTCCTTTTCAAATTTAGGCAATTGGCCGGTGCCATACATGGCATCCGCCTTAACCAGCAGCGGCGGCTGGACCTCCAGATAGCCATGCTCCTGCGTGTGCACGTCGAGCATGAACTGGCCGAGCGCCCGCTCCAGCCGGGCAAGCTGACCCTTGAGGATGGTGAAGCGCGCGCCGGCGATCTTCGCCGCACCCTCGAAGTCCATCCAGCCGAGCGCCTCGCCGATCTCGTAGTGCTCGAGCGGCTTGTGGTTCCAGCCGGGCTTGGCGCCCCATGTGTGCTTTTCGACATTGCCGCCCTCGTCGCTGCCGACCGGCACGTCGTCGAAGGGGATGTTCGGAATGCGCGACAGGGCGTCGGTGAGCTCGGCCGTGACCCGGCGCTCCTCCTCCTCGGCGGCCGGAAGCTCGGTCTTGATCGCGGCGACCTCGGCCTTCAGCCTCTCGGCGAGCTCCGAATTCTTCGCCGCCATCGCCGCGCCGATCTCCCTGGAGGCGGCATTGCGGCGCGACTGCATGTCCTGCGCCTTCTGGATCACCGTGCGACGACGATCGTCGAGCGAAACGAGGCTCGCGGCCAGCGGATCGGACCCGCGCTTCTTCAGCGCGGCATCGAGGGCTTCGGCGTTGTCACGGATCCATTTTATGTCGAGCATCGTCGTTCCAGGCGTTTCGGGTGTTGCGCCCGACACGCCCGGCAGCGCCCGAAGGACGGCGCCGGATCAGGCCTTGTCGGCCTCCTCGGTCGTCGCCACCGCCGCGTCGGTTTGGGACGCGGCCTGCGCCCGCTGCCGTTCGATGAGTCGGGCCGTATAGATGGAAATCTCGTAGAGAAGGATGGCCGGCAGCGCAAGACCGATCTGGGAGACCGGATCGGGCGGCGTCAGCACCGCGGCGACGACGAAAGCGATGACGATCGCGTATTTTCGCTTCTCGGCCAGCGTCTGCGCGCTGACCAGGCCTGCCCTGACGAGCAGCGACGACACGACGGGAAGCTGGAACACCAGGCCGAAGGCGAAGATCAGCGTCATGATCAGCCCGAGATATTCCGAGACCTTCGGCAAAAGCTGGATCGACACTTCGCCCTCGCCGCCGCCCTGCTCCATCGCCAGGAAGAACCACATGACCATCGGCGTGAAGAAGAAATAGACGAGGGCCGCGCCGATCAGGAACAGGATCGGCGACGCCACGAGGAACGGCAGGAAGGCGGCACGCTCGTTCTTGTAGAGCCCCGGGGCGACGAATTTGTAGATCTGCTGGGCGATGATCGGAAAGGCGATGACCAGCGCGCCGAACATCGCGACCTTGATCTGGGTGAAAAAGAACTCCTGCGGCGCGGTGTAGATCAGCTCGACGTTGCGGTGGGTCAGCCCCGCCCAGTTCACCGCCCATTTGAAGGGCAGGACGAGCAGGTTGAACAGCCCCTTGGCGAAATAGAAGCAGACGAGGAAGGCCACGAAGAACGCGCCAACCGCCCACATCAGGCGCTGGCGCAGTTCGATCAGATGTTCGATCAGCGGCTGGGGCTTGTCTTCGATCTCGCCGCTCATGCCTCGTCCTTCTTGGTCTTGCGTCGGGTGGCACCGGCGGCCTTCACGGTCGGCGTCGCCTTGGCCGCCTTTGCGGCGGTCCTGCCGACCTTGGCGACGGGAGCGGCCTTTGCCGCAGTGGATGCCTTTGCGGTTTCAGTCGCCTTCGCCGCGGATTTCGCGCGGCTCTTCGTTGCCTTCGGCAGGTCGGCGACCGCGTTTGCGGCGGTGTGCTTGACCGGCGCGGCGCTCCTTGCCTCCGTGCTCTCGACAGGGCCGCCCTTGATCGGCTCGGCCGGCGTTGCCGTTACGGCGGATGCGGCCGTCCCGGCCGTGCCGACCGCCGCAAGCGCGGCCGGCGTCACGTCACCGGGCGCGGCAGAAGCGGCCGATGTCGCAGTACCGTCCGTCGATGCGGCGGATGCCGTCGAGGTCGCCTTCTGCAGGTCGGCCTTGATGTCGTTGCCCATCTGCTTCAGCGGATTGACCGCGTCGCGGATGGAATTCATCGGGTTGAGGCTGCGGGCGTCGGCAATCGTCTTCTTGACGTCGTCGAGTTCCGCCTCGCGGATCGCCTCGTCGAACTGCTGGCGGAATTCGCTCGCCATGCCGCGCATCTTCGTCGTCATCCGTCCGAAGGTCCGCAGCATCTGCGGCAGATCCTTGGGGCCGACGACGATGATCAGGACGATGGCGATGACGAGAATTTCTGTCCAGCCGATTTCCAGCATGGGGCACTGTCCTCAAGGGCCACGGAGGAGCCCCTCCGCGGCCTGATGCCGGTTATTTGGTTTCGTCGGCCTTGTGATCGACGGTCTTGGCGCTCTCTGCGGCTGCCGCCTCGTCGTCGGACATGCCCTTCTTGAAGCTCTTGATGCCCTTGGCGACGTCGCCCATCAGCTCCGGAATCTTGCCACGGCCGAACAGCAGCAGCACCACCACGAGGACAATCAGCCAATGCCAGATGCTGAAGGAACCCATTTCATAACTCCCTTTGAAACCCGTTACCCCGATGTAAGACGTTCAACCGTCTTTTTCAAACACTAGTATGTCCCGCTCGTTAACGGAAACGGTGACGTCGCGCAATCCGTGGGCAAGCTGCCCGGCCCGAATGCGGGCACGCAGCGGCTGGTCCGTGCCCGGCACCGCGAGGTTCAGAAGCTCGACCACGCCGAGGAACCGTCGCGACAGGATGCGCGCCGGCAGGCTGCCGCCCTCCTCCGACACCTCGATACCGGACAGCCGCACGGCGATCTGCACCTTCGCACCGTCGGCGAGGCCCGCCGCCGGCACGCTGCCAAGCGGCGTTTCGACACGCCGGCCGCGCACCACGCCCGGAAACTCGTTGATCTCGGAGAAGAAGGCGGCGGCGAAGATGCTTGCCGGCCGGAGATAGAGTTCCTCCGACGTGCCGACCTGCACCAGCCGGCCGTCGCGCAGCAGCGCGATGCGGTCGCCCATGCGCATCGCCTCCTCCGCGTCATGCGTGACGACCACCGCCGTCGCCCGCGAATGCCGCAGGATCGCCAGCGTATCGGCCCGGATCTGGTCCTTGAGGCGCGAATCGAGGCCCGAGAAGGGCTCGTCCATCAGAAGCACGCCGGGGCGCGGCGCAAGCGCGCGGGCAAGCGCCACGCGCTGCTGCTCGCCGCCGGAAAGCGCGTGCGGAAACTTCCCCGCATAGTGCGAAAGCCCGACGCGCTCCAGCGCGCGCTGGGCCTCGTCGACAGCCGCCGCGCGCGGCATCGCCGTCAGGCCGAAGCGCACGTTGTCGAGCACCGACAGATGGGGAAACAGCGCGAAATCCTGGAACATCAGCCCGACACCGCGTCGCTCCGGCGGCAGGAAGACGCCGGGCCCCGCGATCTCGCGGTCGTTGAGCAGCACGCGGCCGCGGGCCTGCGCCTCGATGCCGGCGGCGACGCGCAGGAGCGTCGTCTTGCCGGACCCGGACGGCCCGAGCAGGCACAGCATTTCGCCGGGCTCGGCCGTCAGCGTGATGCCGCGGATCGTCTCCTTGCCGTGATAGCTGTGATGAATGTCGTCGAACTGCAAACGCGCCGCGAAGGTCACCGCCGAAGGCTTGATCGTCTCGATGCCGTTGGAATCCGACGGATCCGAAGCCATATGCCCTGCCATCCCCGTATGCTGCGGCATTACCCTGGCTGACCCGTCGGCAATCGTCGCATTCCAGCGGCTGCACGCGTCCGCGAGGGACCGCCTGCCCGCCATAACCTTCCGCTATTCGTCTTCTTTTCCGCCCGGTGTCAAGAGGCCGAGTTCCTCGAGGTCGAGCTGGGTGATCGGATCCTCGTCCTCCGCATACTCGTCCTCGCCGAGCGGCAGCGGCACCTGGAAACTGGACGGGATGCGACCGGAAAGCAGGCCCGCCCCCTTCAATTCCTCGAGACCGGGCAGGTCACGCAGGGCCTCGAGGCCGAAATGGTCGAGGAAATCGCGCGTCGTTCCGAAGGTAACCGGGCGGCCAGGCGTACGCCGGCGCCCCCTGAAGCGCACCCACCCCGCCTCCATCAGCACGTCGAGCGTGCCCTTCGACGTCTGCACGCCGCGGATGTCCTCGATTTCGGCGCGGGTGACGGGCTGGTGGTAGGCGATGATCGCCAGGACCTCGAGCGCCGCGCGCGACAATTTGCGCACCTCCGTCTCGTCGGTGCGGATGACGAAGGAGAGGTCGGGGGCGGTGCGGAAGGCCCAGTGGTCGCCGACCTGAACCAGCGTCACGCCGCGCCCGGCATAAAGCGCCTTCAACTGCCGCAGCACGTGCAGCACGTCGACGCCGCGCGGCAGGCGTTCGGCGATGTAGCCTTCGCTGACCGGGCCGGCGGAGGCGAAGATCAGCGCCTCGGCGATCCGCGCGGCCTCGTGCAGCCGGCGGGGATCGACCACGGTGCCCGTCTCCGTGTTCGCCGTCCCCTCGTCGTCGCCGGAGGCTTCAGACACCCGTATCCGCCTCCCTGTCCACCGGAACCGGCCCTCGCCGCAGGTAGATCGGCCGGAAGGCACCGTCCTGGCGGATCTGGAGCTGTCCCTCGCGCACCATCTCCAGCGTCGCGGCGAAGGCGCTGGCGATCGCCGTGACGCGCTCCTTCGGATCGCTCATGTAGCGCAGCAGGAAGTGATCGAGTGCCGTCCAGTCGTCGATCTCGCCGATCAGCCGGGCGAGCACTTCGCGGGCCTCGGCAAGCGACCAGACGGTGCGCTTCTCGATCGTCACCTGGGTGATCGCGTGGCGCTGGCGCAGCGACGCATAGGCGGTCAGGAGGTCGTAGAGCGAGGCGTCGAAGGCCGAGCGCCGTTCGGCCGGGATATGTTCCGGCGCGCCACGGGCAAAGACGTCGCGGCCGAGCCGGTTGCGGTTGACGAGCTTGGTCGCCGCATCCCGCATCGCCTCCAGCCGCTTGAGGCGAAAGGCAAGCGCCGCCGCCATCTCCTCGCCCGACGGCCCGTCGTCCCTGGCCGGTTTCGGGATCAGCAGGCGCGACTTCAGGTAGGCGAGCCACGCCGCCATGACCAGATAGTCAGCCGCAAGCTCGATGCGGATGCGCTGCGCGCTCTCGACGAAGACGAGATACTGCTCGGCGAGCGCCAGGACGGAGATCTTCGCGAGATCGACCTTCTGGGTGCGGGCAAGGTGCAGCAGCAGGTCGAGCGGCCCCTCGAAGCCGGCGATGTCGACGACGAGGCTTTCCTCGCCGCGCGCCCGCCCGGCATCCTCCTGCCACAGCGCATCCATCGGCGTCTGTGCAGCGGCCAGATTTGCGTCGTCCTTCGCCTTCGGTCCCTGCACCCTCTCGCCCGTTCCCTTCACGCCACCGCGATCATCGCGTTGAATTCCTCGCGCAGCGCCGCCTCGTCCGCGCCATCGGCCGCCGGAAGGCCGGCACGCGCCGCTTCGGCCCGCCTGCGGCCCTCGCCGGACAGCGGCCCGACATTTTCCGCCACTGCGATCATTTCCTCCATGATGCCGTGGCAATGCAACACCATATCGAGCCCGGCCGCCACGATTGCGCGCGTGCGCATGGCGATATCGCCCTTGAGTGCGTTCATCGACACGTCGTCGGACATCAGCAGCCCGTCGAAGCCGATATGGCCGCGGATGATCTCGTCCACCACTTTCGCAGACGTCGTCGCCGGGTTGGCCGGGTCGATGTCGGTGAAGACGATATGGGCGGACATCGCCATCAGTTCGTCCTTCATGCGCATGAAGGGCACGAAGTCGGCAGCTTCGAGCTCGGCGCGCGACGCATGCGCGACCGGCAGGTCGTGATGCGAATCGACCATGGTCCGGCCGTGGCCGGGCATGTGCTTCATGACGGGCAGCAGGCCGCCGGCCTTCAGCCCGTCCGCCGCGGCCCGTCCCATCGCCGCGACGATCTCGGGCTCCCGGCCGTAGGCGCGGTTGCCGATCACGTCATGCACGCCCGGCACGGCGACGTCGAGCACCGGCAGGCAGTCGACATTGATGCCGAGGCGGGCGAGATCGAAGGCATGCAGCCGCGACATCAGCCAGGCGGCCCTCAGGCCGCGCGCTTCGTCCTGCCGGTAGATCGCGCCGAGCGCGGCGGCATTCGGATACTGCTGGACATGCGGCGGCTTGATGCGCTGGACGCGCCCGCCCTCCTGGTCGATCAGGACGGGAATGTCGCCGCCGCCGCCGATCGTCTCGCGCATCTCCGCCGTCAGGTCGGCGACCTGCGACGGATCGGCGATGTTGCGGCCGAACAGGATGAAGCCCCAGGGCCGCTCGTCGCGGAAGAAGGCCTTTTCGTCTGCGGTGAGTGCCAGGCCCTTGCAGCCCGAGATGAAGGATTTCGATTCGCTCATGGGCCGAATCATAAAGCCTTGCCGGCAAAAGGCGAATCCCCGCGCCGCATCCGTGCACAGCAAAACTGCGGCGGGGCCGCGACGATCGCGACCCCGTATCGTGCCGTGAGCTCGTGTGTGTCAGCGCGTCACGAGGCAGCTGCCGCCGGCACCCTTGTAGCGGGCGCAGAGCGCATTGGCCTCCTCGCGCGACCCGGCCGGGATGCGGACGCGGAAATAGGTACCCTTGTTCGGGATCTCCGCACGCCTGATGTCGACACCGCGACCGCCGATGACGCTTGCGAAGCGCGACGACAGGTTGTCGTAGGAGCGCTTGGCCTCCGCCTCCGACGGCAGCGAGGCGATCTGGATCACGTAGCCGCCGGGATTGGCGACCGCAGCCTGCTGCTGCGTCGTCTCCGCGGCGTCGGCCTGCGCCGCCGTCGCCTGAACGGCATCGTCCTGCTGGACCCCGGTTGCCGCCGCCGTCTCGCGGACATTGCCGCGATCCGTTACCGTGCCGACCACGTCGACCGGCTGGTCGACCGGACGGGTCACCGGGATCGGCGTCGTGTTGCCCGCATTCGTCGCGTCGGCATCGCCCGCCTCGGCCGTCGCGGTTTCCGTCGCCGTCGCAGTGCCGATCGTCGTGGTCTTCACGACCCGCACCGGCGCCGTTTCCTCGACGTCGGCCGTCGCGACTTCCTCGAGCGGCGACGTGCCCTCGGCAGCCGTGCCCTCGGCAGCGGCCTGCTCGGTGCGCAGCGACGCATCGGCGTTGTCGGCAGCATCGGCGGCAACGGCATCGGCGGCAGCATCACCCGGAACCGCGCCGGCAACCGCCGTCGCAGGCTCCGCCTCGGAGGCGGCATCCGGCGTCGGCTCGGCGAGCGCGGCACCGC
>NZ_JAKGBU010000007.1:0-16465 GCF_021555155.1 Rhizobium alarense
TCGCCTTCAGGTCGAACCGCACGGATTTCTCCGCGGTATCGATCGGGGCGCTCTCCGCGTCACGGACCAGGAGGTCGATCGCATATCCGGGCTCGCCTGCTCCCGGCATCCGGTCGAGATCGACGATCGCACCGGTCAGCGGAAAGGCCGACTGACCGGCCTTGATGACGGACGGCGCGATCTCCACCGCCTCGCGGTCGAAATCGTAATAGAGGGCGACGCGCGACGGGCCGATGCGGGTCGCATCGCCGCCGAAATAGTACAGGCCGTCCGAAGCCTCCACCGTAACGGCAAGCGCGGGCCTTGCGCCCTGGATGGCGCGTTCGCCCTTCACCTCGGCCCGCGCCACGAGATCCGGCCCCGAATGCCGCTCGCCGCCGGGGGCATATTCCATCAGCAGCGCACCGAGCGCGACGCCCTCGATCGAGGCGTCGAGCCCGGCGATCGCCCGACCGCTGCGGGCCGCCCGGGCGGCGAGCGTTGCCGTTTCGCCGGCGATCGACACGCGCCCGTCGATCGCGATGCCGTCGTCTGCGTCCCGGGTGAATGTCAGGCTCTCCACGACGAGAGGCACCGTGGCGCCGGAGCGAGCGGCGAGCGGAAACGCGAGATCGGCGATCGTCACCGTCTCCAGGCCGCTGCGCGACACCATGGCGTCCACGTCATCCAGCGCCTTGAAAAGACCCTCGAGATGCGCCGGCACCGATCCGACGCGCAATGCCGTGAGGTCGACCGGTTGCCGCTTCGGCAGCAGGGACGGATCGACGGCGACCGTGTTCACCGCGATGCTGGAGGCGACGACGCGGCCGCCGATGAGTGCAAGCGGGTCGAGCGCGATGGCGACGGCGGACGTCGAGGCGAGGCTCCGGCCGCCGGCCGCCGTCACGAAGGAGACGTTTTCGGCCCGCAGCGTGAGCTTGCCGTATTGCGAGAAGCGCAGGACGGTGCGCTCGACGGAGACGGTGTAGTCCGGGCCGACGGCGCGATTCAGCGCCTCGATCGCCCGGCTGTTGAGGGACGCATCGGCCAATCCTCCCTCGATGACGGCAAAGACGAGAAGGCCGAGCATGACGGCCAGCGCGACACATCCGGCAGCGATCCGCCAGCAGACGCCGAAGAAGCCCGGCCCGTCCGTCGCATGCAGCACGATCGGCTCGTAGGCCTGCGCCGACGGCAATTCATGCATGCAGACGATGTCCCGCCTGCGGAACACCACCTTCTCGCCCCGGATCTCGCTCATTCCGCCCTTGGGCTCCCTTGCGCGCCGCCGCCTCGCTTCGACAATCGTTCCTCCATGCCATGGTCCGGTCTGGACGCGGCATCGTAAGTCATTATATCGGGAATTTCCCTCCCGTGCCCCACAATCCGGGCCAAAGAAAGGAAATGTCATGGCGGAATTGTCGCCCGGCGCGCTTGCGCCAGGCTTCTCGCTGCAGCGCGACGGCGGAACGACGGTCGAGCTCGTCGCGCTGCGCGGCAGGGTCGTCGTGCTCTATTTCTATCCGAAGGACGACACGAAGGCCTGCACGGAGGAGGCGATCGACTTCTCGCGCCTCATGCCGGCGTTCCGGGCGGCGGATGCCGAAGTCTTCGGCGTCTCTGCCGATCCGGTGAAGAAACACGACAAATTCGTGGCGAAACACGGGCTTGGCGTGCCGTTGCTTTCTGACGAGACGCTGGACATGCTGCAGGCCTACGGGGTCTGGGTGGAAAAGCGCATGTATGGCCGCGCCTATATGGGTATCGAGCGCACGACGGTCCTGATCGGCCGCGACGGGCGGATTGCCCGCATCTGGCCGAAGGTGAAGGTCGCGGGCCATGCCGAAGAGGTTCTCGCCGCCGCAAGGAGCCTGTAGGATCGCCGCATGCAGGAGACTGACCCGCCGGACCTCCCCCGAATCGAAAGCCTGCGCGGCGGCGCCACGATGGCGATCGCCGCCGCCGACCTCGACATGAAGACGGCGCTGGCGCAGGAGACCGCCGGGCGCTGGTTCGCCCGCCGGCTCTCGCTGCGCTCGCCGCGCGATCCGATGCTGCCGGACCGTCCCGGCCGGCCGGAAAAACCGGACCTCATCCCGCCGAAGCATATGGAGAAGCGGTCGCTGCACACGCTGAAGGGCCGCATCGCGCTGCTCCATGCGCTCGCCCATATCGAGCTCAACGCCGTCGACCTCGCGCTCGACATCGTCGCGCGGTTCGCAAACCAGCCCGTGCCGCATTCCTTCTTCGACGGCTGGATGCAGGTCGCCTACGAGGAGGCGAAGCACTTTCGCATGGTCCGGCAGCGGCTGCGCGATCTCGGCGCCGAATACGGCGACCTCCCGGCACATGACGGTCTCTGGCAGGCGGCGCACGACACGCGCAACGACCTGACGGCGCGGCTTGCCGTCGTGCCGCTGATCCTGGAGGCGCGCGGGCTCGACGTGACGCCGACCCTGCAGATGAAGATGCGCGAGACCGGCGACATGGAAAGCGCCGAGGTGCTCGACGTCATCTACAACGACGAGAAGGGGCATGTGGCGGTCGGCGCCAAATGGTTCCGCTTCCTTTGCGCGCGCGAACGGAAAGACCCGTCGGCAACGTTCAAGGCGCTTGTCAGGGCGAATTTCCGGGGACCGCTGAAGGCGCCGTTCAACGATGTGGCGCGCGCCGAAGCGGGCCTGACGCCCTCCTTCTACCGTGCGCTCGTCTCGGTCAGCCAGAGCTGAACCGGCACTCAACTCAAGGCTTTGTTAACCTTAACAGTGTGTAATCCCCGCCAGAGATCGCGTGGAATCACGGGTGTTGGGGGTAGCGAGTGGCGGAGCGTCCGGAAAACCGAGTTTTCGGCAAGCGCGAGCAGCAGCATGTCCTGATTCTCGCAAGCGGCGACCGGGTGCGGCACATGACGGTGCGCCCCTGGATGGCCGCAGCCGGGGCCTCCCTTATCGGCCTTTTCGCAGTCGGCTACCTCGCCGCAACCTCCTATCTCGTGCTGCGCGACGACCTGATCGGCGCGACCATGGCGCGCCAGGCCCGCATGCAGCACGAATACGAGGACCGCATCTCGGCGCTGCGTGCCCAGGTCGACCGCGTCACCAGCCGGCAGTTGCTCGACCAGCAGGTCGTCGAGGAAAAGGTTGAGAAACTGCTGCGCCGCCAGATGGCGCTCAGCGAACGCAACGGCAAGCTCGATTCGCTGATCAACCGCGCTTCGGATGCCGGCGTCGCGGATCCCGACGGCATCCCCGTTCCGGAGGAAAATCCCCTCGCCTATCAGCGCCGCGCCCAGGCGAGCGACGCGCTAAAGGCGATCGACCGCGTCACCACGCCCAACAGCGCGCGCCTCGGGGCGGACGAGGCGTTGCCGGCGCCGAGCGGCTATGCGGCGATCGGCGAATCGGTCGCCGATCGCGCCGACCGCATGTTCTCGAAGGTCACGCTGTCGCTGAAGACGATCGAACGCGACCAGATCGACCGCATCCAGTCGCTGACGAGCGGCGCCTCCCAGACGGCCGACGCCATCCAGACGATCCTGCGCGGCACGGGTTTCGACGTGGCGCAAGGCGGCAGCGACGCGCTGGCGATCGGCGGCCCCTATGTCGATCCCCTGCCGAGCGACGCCTTCGAGGAATCGCTCGGCGATCTCGACACGGCGCTCGAGCGGCTCGACACGGTGCGCCGCGCCGCCCGGAAGATTCCCTTCGGCAATCCCTCGCCGGGCGCCGACATCACCAGCCGCTTCGGCAACCGGAAGGATCCGTTTCTCGGCCGCCTGGCACTGCATGCCGGCATCGACTTCCGCGCCCGCACCGGCACGGAAATCCACGCTTCGGGCAACGGCATCGTGACGACCGCCGGGCGCAACGGCGGCTACGGCAACATGGTGGAGATCGACCACGGCAACGGCCTGACGACCCGCTACGCGCATCTCTCCAGGGTTTCGGTGAATGTCGGCGACGCGATCGCGGCGGGAGACCGCGTCGGCCTCTCCGGCACGACCGGCCGCTCGACCGGGCCCCACCTGCATTACGAGGTGCGCCGCGACGGGCGGGCGGTCGATCCGATGCGTTTCCTGACGGCCGGCATGAAGCTCACCTCGTTCATGGAATGAGGCGCGCGCCGCCCGTTGCAGCCGCCCCGCCACGCGAATCGCCTTCGCTTTGCTTGCGAAACGGCGCGTGCGCCGCATTTCCTTGACTTTCCGGCGCTTTCAGCCTATGTGCGGCTCCATCCTGCTCCCGATGCGGAGCACTCATCTTGCGCATGCGCAAACGCGAACGGAAACAGATTTCCCTTTGACCACTTTTTCAGATCTTGGCCTGAGCCAAAAAGTTCTTTCCGCCGTCACGGACGCGGGCTACACGATCCCCACTCCGATCCAGGCGGGTGCCATCCCGCCGGCCCTGCAGCGACGCGACATTCTCGGCATCGCGCAGACGGGCACGGGAAAGACCGCGTCCTTCGTCCTGCCGATGCTGACGCTGCTTGAAAAGGGCCGGGCCCGGGCGCGCATGCCGCGCACGCTGATCCTCGAACCGACGCGCGAACTCGCGGCGCAGGTTGCCGAGAACTTCGAGAAATACGGCAAGAACCACAAGCTCAACATCGCGCTGCTGATCGGCGGCGTGTCGTTCGACGAACAGGACCGCAAGCTCGAACGCGGTGCCGACGTGCTGATCGCCACGCCCGGCCGGCTGCTCGACCACTGCGAACGCGGCAAGCTGCTGATGTCCGGCGTCGAGATCCTCGTCATCGACGAGGCCGACCGCATGCTCGACATGGGATTCATCCCGGATATCGAGCGAATCGCCAAGCTCATCCCCTTCACGCGCCAGACGCTCTTCTTCTCGGCAACCATGCCGCCGGAGATCCAGAAGCTCGCCGACCGCTTCCTGCAGAACCCGGAACGTCTCGAAGTGTCGGTCCGCTCCTCGACCGCCACCACCGTGACGCAGCGCTTCGTCGCCACCCACGGCAAGGATTACGAGAAGCGCCAGACGCTGCGCGATCTCATCAAGGCGCAGGAAGAACTCAAGAACGCGATCATCTTCTGCAACCGCAAGAAGGACGTCGCCGATCTCTTCCGCTCGCTCGACCGCCACGGCTTCTCCGTCGGCGCGCTGCACGGCGACATGGACCAGCGCTCGCGCATGGCGATGCTGGCGAATTTCAAGGACGGCAACATCAAACTGCTCGTCGCGTCCGACGTCGCGGCGCGTGGCCTCGACATTCCCGACGTCAGCCACGTCTTCAATTTCGACGTGCCGATCCATGCGGAGGACTATGTCCACCGCATCGGCCGCACGGGCCGCGCCGGCCGTTCCGGGGCAGCCTTCACCCTCGTCACCAAGCGTGACACCAAGTTCTCCGATGCGATCGAAAAGCTGATCGACAAGAAGGTCGAATGGCTGGATGGCGATCTCGACAGCCTGCCGCCCGCCGCCGAGAGCGAGGAGCGCGAGCGTCCCCGCAAGGGCCGCGGACGCGAGCGCGACAAGGATCGGGATCGCGACCGGGAACGGGACAGGGATCGTCCGGCGGCCAGTCACAAGACTGACACCCGCAGGGACGATACTCAGGGCAATGCAAAGGGGCCGGACATGGGGAACGAAGCTGTGAAAGCGGACCGCCAGAGCGAGAACAGACAGAACCAGCCGGTGCGCAACCAGCGTCCGGCGAACGACGATGTCCGCGACCGCCGCAACAACAACAACCGGCGCTACCGCCGCGACGACGACGACGGCCCGACGCCGGTCGGCTTCGGCGACGACATTCCGGCCTTCATGCTGATTGCCGGCAAGGCCTGATTCCGCCGCGCCATGTCCCTGCCCGGTCTTGATTTTCCCGGCGTCGGCTGCGGCGTTGCGATCCTGCGCGAGGAGACGTTGCTGCTCTACCGGCGTGCCCGCCCGCCCGAGGCCGGTCACTGGAGCATCGTCGGCGGCAAGGTCGACCATATGGAGCGTGCGGCCGACGCGGCGCGCCGCGAGGCCGAAGAGGAATCGGGCCTCGTCCTCGGCTCCCTCGACTTCCTCTGCATTTCCGAACAGCTGGTCGACGGGCAGCACTGGCTGTCGATGATCTACCGGGCGCTGGATGCCGCCGGCGAGCCGCGTGTCATGGAGCCGGAGACGTTGCCGGAATACGGCTGGTTCCCGCTCGATGCGCTGCCGCAGCCGCTCTCCCGCTTCGCCGCCGATGCCGTGAAGGCGCTGCGCGGCGCTTGATTCCGCCGTCTTTTCTCAGAACCGCGCCGTCGCGCCGACGATGATCGTGCGGCCGCGGCCGTTGTCGATGCCGGAGTAGTTGTCGGCAAAGCCCGATGTCGCGCGCATATAGCTGCGGTCGAACAGGTTCTCGACATTGACGAACAGCTTGGCCGTCTCGTTGATCTTCCACGTCGCATAGGCGTCGAACAGCGTGTAGCTGCCGAGATGATAGGCGTCCGTCTCGCCGTTGAAGAGCTGCGTGCTCTTGCCGACATAGCGCACCCGACCGCCGATGGTCAGCGCCTCGTCGAAGGCGCGGAAGCCGGCATCGACCGTGAAAAAGTCGTCCGGCAGCGTGCCCACATCCGAAACGCCGCCGGTGAGCTCGTTGTGCGGCTGGTCGGTATCGGCGATCGTCAGCGAGAAGTTGGCATAGTAGCGCCCGGCGTCATAGCCGCCCTCCACCTCGACGCCCTGCATGACCGTCGTGCCCTCGGTGTTGACCCACCGCGCCTCGCCGTCCGTGTCGATGTCGTAGGTGATGTAATTTTCGATCCTGTTGTGGAAATAGCCGACCTTCAGCCAGGCGCTGTCGCCGCTCTGCAGGAGGTCCTGCCCGGTCAGGTTGATGCCGATGTCCCAGCCACGGCTCTGCTCGGGCACGAGATTGAGGTTGTTGTTGATCGGGTCGCTGGTACCGTCGAAATTGTGGCCGCCCGGATAGAACATTTCCGAGGCGGTCGGCGGGCGCGTCGTGTGTGCATAGGTGACATAGGGCTGCAGCCAGTCGAAGGGCCGCGCCGCGACGGTCACCTTCGGGCTCCAGTCGCCGCCGGAGCGCTCGACATGCTCGCCCGGGCACGGCGAGCCGCCGGCCGGGCAGCCGTCGGTCCCCGCCGCCGTGATGCCGCTGATGCCCTCCAGCGACCAGCCGTCGTAGCGCAGGCCACCGGTGACGTCGAAGATGCCGCGGCTGATCGTCGCCTCGCCGAAGACGCCCGACTTGACGAGCGTTCCGTCCGGGTTCGCGCCGGCGTCCTCGTTGCCGTCATAGTCGTCGTGGCTGTAGGCGCCGCCGTAGAAGAGCGTCAGCTCGGTATCGTCGGCGAGATCGAAGCGCATGCGGTTCGAGACGTCGAAGCCGGTCGTCGTGTTGCGCCCCTCGCGGCCGTCGAACTCGCTGACATTGCCGTTCGTGCCGTCGAAGGCGATGTCGGTGATGTTGAGATAGGCGTTGGCCTTGAGGTCGATAAGGTCGCTGCCGGGCTGGTAGGCGTATTTCGCCGTGTAGGTCTGGTTCTCGACGAGCCAGTTGTAGCCGGAACTGCCGGGCAGAAACTCGTTGTCGTACCAGATGCCGCCGAGCGTCAGGTCGTGGTCGGCGTTCGGCGCGAGGTTCACCTTGAAAAGCCCCGACTTCGGATGCTGGTCGCCGCCGTAGGGGTAGATTTCGCCGTTGCCGTTCTCGTAGGCGCTCTTCTTCGTGTCGCTGATCGCACCGACGGCGCTGATCTCGCCCTCGCCGCCATAGTCGTGGCGAAGACCGCCTGCGAACAGCCGCGAGAAGTCGAAACCGTTCGATCCGGCCCTGAGCGTCGTCATCATGCCGTAGTCGTGGCCGGGCAGCAGCACGTCGTCCACTTCGAGCGTGCGGAAGTTCGCCGCGCCGGCAAGCGTGCCCATGCCCTCGGCGCCGGACACCGCGCCGCGCGCGACATCGACGCCGACCAGCATGTTCTCTTCCACATAGAGCATGTTGTCGAAGGTGCCGCCGTGGCCGGACAGGTTGCGGAAGGTCTGCGGCACGCCGTCGATCATGCTGTTGACGCGGCCCATGCCCTGCAGTCCGCGGATATTGACGACGACGCCCGGCTGATCGCCCGCCTCGCGCGTGAAGGTACCGGGCGTCGCGCGGACCACGTTGTTGATATTGCCGGCATAGCGGTCCTGCACCGCCTCGGCATCCGCCGAGGAGACGGCGGCAGGCGTGTCCGCGACGCCGTCGTCGCCGCGCTCGCCGTCGACGGTGATCTGCTCGAGCGTCGTCGCATCGACAGCCGTATCCGTCGTCGCGGCCGGCATGTCCTGCGCAGCGGCGGGAGAGATGAAGGAAGAAGCGAGCGAAAGCGCCGTGCCTGCGAAAAGCACGGAGAAACGACGTGAACTGCTGCGCACCTTGGACCCCACTCTGACGCATGCGGCACGACCGGGAATCGCCCCGTCGCGACCGATCAACCCCCGATGGCCGCAATCGGTCCCGCAGCCGGGAATGCCTCCATCGTCCTGTTGCTATGGAACAAGTTGACCAACAAAGTCAAGTTTACGGATCCGGACTTCCCGTCCGGCAGAGGTCCCTGTCCCGCCGTTCCGGGGCCGGCTCAGGACCGGGTGCGCAACGCCGCGTCGAAGGCGCGGCGGACCCATTCCGCCATGACATCCGGATCGTCGTGCGCATCGTCCGGAATGCTCCAGTAGGGCATCTTGACAGGCCGCCCCGATTTCTTGCCCGCATAGGCCCACTGCCGGCAGCCGGCGGCCTCGAAGGCCGGGGCGCTTTCCGCGTCCGCCTTCAGCAGGATTTCGTCGTCCACCTCGAGCGCAACGATGAGGCCCTCACGGTAGATGCCCTTGCCGCCGAACATGCGCCTGATCGTCACCGGCCCAAGGGCCTCGAACATCTCCTCGATCGCGTCGTTGTCCACGTCCCTACTCCCGCAATACTCCGCCGGCAGCGACCACCGCCTCCGGCGTATCCACGTCGATATGCGCGCCGGCGCCGATCTCCACGTCGACCACGTCGAGGCCGGACGTCTCGATGATGTGACGGGCGCCGACGTCGCCCTCCAGCCGGTCGACCGCGGCGAAGGTCGCGCGCGGCAGGATCACCGGATTGCCGCGCTTGCCGCCCGACACGGCGCGCACCACCGCGTGGCCGCCTGCCGCCCGGAAGGCGGCGGTCATCCGCTGCAGGTCGCCGGCCGAAACGTTCGGCATGTCGGCGAGCATGACGAGCACGCCGTCACAGTCACGGCCGGCGGCCGCCAGCCCGACCTTCAGCGACGATGCCATGCCGAGGGCATGGTCCGGATTGCGGGCGATCGCAGCGTCGAGCCCGGCAAGCCGCGCCTCCAGTTCGTCGGCCCGGTGGCCCGTCACCACCACGACGCGCCCGCAACGCGCACCAAGCGCGGTCTCGACCGAGCGGCGGACGAGCGGCACGCCGTCGAATTCCGCAAGCAGCTTGTGGTGCCCGTCCGGGCCCATGCGGCGCGCCCTGCCGGCCGCCAGCACGACGATCGCCACCGCCGCGGCGCGAGCCGGCCGCTCCTCCTGCGCGCGTGGCCGCGGACGCGACGGGATTTCGGCGAGCAGGCCGCCGACGCCCATGCCGGTCAGTTCCATCCGGCCCGGCCGCTCGTCGGCGAGGATGCGCGCGAGCACCCAGTCGAACCCGTTCTCCCGCGGGCTGCGGGCGCAGCCGGGGGCGCCGAGCACCGGCACCGCGCCGATCCGCCCCAGAACGAGCAGGTTTCCCGGATCGACGGGCATGCCGACATGCTCAACGGTGCCACCGGCCGCCTCGATCGCGGCCGGGATGACGTCCCTCGCATCGGCGACGGCCGAGGCGCCGAAGACCACCACGAGGTCATTGCCGTCCACCGCGGCCGCAAGCGCGCCGGCGAGATCGCCGGTGCGGTGGGCAACACGGCTTTCCCCGCTCAGCACGCTGCCGGAGGGCGACAGCCGCTGCTCCAGGAGGCGCCGGGTCTTGTCCATCACGGACACCTTGAGCGACGGCAGCGTGGTCGCGACCAGCGCCACCCGGCGCGCCCGGAACGGCTTGAGCGCAAGCGGGCGTGCCTCAGCGAACACCGCAGCGGCACGCGCCACCGCCGCACCGGCGACGGCGAGCGGAATGATCTTGATCGTCGCCACCATGTCGCCCGCCGAAACGGCGCTGTGGTCGGGCAAGGTGGCGATCGTGATCGCCGGATCGATGCGGTTGAAGCGGTCGATGACGTCGCGTTCCGCGACGAAGAGGCCGTTGACGGTCGCATGCAGATTGATGCGGCCCGTCGCGGCCGGCGTGAAGCGCAGGTGGGCGGGATCGATTTCGGCCGCGATGCGCCGGGCCGCCTCGTCCTCGTCGACGTCGCCTGCGTCGAGCCGGACGGCGACGACGCTCGCAACGCCCGCAGCGACCAGTCGCGCGCAGTCCGCCTCGCTCAGCCGATGTCCCTTCGACAACGACAGGCCGTCTGCCCGCACGCCGTGGGCAAGGATCGCGCCCACCGCCGCGCCGGCCAAAACGTCACCGTAGATCATGCGGCGCCCGCCTTTCCGATGTTTCGCCGCCGGAGCGCCTGGATGATGTCGGCGAGGATCGCGACGGCGATCTCCGGCGGATTGGCGGCGCCGATGTCGAGGCCGATCGGGGCGGAGATTCGCTGCAGGTCCCCGGGCGTCAGGCCGGCCCCCGTCAGGCGCTCGATGCGCCGCGCGTGGGTCTTGCGGCTGCCGAGCGCGCCGACGTAGAAACAGCCCGCGCGAAGTGCCGCAACGATCGGAAAGTCGTCGATCTTCGGATCGTGGGTCACCGCGACCAGGGCGGTATAGGCGTCGAGCGGACGGTCCTTCAGCACATCCTCCGGCCAGTCGGCCACGAGGTCGGCACCGGCGAACCGCTCCTCCGTCGCGAAGGCGGTGCGCGGATCGACGATCGTCAGGTCGAAGCCGGCGGCACCGGCCATCGCGGCCAGCGCCTGGCTGATATGCACCGCGCCGATCACCACGATGCGGGCCGGCGGAAGATAGACGTTGAGGAACAGCGCGCGGCCGTCGATCTCGACGAGAGCGGATTTGCCGGAGCGGAAAGCGGCCCGTGCCGCCTCTCCCAGCGCATCGTCCCCCGCGTCGTTTTCGCCCATCAGGCGACTGTCGCCGTCCGCCGTGTCGGTGACGAGCAGCGCCGCGCGCCGGGCGCGGCGTTCCGCATTGAGCACCTTGAGGATATCAGCGTCCATCAGCCGAGCCGCTCCACGAAGACGCGGATCCGCCCGCCGCAGGAAAGCCCGACCCGCCAGGCGGTCTCGTCGGCGACGCCGAATTCCAGCATGCGGGGCCTCTTCGTCTCGAGGACGTCCATCGCCTCGGTGATGACCGCGCCCTCGACGCAGCCGCCGGAGACGGATCCGTGGAAATTGCCGTCCGCGTCGATCACCAGATGGCTGCCGACCGGCCGTGGCGCCGAACCCCAGGTCTCGACAACGGTCGCGACCGCCACGGCGCGGCCCTCGCCGGCCCAGCGCTCTGCGACGGCGAGCGGATCGAGCGTATCGCCCAGATGTTCCATGTGATGCTCCTCACGATGCCGGCTCCAGGAAACGCCGCGGATCGGCCACCTTGCCGCCCTCGCCCGAAAGCGCGGCGACGAGATCGGCCATGGCTTCTAGATTGTGTACCGCACGCAGTTCGTCAACATGCGGCAGCATGGCGCGCACGCCGCGGGCGCGGGCCTCGAACCCCTCGAAGCGCAGCAGCGGGTTCAGCCAGACGAGCCGCCGGCAGGAGCGGTGCAGCCGGCCCATCTCGGCCGACAGGAGCGCGATGTCCTCCCGCTCCAGCCCGTCGGTGATGAGAAGCACGACGGCGCCCTGGCCGAGAACCCGGCGCGACCAGAGGCGGTTGAATTCCTTCAAAGTCTCGCCGATCCGCGTGCCGCCCGACCAGTCGGCCACGGCGCGCGAACAGTCGTCCACCGCCTGGTCGGGATCGCGGCTGCGCATCTGGCGCGTGACGTTGCTGAGCCGCGTGCCGAAGAGGAAGGTATGAACGCGCCGGCGACTGTCGGTCAGCGCGTGCAGGAAATGCAGGAAGATGCGCGTGTACTGGCTCATCGACCCGGAAATATCCGCAAGCACCACCAGCGGCGGATGCACGCGGCGCGGCGCGCGGTAGCGCGGCAGGATCAGGGTGCCGCCGCTGCGCATCGCGTGGCGGATCGTCGCCCGCGCGTCGACCGTCACCTTGCGGCTCGTCGGGCGATAGCGGCGCGTGCGCACCGCGTCGTCCGGGAGCACGAGGCGCGCGATGGCGCGCTTCGCCTCGGCGAGTTCGGCGGCCGTCATCTGGGCGAAATCGGTGCGGCGCAGGATTTCGCTGACCGAGGCGGTGAAGCGGGCGTCGATCTCGATCTCCGGCTCGGCGCGCTCACGCGTGCGCTCCTGCTGGCCGCCGAACAGCGCATCCGATACCCGCGTCTCGCCGGCCTTGCGCGCTTCACGCTCCTCGTCGCGGGCAAGCACCGGCGACATCATGGCGATCATCTTTTCCACGAGATTGCGGGAGCGCCAGAACAGCCGGAACGCCTCGTCGAAGACCGCCTGGTCCTCATGCCGCTTGACGAAGGTGCAGTGCAGCGCCGCATAGAACTCGTCGCGCTCGCCGATGCCGATCGCCTCCACCGCCTCGATGGCGTCCGCCACCGCCGCCGGGCCGATCCTCAGGCCCGCCTTGCGCAGCGCGCGGGCGAAATGCACGATGTTGTCGGCGAGGCGCCCGTCGCCGGCTGCCGCAGGCGGCATGACGAGACCGTCGCCCGGTGCCGGCTCCATCGCCTAGACCGCCGCCCGCAGATCGGCCTTCACGTCGTCCAGCAGCTTCCGGCCCTCGCCGCCGTCGATGCGCGCGATGTCGTCCTGGTACTTGAGCAGCGTGCCGAGCGTGTCGGACACGGTCTCCGGATCGAGCGCCAGGCGGTCGAGCTCGGTCAGCGCCGTCGCCCAGTCGATCGTCTCGGCGACGCCGGGATTCTTGAAGAGGTCGAGCGTCCTCAGCCTCTGCACATAGGCGACGACCTGGCGCGACAGCGTCTCGTTGCAGCCCGGAACCTTGCGGCGGATGATTTCCAGTTCCTGCCCGGCCTTCGGATAGTCGACCCAGTGATAGAGGCAGCGGCGCTTCAGCGCGTCGTGCACCTCGCGCGTGCGGTTCGTCGTGATGATGACGATCGGCGGCTCGGCGGCCTTGATCGTGCCGAGTTCGGGAACGGTCACCTGGTAGTCGGACAGCACCTCGAGCAGGAAGGCCTCGAAGGCCTCGTCGGTGCGGTCCAGCTCGTCGATCAGGAAGACCGGCGCGCCGCCTTCGGAGGAAAGCGCCTGCAGCACCGGCCGGCGGATCAGGTAGCGGTCGGAGAAGATGTCCGCCTCGATGCGGTCGCGATCTGTCAGGCCGGCGGCCTCGGAGAGGCGGATCTCCAGCATCTGCGCCGGATAGTTCCACTCGTAGACGGCGGAGGCGACGTCGAGCCCCTCGTAGCACTGGAGCCGGATAAGCCTGCGGCCGAGGGCGGCGGCAAGCACCTTGGCGATCTCGGTCTTGCCGACGCCCGCCTCGCCTTCGAGGAAGAGCGGCCGCTTCATCTTCAGGGCGAGGAAGAGCACGGTGGCGAGCGAACGGCCGGCGAGATAGTCGCGGCCGGCGAGCATTTCAAGCGTTTCGTCGATCGAACGCGGCAGCGTTCCGGTCTGGTAGGCCAAGGGGTTCCTCCATCGGGGAGAGACCTTATAGCGTGCGGTAGGCCCGGTCCATATAGACGAGCGCGGGATTTTCGGGGCCGAAGGTCACGGCGCGGACCTCGCCGAACAGGATCATGTGCGTCGCCATGACCTTGACCTCGACCAGCGCGCAATCGAACACCGCGAGGGCATCCGTCAGCACCGGCGCGCCGGTCACCAGTTCGCCCCAGGAGCCGAGCGCGAAACGCTCGTCGACCGTCAGCGGTTCGCGGCCGGAAAAGGCGTCCGCGAGATGCGCCTGGTGGGCGCCGAGCGTGTTCAGCGCGAAACGGCCGCTGCGGGTGAAGACGTCGTTTTTCGGGTTGGACGCGTTGAGGCAGGCAAGCACGATCGCCGGACTGTCGGAGACCGAGCAGGCGGCGGTGATCGTCACGCCGCGGCGCTCGCCCTGATGCGCCGTCGTCACGATCTGCACATGGCCGGCATAACGCGCCATGGCATCGCGATAAAGCGGCGGGTCCAGCATGAGTTTGTCCAACACGGCGATCTCCCTCGATCAGAAGTGATAAATGGAAGAAATGAAGAAAATTGTAAGCCCCATGGCCGGCATTTTATCGGCTTGGAAGACGAAAGCGGCGTCCGGAGCGTCAGGGAGCCGTTGCATGGCGACAGGGCGGCATGCTTTTCGCTTGGAGCGCCACGGCTCTGCCCTTAGGGTGCGACCCATTGAACGAAGATCGTCCGCGAGGATTTCATGCGTCTCGACAGAATGCGCAGCGCCGCCGTCCTGCTTGCCCTCGCCGCCGGTCCGGCGGCGGCGGCGGGCGCCGTCGCGGTGGTCGCCCCGACCGAAGGCCCGCTTGCGATTCTCGGCCGGCAGGTGGTGGACGGTGCGCGCTTTGCCGCGCGTGCCGCCGGCAGCGACGTGACCGTCGTCGAGGAAAGCTGCGAGGAGAACGGCGGCGCCGGCGTCGCCAGGACGATCCTTGCGGCCGAAGCGGTCGCGGCGATCGGTTTCCTGTGCACCGAGAGCCTGCAGCAGGCGCTGCCGGCGCTCGCGGAGGCGGGCATCCCGGCCATCACCCTTTCGGTGCGCTCCGGCATCCTGATGGAGGATGCGCTGAAGAAGGGCTGGCCGTTCTTCCGCCTGGCGCCCGCACCGGCCGCCGAGGCGGACAAGGCCGTCGAGATCATTCTGCGCGACTGGCGCGCCGAACCCTTCGCACTCATCGACGACGGCACGATCCACGCGCGCGAACTCGTCGAGGCGATCCGCCTGAAGCTCGAGGAAACCGGCATGAAGGCGGTCTTCGTCGATACGTTCCGGCCGGCGCAGGAACAGCAGATCGCGCTCGTGCGCCGCCTTGCCGGCACCGGCGCGACACGCGTCTTCGTCGGCGGTGATCGCACCGATACCGCGATCATCGCGCGCGACGCGGCAGCGGAGGGGCGGCCGCTGCAGCTCCTCGGCGGCGAGGCCCTGATGGCGGCGGACCAGCGCGTCGCCATGCCGGACGGCGTGCTCGCGATCACCCTGCCGCCCTATGAAGACCTGCCGGAGGGCCGCGAAGTGGCGGCGCGCATGGCGGAGACCGGGCTCGTCGCCGAAGGATACGTGCTGCCCGCCCATGCGGCCTGGACGGTCGCGGCGAAGGCCGCGGAGGTCGCCACGGTGGAAAACCGGCCGGCCGCGGCGGCGCTGCTGGAGGGCACGTTTCCGACGGTCATCGGCACGGTCGGCTTCGGGGCCGGCCATGAGCTGCGGCAAAATCCCTATCGCCTTCTCGAATGGCGCCAGGGCGCGTTCCGCCCGGCGGCCGGCGAGAGCCAAGGCCAGTGATGCGGCCCGGCCCCGCGAACCGTCTGACCGACGTCGGCGGACTTCTGGTCGGCAACGCGGACGATAGCCGGCTAAAGTCCGGTGTGACGGTCGTTGTCTGCGAGGAACCCGCCGTGGCCGCCGTCGCGGTCATGGGCGGCGCGCCCGGCACGCGGGAGACCGACCTGCTCGCGCCGCACAACACGGTGGAGCGCGTCGACGCGATCGTGCTGTCGGGCGGCTCGGCCTTCGGGCTCGATGCGGCGTCCGGCGTGCAGGCGGCCCTGCGCGAGATGGGGCGCGGCTTCGCCGTCGGCGGCCTGCGGGTACCGATCGTGCCGGCGGCGATCCTCTTCGACCTCGCGAATGGCGGCGACAAGGACTGGGGGCGCTATCCGCCCTATCGCGAGATCGGCCACCGGGCAGTGCTTGCGGCCGGCAGATCCTTCACGACCGGCACGGCCGGCGCCGGCGCCGGCGCGCTGACGGCAACGTTCAAGGGCGGCCTCGGCTCGGCCTCGGCGGTCCTGCCGAACGGCGTGACCGTCGCCGCACTCGTTGCCGTCAACGCGCTCGGCTCGGCGACGATCGGCACGACGCGGCACTTCTGGGCGGCCCCCTTCGAGGAGCACGGCGAATTCGGCGGTCTCGGCCTGCCGCATCCGCTGCCCGCCGACGCGCGCGTCCTCCGCACGAAGCTCGGCACCGTGGCGGCGGAGAACACGACGATCGCGGTGATCGCGACCGATGCGGTGCTCGGCAAGGCGGAGGCGCGGCGGCTCGCCATCTCGGCACATGACGGTTTTGCCCGCGCGCTCTGGCCGGCCCATACCGCGCTCGACGGCGACCTCGTCTTTGCGCTTGCAACGGGGGCGAGCGGTGTGAAGCCGGAACTCGGCGATTTCATCGCGCTCGGCGCCGCGGCGGCCGCGACG
>NZ_JAKGBU010000007.1:16565-28891 GCF_021555155.1 Rhizobium alarense
GGCGCGCGCCATCGCCCGCGCCGTGCACGATGCGACGCCTGCTCCCGGCGATCGCCTGCCCTGCTGGAGCGACGGCTGACATGCCGGTTGTCGCATCCGACCCTTGGTGCTATGGCGGGCCCGTCCCGATGAGCCGCCTGCGGAGCCCCAGACCATGACCCCACCGATCCGGATCGCCCCCTCCATCCTCGCCGCCGACTATGCGAAGCTCGGCCAGGAGGTGCGCGACGCGGTCGAGGCCGGCGCCGACTGGATCCATCTCGACATCATGGACGGGCATTTCGTTCCGAACATCTCCTTCGGCCCGGATCTCATCAAGGCGTTGCGGCCGCACACCAAGGCCTTCTTCGACTGCCATCTGATGATCGCGCCCGCCGATCCCTATCTGGAGGCCTTCGCCCGGGCCGGCTGCGACGGCATCACCGTGCATGCGGAAGCCGGGCCGCATCTCGACCGCTCGATCCAGGCGATCCGGGCGCTCGGCAAGCGCGCGGGCGTCGCAATCAACCCGGCGACGCCGGAAAGCGCCATCGAATACCTGCTCGACAAGCTCGACCTGATCCTGGTCATGACGGTCAATCCGGGCTTCGGCGGCCAGGCGTTCATTGCCGCGATGGAAGAGAAGATCCGCCGGGTGAAGGCGATGATCGGCGAACGGCCGATCGAGATCGAGGTCGACGGCGGCATCGCGCTCGACACGATCGCGACGCCGGCCGCCGCCGGGGCAAACGTCTTCGTCGCCGGCTCCGCGATCTTCAGCGGCGGCAGCGTTGACGCCTATCGCAAAACCATCGACACTCTGCGCGCGAACGCCGAAGGAGGGCGCGGGTGAAACGACTGGCTGCCGCCGCCCTCACCATCAACCTGCTGGGCGCGGCAGTCGTTGCGCCGGCGGCCGTCGCGGGTGACTTCGCCGGGCTCGATCCGCTCGGCTTCTCGGCGGACGGCCAGGTCTTCGCCTTCGAGGAGTTCGGCACGCAGGACGGCTCGGGTTTTCCCTATTCCAATCTCTATTTCATCGATACGCAAGCCGATCGCTACCTGCCGGGCACGCCGGTGCGCGTGCGGCTCGACGACGAAAGCGCCGGCCTCGGGGCGGCACGGGCGAAAAGCCGGCAACAGGCAAGGACGCTCATCGAGCGCTACAGGCCCGAAGACAATCCGGGACTTCTTGCCGCCTTCAACGCCCCGACCGAACTCAATGTCGGCAAGACGACGCTGCGCTACCGCGCCTTCGCCGTCGAGCCGCCGGCCGGCGAACCGTTCACCGTAGCGCTCGCGGAAATCGACCTGCCGGTGGCCGAAAAATGCCGCGACCTGTCGCCGGAAAGCGGCGTCGGCTTCCGGCTGACGCTGACCGAGACGGATGGCACGCCGGCCGACCGCCTGATCCATGAGGACGACCGGGTGCCCGAGAGCCGCAACTGCCCGCTCTCCTACCAGCTGTCCGGCGCCATGACCTATCATCCGCTCGGCGCGCCGGCGGTGCATGTGGCGCTCGTGCTCGTGCGCAGCCTCGGCTTCGAGGGGGCGGACGGCCGCTGGATCGCCGTGCCCTTCAGGCCCTAGCGATGGAGATACCCCTTGCGTCCCGTCGCGCCCCGGCCCCGGATCGCCGCCTGATTCCCGCCCTCGGCTCGCTTGTTCTCGGCGCCCTGCTCTGGGGCACCTTGATGGCCGCCTGCGCGATGGTCTCGCTCTACCTGCGCAACCGGCTCCTGACGCCGCATGTCGGCGGCATCGCGCTCCTCTTCTTTTCGGGCGGCCTTGCCGCCTGGCCGTTCGTTGTCCTCGCCGCCAGGCTCGTTTCGCGAAGCCGTGCGACGGAGAAGCGTTTCGCCGCCGCCTTCGTGGCGATATCCGTCGGCACCATCGCCATGACGGCCTTTCTCTTCGCCATGGAATACCGCACCTTCTTTTCCCAGTGGCACCAGCCCTTCCCGTCGCGCATCTGGTTCTTCCAGTTCGTCTTCACCGCGGCGAACGCCGTCTACCAGTTCGCCGTCATGGGACTCAGCCTCTATCTGCCGGCGGGGCTGCCGGTGCTTGCGGCTGCCAGCCTGTGGCTTGCCCGCGCCATGCGTTGAGATTGCCGCCCATCTTTGTTAAAGGGGCGCCGACTGTTCCTCCCCGAAGAAAGCTGAAAGCCGATGATCCCCCGCTATTCCCGCCCGGACATGGTCGCCATCTGGTCGCCCGAAACCAAGTTCCGCATCTGGTTCGAGATCGAGGCGCATGCCTGCGACGCGCTCGCCGAGCTCGGCGTCATTCCGAAGGAGGCGGCGAAGACCATCTGGGACAAGGGCGGCAAGGCGACCTTCGACGTCGCCCGCATCGACGAGATCGAGGCCGTCACCAAACATGACGTCATCGCCTTCCTCACCCATCTGGCAGAGATCGTCGGCCCCGACGCCCGCTTCGTGCACCAGGGCATGACCTCGTCGGACGTGCTCGACACCTGCTTCAACGTCCAGCTCGTGCGGGCCACCGACATCCTCATCGACGACATGGACAAGCTGCTCGCGGCGCTCAAGCGCCGCGCCTTCGAGCACAAGGACACCGTGACGATCGGCCGCTCGCACGGCATCCACGCGGAACCCACCACCTTCGGCGTGAAGCTCGCCCTTGCCTATGCCGAGTTCGAGCGCTGCCGCAAGCGCCTCGTCGCCGCCCGCGAGGAGATCGCGACCTGCGCCATTTCGGGCGCCGTCGGCACCTTCGCCAATATCGACCCGCGCGTCGAGGAACATGTCGCGAGCGCCATGGGCCTTGCCGCCGAGCCGGTCTCGACCCAGGTCATCCCGCGCGACCGCCATGCGATGTATTTCGCGACCCTCGGCGTCGTCGCCTCGTCGATCGAACGGCTCGCCACGGAAATCCGCCACCTGCAGCGCACGGAGGTTCTCGAAGCCGAAGAGTATTTCTCGCCGGGCCAGAAGGGCTCCTCCGCCATGCCGCACAAGCGCAACCCAGTTCTGACGGAGAACCTGACGGGTCTTGCCCGCATGGTGCGCGCCTTCTCGATACCGGCCATGGAGAACGTCGCGCTCTGGCACGAGCGCGACATCTCGCATTCCTCCGTCGAGCGCATGATCGGCCCGGATGCGACGGTGACGCTCGATTTCGCCCTCGCCCGGCTCACCGGCGTCATCGACAAGCTGCTTGTCTATCCGGACAACATGATGAAGAATCTCAACAAGTTCCGCGGCCTCGTTCACTCGCAGCGGGTGCTGCTTGCCCTTACGCAAGCCGGCGTGTCGCGCGAGGACAGCTACCGTCTCGTCCAGCGCAACGCGATGCGGGTCTGGGAAGAGGGCAAGGACTTTCTCGAAGAACTGCTCGCCGATACGGAGGTACGGGCGGCCCTGCCGGAAGCCGATCTGCGCGAAAAATTCGACCTCGGCTACCACACCAAGCATGTCGACACGATCTTCCGGCGGGTGTTCGGCTCGAACTGACGGGCGGGTGGTCGGCACGGCCTTGCCACGGGCAAGTGCCGTGCGCTCGTGACGCAGCGGATGCTCTTTGCGAAAAAGGCGATGGCGCGAGGTCAGAGCGCCATCGCCTCCCCTCTGATGGGCGGCGCCGAAGCGTGCCGCCCGCTCAGTCGGTATCTGCGACGACCAGCTTGCGATAGAGATGCCAGGTCGCATGGCCGAGGATCGGCATCACCACGGCAAGTCCGGCGAAGACCGGGATCGTGCCGATCACCAACGCGACGGCGACGATGAAGCCCCACGCGGCGACGGGGATCGGATTGGCGATCGAGGCACGGATCGACGTCTCGATCGCCGCGACCATGCCGACGTCGCGGTCGAGCAGCAGCGGGAAGGCGACGACAGTCGTCGCAAGCGCCACCACCGCAAAACAGAAGCCGATCGTGTTGCCGGCAACGATCAGCAGCAGACCTTCCTCCGTTCCGAAGACGGAAGCGAGAAAGAGTGACAGCGACTGCGGCGGCATCTCGCCGAACAGGCTCGTATAAAGCCCCTGGGCGATCAGCAGCCAGGCGACGAACAGCACGGCGAGCATCAGGCCGACGCCGAGGATCGCCGGCAGCGCCGGTGAATGGCGCACCGCCAGCGCATGCCGCCAGGACGTGTCCATGCCCTGTTCGCGGCGACGGCTGATCTCGTAGAGGCCGAGCGCGAAGAACGGCCCGAGCAGGGCGAAGCCGGCCATCAGCGGAAAGATCAGCGGCAGCAGGTTGGCGCCGGAGCTCCAGGTGACGAGCACGATGCCGGAGATCGGGTAGATGAGGCAGAGGAAGACATAGTGGGACGGCTTGTCGTAAAAGTCGTCGAGGCCACGCTTCAACGCATCCCAGACATCGGCCATGGCGACCCGCCGAACAGCCGGATGGGCGATGCGGTCGCCGGCGCCCGCCAGCACATGAAACGTCGTCATGACCATTCCTCCTCATCGGTTGGAACCGTCACGGCCGTCACCACGGGTGTACCGTCCTCGCACCACCACGATGGAACCGTGACTGGCATCGGCGCGATCCTAGCACCGAAGGAGCGATTTGTCCCGGCTCTTGACTTCAGCACTTCGTGAACGCACATGGCGGCCATCATGAAAGCATCCGAAGCAGACATCCTCATCGTTCCGGGCTACACCAATTCCGGCCCTGGACACTGGCAGACCCGCTGGCAGGCAAGGCTCTCGTCCGCCCGGCGCGTCGAACAGGCCGCGTGGTCGAAGCCGGTGCGCGACGACTGGGTCGAGCGCATGATCGAGCACGTCGAGGCCGCCACGCGTCCGGTCGTCGTCGTCGCCCATTCGCTCGGCGTCGCGACGGTGATCCATGCGGTGCCGCATGTCGGCGGGAAGATCGCCGGTGCCTTCCTCGTCGCGCCGCCGGATGTCGCCAATCCCGCGATCCGCCCGAAACACCTGATGACCTTCGGTCCCTATCCGCGCGATCCCCTGCCCTTCCCGTCGCTCGTCGTCGCCAGCCGCAATGATCCCTTCGGCACCTACGAACATGCCGACGACATCGCCGCAGCGTGGGGATCGCTGATCGTCGATGCGGGCGAAGCCGGCCACATCAATGCGGAATCCGGCCACGGCCCCTGGCCGGAAGGCACGATGGTCTTCGCGCAGTTTCTCAGCCGCCTGAAACCCTGACGGCGGTGCCGCAGCGCGTGCAGGGCTTGCGCATTGCAATTAAGGGCATCTTCACGAAATCATGGCATGGTGCGTTGGTTTGTTGCTAACGGGCGCCGGCGCTTCATGGCCAGAACCTTCGACCAGCCTTCGACGCGCGCCGACACGTCGGATCGGGCCGGATTCGAGTTCTTCTTCTCATCAGCTCCCGCCGCGATGGCTCTCGTCTCCCGCGACGGCGCAGTGCTTCGCCACAATGCGGCCTTCGAGGCGCTCGCCGGCGGACATTCGACCCGGAATTTGGCGGACCTGGTTGTCGAGGCGGATCGCGCCCGAATCCGGACGCTGCTCGCTCTCCCCGATTTCACCATCCCGACACCCGCGGAGGTGCGGCTTTCGGGCGGGACGGCGGAGCCTGCCTGGGCACTGCTCAGCCTCTGGCCAGTCGCCCGCGGCATCGCCAGCTCCGGATCCCGGGTGCTGCAGTTGATCGACATCGACGCCCGCAAGCGCGAGGAGATCGACCTGAGGGAGCGCGAGGCGCGATGGAACAACGCGCTCGAGAGTGCCAGCCAGGGCGTCTGGGACCACGACTTCGCCCGCGGCAACCTGTTCTATTCCCGCCGCTGGAAGACGCTGCGCGGTCTCGCGCCCGATGCGGAGGTCGACGGCAGCCTGGAAAACTGGATCCAGCTCGTCCATCCCGACGACCGCGTGCGCGTGCTTGAGGAAATCCGCAAGCAGGAGAACGGCGAAGCGCCGTTCCATGTCTTCGCCTATCGCGAGCGCCACGCGGACGGCCACTGGATCTGGATCGAGAGCCGCGGCGCCGTCGTGGACTACGACGACAACGGCAAGCCGTCGCGCATTGCCGGCACGGACACGGACATTACGGGGCGCAAGGAGGCCGAGGCACGGCTCGAACAGATGTCGCGGCGGCTGGCGCTCGCACTCGACGTCTCGCAGATCGGCGTCTTCGAGGCTGACCTCGAAGGCGACGAACTGCACTGGGACCGCCGCATGATGGAAATCTACGGCCGGTCGGCGCCGGTCACCTGCGGCGACGATTGGTACAGGACGATCCACCCGGAGGACCGCGCCGCCGCCACCCGTGTCGTCGACGATGCCCTCGCCCGCCAGTCGCCTTTCGTCAATGCCTACCGCATTCTGCGCGAGGACGGCGAGGTACGCCACATCCGTGCCCGCGCTGCGCACTATCTCGACGCCGACGGTAAGCCGCGGCTTATCGGCGCAAACTGGGACGTCACGGAAGATGTCCGCCGCCAGCAGGAGCTGCAGCAGGCCCGCACGCTTGCGGAGGCCCGCGCCGCGGAGCTCGAGGCGGCGCGGTCCGAGATCGAACACTCGGCGCTGCACGACCATCTGACCGGCCTGCCGAACCGACGTTATCTCGATCGCTTCCTCTCGCAATGCGCGACAGGTGCGGCGGGTACCCAGCGTCTGGCGCTTCTGCATATCGATCTCGACCGCTTCAAGGAGATCAACGATACGCTCGGCCACAAGGCGGGCGACCGCATGCTCGTGCATGCCGCCGACCTGTTGCGCGCCCATGCGCGAGGCGAGGATTTTGTCGCCCGCGTCGGCGGCGACGAATTCGTCTTCGCCGCCTGCGGCAACCAGGAGCGCAACCTTGCCGAGCTCGCCAGCTCCATCGTGGGCGCGATGCGCGAACCGGTGACCATCGACGGCCACATCTGCCGCTTCGGCGCAAGCATCGGCATTGCCACCGACGTCGGCGGCCAGACCGATGCGCACCAGCTCCTGATCAATGCCGACCTCGCGCTCTATCGCGCCAAGAACAAGGGGCGCGGCCGCCACGAATTCTTCTCCCACGAAATCCAGACGCAGATCAGCGCCAGTCGGCAGACCGCCGACGAGATCCTTGCGGGGATCGAGGAGTGTCGGTTCGTGCCGGTCTATCAGCCGCAGTTCTGTGCCCGGTCGCTCGACTTCGCCGGCGTCGAGACGCTGGCGCGCTGGGAACACCCGCGCCGCGGACAGCTTGCGCCCGACAGTTTCCTGGCGATCGCGGAGGAAATCGGCGTCGTCGCCGCGATCGACCGGCAGATCCTCGAGGCAGCCGTCGCCGACCTGCACCGCTGGGAGGCGCTTGGAATCGCCGTGCCGAAGCTTTCCGTCAACGTGTCCTCCAGGAGGCTGCACGAACCGGATCTCGGCACCGCGCTGCAGGCGCTCGACGTCGATCCGCGCAAGGTTTCCTTCGAACTCCTCGAATCGATCTTCCTCGACGACTGCGACCGCACCGTGCTGGAGAACCTCGCCGACATCCGGCGCTTCGGGATCGATATCGAGATCGACGATTTCGGAACCGGCCATGCCTCCATCGTCAGCCTGCTGAAGCTGCGGCCGCGGCGGCTGAAGATCGACCGGCAGCTCATCCGGCCGATCGTCCGCTCGCCGGCGCAACGCAAGCTCGTCGGAACGATCATCGAGATCGGCCGCTCGCTCGATATCGGTGTCGTGGCGGAAGGCGTGGAGACCGCTGCCCATGTGGCGATCCTGCGCGAGCTCGGCTGCGACCTCCTGCAGGGCTACGCGCTGGCCCACCCGATGGGTGCGGATGCGCTCGTCGAATTCGTGAAGGGCGAAAGCTGGCGGACGACCGATTCTCCCGTGCACCGCTACCAGGAGCAGCTGAAGAGCAGCCTCGGCTGAGGCACGCCCGGCGCACGGTCGTCGCCGCATGAAAACGGCCACCCGGCTTTACGCCGGATGGCCGCAAACAGGTCGGACCCGCTTTGTATCAGGCAGCCACGGACGCGGCGCTCTTGACGGCGGCGGTCGCCTTCGCGACGGGCGCTTCGTAGGGCTTGTAGGCCTCCTTGGCGAGATCGGCGTACATTTCGCCGATCTTGGTCGCCTCGGCAACGTAGCCCTCATAGGCGGACTTCACGTAGCTCGACTGAAGCTCGAAAGCCGCTTCGATGCTCTTGACGCCCGTCAGCTTCTCGAAATGCGCGAAGCTGTCCTCGAAGGACTTCTTCGAATAGTCGGCGGCCTCGGTGGCAATCGCCTGCATGCCCTTGGCCATGGAGGAATAGCTCTTCATCATGAGTTCCACGGCTTCCTTGCTCTTCTTGTTGGTATCGTCGAAGTTAAACATCTTCATCTCCTTGTCTCCACCCGGATGATTGCAATTTATATGCAACGCACAAAAAAGTCAATGAAATGGTGCATCGCAATAATTCCATACGATTGCAAAGGCTTGATGACGAAACCTGGCGAAATGCAAAAGCCCGGCCAGAAAAACCGGGCCGGGCTGCAGAATACGCAAACGAAGACCTGCGATCACAGGTCGATATCGAGGATCGCCATCGAGAAATTGTAGGAAAGTTCGCCGTCCTCGTCGTCGCGGAAGATCACGCCGAGGAACTCGTCGGCGAGATAGACCTCGGCCGATTCATCCTTGCGCGGGCGCGCCTTCACGATCATGTCCTTGTTGAAGTTGCGCTTCAAATAGGCTTCGAGCTTCCTGATTTCTTCCGGCTTCACGGCGTGTCTCCATCACGGGTTCGATTGGCGCGCTTCTCGCACCTGTGCGGACCCCTGTAAACCCTGCCGGGGCCGCGCCGACCGCTTTTCCCTCAGATGTCGAAGACGGCGGCGGCGAGCAGCTGGTCCATCGCGCGCGACGGTTCCGAACACCCCGCCTCGCCGACGACCTTCGCCGGCACGCCCGCTGCCGTCGACTTCGGCGGTATGTCCTTCAGCACGACCGAACCGGCGGCGATGCGCGAGCAATGGCCGATATGGATGTTGCCGAGGATCTTCGCGCCGGCGCCGATCATCACGCCGTTGTCGATCTTCGGGTGACGGTCGCCGCCCTCCTTGCCGGTGCCGCCGAGGGTGACGCCGTGCAGGATCGAGACGTTGTCGCCGATGACGGCAGTCTCCCCCACGACGAGGCCCGTCGCGTGGTCGAGGAAGATGCCCTTGCCGATCCGCGCCGCCGGATTGATGTCGGTCTGGTAGACGCTCGACGATCGGCTCTGCAGATAGAAGGCGAAGTCGCGCCGGCCCTTCTGGTAAAGCCAGTGCGCCAGGCGGTGCGTCTGAATCGCATGGAAGCCCTTGAAATAGAGGACGGGCTCGATGAACCGGGTGCAGGCCGGGTCGCGGTCGTAGAAGGCCTGGATGTCGACGCGCAGCACCGCGCCCCATTCCGGCCAGTCGTCGAGCATTTCCTCGAAAGTCTGGCGCAAGAGGTTCGCCTGAAGGTCCGGATGGTCCAGCCGCTCGCAGACGCGGTGGACGACGCTGTCCTCCAGCGAACGATGGTTGATCACCGTCGAATAGAGGAAGGCCGCGAGCAGCGGATCCGCGGCGGCAGCGCTGCGCGCCTCCTCCCGGAGGCTGTCCCAGATCGGGTCCATCACCTTCAGTTTCTCACCGGCGCGCATGTCATGAGTGGCGACCATAACCGTCTCCTGATCGTCTGGGTCTGAAGGCATTATATAGGTCGCCGGCGCGGAATGCGAGATGGCGGCGAACGGCGCTATGCCCCGATCTCGGCGTAGAAGTCGAGGACCGCCTTCTTGAAGACGCGGTCGCCGACGGCGAGCATGTGGTCGCGGTTCGCAATGTCGAGCGCGCGCGCGTTGGGCATAAGATCGGCGAGCGGCTGCGGCGCGCCGGCAATGTCGTCCTTCGTGCCGACGCCGATCAGGGCCGGCACGTCGATGCGCGCCATGTCCTGCGCCGAGAGGAGATCGCGCGACGTCATGATGCAGGCGGCAAGCGCCGCACGGTCCGATTTCGTCTGGTCGGCGAAGGCGCGGAACATGCGGCCGCGTTCGTGCGTCACGGCGTCGAGAGACGGCGCGAGCAGCGCGTCGGCGATCGGGTCCCAGTCGCCGACGCCGGTGACCATGCCGATGCCGAGCCCGCCGAAGACGACGGAGCGCACGCGGTGCGGGTGGCCGAGAGCCAGGAAGGCGGTGATGCGGGCGCCCATCGAATAGCCGAAGACATGCGCCTCGGGGATCGCGAGATGGTCGAGCAGCGCCGCCGCGTCCGACGCCATCTTCGGCACGCGGTAGGCCTGCGGGTCGTGCGGCTTGTCGCTCGCGCCGTGGCCGCGGTTGTCGAGCGCGATCACCCGGTAGCCCGCGTCGCCGAGCGTCTTCAGCCAGCCGGGATAGACCCAGTTGACATTCGCGCTGGAGGCAAATCCGTGAATGAGCAGCACGGGTTCGCCCGCAGCATCGCCCTCGTCGAAATAGCGGAGCGAGAGGCCGTCGTGGCGGAAAGCGGAGAAAGGCGGGGGATTGAGATCCATGGGCGGGTTCCTGCAGCCGGGACGACCGGCACCGTTCCGCCCTCCTTAGGCGAGATGGCCGGTCGAGGCAATTTCGCAGGCCCGCGACGGAATTGCGACTACACATTTTCGACGAGGGGCGATATGGTCCGCCCCGACCCCAGACGGAGCGACTTCGGAGAATTTCATGGCCGGCCACAGCATTCCCCATTTCCAGAACGACGGCGGCCATCCGGTGATCGAGATCGGCGTCAAGGAATTCATGTGCGTCGGCGCATCCGTTCCCTTCGATCACCCGCATGTCTTCCTCGACATGGGCGACGACAACGAGAAGGTCTGCCCCTACTGCTCGACGCTCTACCGCTACAATGCATCCTTCAAGGCGACTCAGACGAACCCGGTCGGCTGTACCTTCACCAACCAGGCAGCGTGAGCGGGCGGCACCACGCCTTGGCGGCGGGAATCATCACCGGCAGCACGGCGCCATGAGCCCGCGCGGCGTTGCGATCGTCGGCGCCGGCGTCGCGGGCCTGGCGGCAGCCCTGTGTTTCGCCCGCAAGGGCATCGCGGCCGACATTTTCGAACAGGCCGACGCGTTGCGCGAGGTCGGCGCGGGACTGCAGATATCCCCCAATGCCGCCCGGATTCTCGGCGACCTCGGCCTGCTCGACGCGCTCCGCCAGCGCTGGAGCGAGCCGGAACGCGTCAGCCTGCGCTCCGGCCTCACGCTGAAGCGCCTCGCCGATGTCGACATTTCGGGGAATGCCGCCCGCTGGGGCGCGCCCTACGGCGTGCTGCACCGGGCGACGCTCCAGGCCCTGCTGCAGGAGGCCGTGCGGCGCGAGCCCCTGTGCAGCCTGCATCTCGGCACCCGGATCCAGAATGCCGCAGCCGATGCGCTGACCGAGCACACGGGCTATCGCCCGGACCTCGTGGTCGGCGCGGACGGCGTCTGGTCCAAGCTGCGCAGCCATGTGCCGGGCGCCGAGCCGCCGCTCTTCTCCGGCAGCGTCGCCTGGCGGATGACGGTGCCGATGGGGGAGATGCCGGACCTTTTCGACCGCAGCGCCGTGACGGCTTTCGCCGGACCCTCCGCCCACCTCGTCGCCTACCCGCTGCGCGAGGCGGACAGTTTCAACCTCGTGGCGATCCATCGCGCGCCGGATCCGGGCAAGGGCTGGCGCCACGAGGCGTCCTCGGCAGCGCGCGCGGCACTCGCGGCCGCCTTCTCCGGCTGGCACGGGGACCTGGCCGGCCTTCTCGCCCGGGTCGACGGTGCCACCTTCTGGCCGCTCCATTCCGTCGAAGACGGCCGCTGGTACGACGACCGCGAATGCCTGCTGATCGGCGATGCCGCCCATGCGATGACGCCCTTTGCGGCCCAGGGAGCGGCGATGGCGATCGAGGACGCGGCGGAACTCGCGGCGACCCTCGCCGATGACGCGGGGGCGGATCTCGCGGGCAGGCTGCGGAGCTACGAGAGCGAGCGGCGGCGGCGCGTCGCCCGCGTGCGCTCGCGCGGACGCCTCAATGCGCTTGCCTATCATGCGGCCGGCCCCCTCGCCGTCGCCCGCGACCTTCTGCTCGCGATGCGCAGCCCGGCATCGCTCGCCGCCGACCTCGACTGGCTCTACGGCTACCGGACCCGCTTCTGAGGCATCGCGGCAGGTCGCCGGCTACACCGCACGCGCGGCGGCCAGTCCCCGTTCGATGTCGGCACGGATGTCGGCGACGTCCTCGAGGCCGATCTGGAGCCGGAGCACCGGCCCCTCCGCCGGCGCCGTGCAGACCCTGCGGTCGTTGAGGCTGACATGCACGGCGAGCGATTCATAGCCGCCCCAGGAATAGCCGAGACCGAAGATGCGCAGGGCATCGAGGAAGGCATGGGCCTTCGCCTTGAAGCGTTCCGGCGCACCGC
>NZ_JAKGBU010000007.1:28991-41787 GCF_021555155.1 Rhizobium alarense
TCCGGCGCACCGCAGACGCCGAGCGTGATCGCCGCCTCCTTGAGCCGCGGCCAGAGCGCCGCATTGGCGGAAACGGTGCCGAAAAGCACGTCGGAATGGCCTGACGGATATTTCGTCGCCGCGTGGATCGAGATGTCGACGCCATGGTCGAGCGGCCGGAAATAGAGCGGCGTCGCCCAGGTATTGTCCATGGTGGCGACGGCGCCGTGGCGGTGCGCCACGGCGGCGATCGCCCCGATGTCCTGCATCTCGAATGTGTTGGAACCGGGCGCCTCCATGTGCACGAGCCGCGTGTTGGGCTTCATCAGCGCCTCGATGGCCGCGCCGGCCATCGGATCGTAATAGTCGACCGCGACACCAAGGCGCTTCAGCATCGTGTCGCAGAAATGGCGGGTCGGGAAATAGACCGAATCGACAATCAGCGCGTGGTCGCCGGCCGACAGGACGCCGAGAAAGGGGACGGTCACGGCCGCAAGGCCGGAGGGAACAAGGACCGTGCCGCTCGACCCTTCGAGCGCGTCGATCGCCTCGCAGAGCGCATCCGTCGTCGGCGTGCCGCGCGTCCCGTAAGTGTATTTCTGGTTGCGCGTCTCCATCGTCACGGCATTCGGGAAGAGCACCGTCGAGGCACGGACGACCGGCGGATTGACGAAGCCGTGGTAGTCCGCGGGCGAATTGCCGCTGTGCGCGAGGCGCGTGTTCATTCCGGCTGCGGCGAGGACGTCGATCTTGTCTTGCATGATGGATCCAGTTGCGGGCATTGCGGTCGCGCGCGAGTTTTCGACGGCCTGTCCGGCGCGGTCAAGGCCAAATGCGATGGACCGGCGGCCCCTTTCGCGGCGGCTTCGCCGTCGCGGCAAGGTCTTATCGCAATTTTTTTGGGCGCCCGACTGCACCAACTGCCGATTCCTGCATATTTTTCCACCAGAATTAATCAAATTGCCGTTGGTGACGGGATTTTGGGCGCAATGTCTTGACCCTGCGTCAATTTGGGCTTGAGATAGGTCAACCCGCGCCGGGAGGGTGGCGGGTCGCGCCGCGCCTCCGCACAAGCGGCGATCGGCGGAACGAACAAAGACAACAGAAAAAGGTCGTAAACGATGAAAAACAAGATCGTGACAGCGCTGGTCGGTGCTGCCGTCATGGGGTTTGGCGCCTCCGCAGCTCAGGCTGACACGCTTTCCGACGTGCAGGCCAAGGGTTTCGTCCAGTGCGGCGTGAACAGCGGCCTGGCGGGCTTTGCAGCTCCGGACGCACAGGGCAACTGGGCAGGCTTCGACGTCGACTACTGCAAGGCCGTCGCCGCTGCCGTTTTCGGTGATGCCTCCAAGGTCAAGTACACGCCGACGACGGCAAAGGAACGCTTCCCGGCGCTTCAGTCGGGCGAAGTCGACGTGCTCGCACGCAACACGACCTGGACGATCAACCGCGACACGGCGCTCGGTTTCAATTTCCGCGCGGTCAACTACTATGACGGCCAGGGCTTCATGGTGCGCAAGAGCCTGAACGTGAAGTCGGCGCTCGAACTGTCGGGTGCAGCCGTCTGCGTCCAGACCGGTACGACGACCGAACTCAACCTCGCCGACTACTTCCGCGCCAACAACCTGCAGTACAACCCGGTCGTCTTCGAGAAGATCGAGGAAGTCAACGCCGCCTACGACGCCGGCCGCTGCGACGTCTACACGACGGACGCGTCCGGCCTCTACGCGATCCGTCTGACGCTGTCGGCCCCGGACGACCACATGGTCCTGCCGGAAATCATCTCCAAGGAGCCGCTCGGTCCGGCCGTCCGCCAGGGCGACGACAAGTGGTTCGACATCGTCAGCTGGGTTCACTTCGCCCTGCTGAACGCCGAAGAATTCGGCGTGACCCAGGCAAATGTCGACGAGATGAAGAACTCGCCGAACCCGGACATCAAGCGCTTCCTCGGTGCCGAAGCCGACAGCACGATCGGTCCGGACCTCGGTCTCACCAACGACTGGGCCTACAACGTCATCAAGGCCGTCGGCAACTATGGCGAGGTCTTCGAGCGCAACATCGGCCAGGCGAGCCCGCTCAAGATCGAACGCGGCATCAACGCGCTGTGGACCAAGGGCGGCATCCAGTACGCCCCGCCGATCCGCTAAGCCCGGACGCGATATGCGGAAGGCGGGACACCGGTCCCGCCTTCCCACTCCTCAAATAACAAGAATCGTCCGCTAAGGGCGATCAGGGGAAGACATATATGGCAAACGCCACATTTCCGGTTTCGAGGTTGGACCGGCCGCAGGGATCGTGGCTCAACGATCCGGACGTCCGCGGCATCATTTACCAGGTCGTCACCGCGCTGATCTTCGCAATCCTCATCTATTTCATCTGGACAAACACGGTCGAGAACCTGCGGCGTGCCAATGTCGCCTCCGGTTTCGGCTTCCTGGGCGGGCGCGCCGGCTTCGACGTCGGCCAGTCGCTGATCGCCTATACGAGCGACTCGACCTATGGCCGCGCGCTCTATGTCGGTTTCCTCAACACGCTGCTGGTCGCCTTCACCGGCATCATCACGGCGACGGTCATCGGCTTCCTCGTCGGCATCGGGCGTCTGTCGCACAACTGGCTGATCGCAAGGCTCTGCACGGTCTATGTGGAAATCTTCCGCAACCTGCCGCCGCTGCTCGTCATCTTCTTCTGGTACAGCGGCGTGCTGTCGGTGCTGCCGCAACCGCGCGACTCGATCGCCCTTCCCTTGTCGAGCTTCCTCAACAACCGCGGCCTCGCCTTCCCCAAGGCGGTGTTCGGCGACGGTTTCTGGCTCGTGGTGGTGGCGATCGTCATCGCAATCGCGGCGTCCGTCGCGCTCAACCGCTATTCCTACAACCGGCGCATGGCGACCGGACGGGGCGTGCCGGTGCTGTGGCCGGCCGTCGGCATGATCATCGGCCTGCCGATGCTGATCTTCCTCGTGCTCGGCGCCCCGCTCTCCTTCGACTATCCGGTCGCCGGCAAGTTCAATCTCACGGGCGGTTCGGTGATCGGCCCGGAATTCATCTCGCTCTACCTGGCGCTCTCCTTCTACACGGCATCCTTCATCGCCGAGATCGTCCGCTCCGGCATCAGGGCGGTCGCGAAGGGGCAGACGGAGGCGGCGAGCGCGCTCGGCATCCGCGCCAGCCACACGACACGCCTCGTCGTGGTGCCGCAGGCGATGCGCATCATCATCCCGCCGCTGACGAGCCAGTACCTCAACCTCACGAAGAACTCGTCGCTGGCGATCGCCGTCGGCTATTCGGATCTGGTCTCCGTCGGCGGCACGATCCTGAACCAGAGCGGCTACACGGTGGAAATCGTCGCGATCTGGATGGCGGTCTACCTGTCGCTCAGCCTCATCACCTCGCTCTTCATGAACTGGTTCAACGCCAAAATGGCACTGGTGGAGAGATAGGACCATGACATATTCGAACGCCACCTATGTCCGCGACCAGATGCTGGCGGCCGAACCGCCGCCGACCAGCACGACGGGCCCGGGCCACTGGCTGCGCACCAACCTGTTCGCCACGCCCAAGGACACGGTGCTGACCGTCATCGCCCTGCTGCTGCTCGCCTGGTACGTGCCGCAGATCCTGAACTGGCTGTTCATCGAGGCCCAGTGGACCGGTGCCGACCGCGCCGTCTGCGCCACGGTCGCCCAGAGCGGCGGCACCCAGCCGGAAAACTGGAGCGGCGCCTGCTGGGCCTTCGTCGCCTCGCGCTTCGACCAGTTCGTCTTCGGCCGCTATCCGCTCGACGAGCGCTGGCGCCCGACGCTGGTCGGCATCCTGTTCGTCGCGCTGCTCGTGCCCATGCTGATCCCCAGCGTGCCGCGCAAGGGGCTGAACGCCATCCTGCTTTTCCTCGCGCTGCCGGTCGTCTCCTTCTTCCTGCTGAACGGCGGCGCCTTCGGACTGGAGAACGTGGAAACGCCGCTGTGGGGCGGGCTGATGGTGACGCTGATCCTCTCCTTCGTCGGGATCGCCGTGTCGCTGCCGCTCGGCATCCTGCTGGCGCTCGGCCGGCGGTCGAAGATGCCGGTGATCAAGACGCTCTGCGTCGTCTTCATCGAGGTGATCCGCGGCGTGCCGCTCATCACCGTGCTCTTCATGGCGAGCGTCATGCTGCCGCTCTTCCTGCCGCAGGGCTGGACCTTCGACAAGTTCCTGCGGGCGCTGATCGGCGTGTCGATCTTCGCCTCGGCCTATATGGCGGAGGTGATCCGCGGCGGCCTGCAGGCGATCCCGAAGGGCCAGTACGAGGGCGCCGATTCGCTCGGCCTCGGCTACTGGCAGAAGATGCGGCTGGTGGTGCTGCCGCAGGCGATCAAGCTCGTCATCCCGGGCATCGTCAACACCTTCATCGGCATGTTCAAGGACACGTCGCTGGTGTCGATCATCGGCATGTACGACCTGCTCGGCATCATCCGGCTCAACTTCGCCGATGCCACCTGGGCGTCGCCCGTCACGCCGCTGACCGGCCTGATCTTCGCAGGCTTCGTCTTCTGGATATTCTGCTTCGGAATGTCGCGCTACTCCGCCTTCGTGGAGCGGCGGCTCGACACCGGCCACAAGAGATAAAATAAGGGGAAAAGACATGGCTATGCAGGCCCAAACGAGCGCAATGACCGTCTCCGACACGGATGTGGCGATCGAAATCATCAACATGAACAAGTGGTACGGCGACTTCCACGTGCTGCGCGACGTCAACCTCAAGGTCATGCGCGGCGAGCGCATCGTCATCGCGGGGCCGTCCGGCTCCGGCAAGTCGACGATGATCCGCTGCATAAACCGCCTCGAGGAGCACCAGAAGGGCCAGATCGTCGTCGACGGCATCGAGCTCACCAACGACCTGAAGAAGATCGACGAGGTGCGTCGCGAGGTCGGCATGGTGTTCCAGCACTTCAACCTCTTCCCGCACCTGACGATCCTGGAAAACTGCACGCTGGCGCCGATCTGGGTGCGCAAGATGCCGAAGAAGGACGCCGAGGAAGTCGCGATGCACTACCTCAAGCGCGTCAAGATCCCGGAACAGGCGCACAAATATCCGGGCCAGCTCTCCGGCGGCCAGCAGCAGCGCGTGGCGATCGCCCGCTCGCTCTGCATGAAGCCGAAGATCATGCTGTTCGACGAGCCGACGTCGGCGCTCGACCCGGAAATGGTGAAGGAAGTGCTCGACACGATGGTGTCGCTCGCCGAGGAAGGCATGACCATGCTCTGCGTGACGCACGAGATGGGCTTCGCCCGCCAGGTCGCCAACCGCGTCATCTTCATGGACCAGGGCCAGATCGTCGAACAGAACAACCCGACGGACTTCTTCGACAATCCGCAGCACGAGCGCACCAAGCTCTTCCTCAGCCAGATCCTGCACTGAGAGCGCAGCCGCACATCCGCGGGCGCCTTGCGGCGGGGCTCCGGCCCCGCCGTTGCCGTTTTCAGGAGACGGTCGGCGCGCCCCGCGCATCCTGCCGGTACCGCCGCGGGCTGCTGGCGTAGCGCGCCTTGAAGGCGCGGGAAAAGGCCGAGAGGCTGTCGAAGCCGCTGCGCAGCGCGATCTCGCGCATGCTCGTATGGCTGTCCCGCACCATGCGCTGGGCGGCGGCGAGCCGGAGGTCGAGATAATAGCGGCCGGGCGCCGCGCCGAGCGCGGCCGCAAAGAGCGTCTCGAGCTTGCGCGTCGAGCAGCCGAGCCGGCGCGCCAGCGCCGCCACCGTCATCGGCCGGTCGATCGTGCGCTCCATCAGACGGATCGCCGCGGCGAGTTCCGGCCGATCCGCGCCCAGTCGGCCGAGCGAGACGAGCGGCTGGGCATCGGCCGCCGCGTGGACCTCGTCATAGACGAAGACGCTCGCCACCTCGAGCGCGACCGTGCGGCCGCAGCGTCCGCGGATGAGATGCAGCATCATGTCGAGGGTCGGCGAGGCGCCGCCGGATGTCCAGAACCGGCCGTCGGTCACGAACCGGTCGGCCCGCACCGTCAGCGCGGGAAAGGCCGTCGAGAAGTCCTCGAGTTCCTCCCAATGCGCCGTGGCGGAGCGCCCGTCGAGCAGGCCGGAGCGCCCGAGCAGCCAGCAGCCCGATTCGACGCCCGCCACGACCGCGAAGCCGGATGCGACCCGCGTGAGGCGGCGGATGAAGCGCCGGTCGGCATGGCGGTCCTGGTTGAAGCCGGCAAGCAGGATGAGGACGTCGCCGGATGCGTCATCGCCGAGCGCGCCGGCCACCTGGACCTCGATGCCGCAGGTGAGCGTGACCGGGCGGCCGTCGGCCGAAAGGAGCCGCCAGGAAAAGACCGGCCGCGCCGCCACGCGGTTCGCGGCCCGCATCGGATCGAGCACGGAGGCGAGCGACATGACCGAGGTCTCCGGCAGCACGACAAGCGTGACCTCGACCGTCCGCTGTCTTTCGTCGTTGTCGGCCATGCGGAAATCGTCAAATAGCTTGCGTTATTTGTCAATCCAACGGCCGCGGAAATGCCGATGATCCCGATGCAGGGATCTGGAGATACCGCCGGATTGAGGTGACTCCCCTGACACCCCTCACCCTGATCCGCTCTTACCGGCGGGCCGGTCTGCCACGGCAGCCGGCCCGTTCTTTTTTGCTGCAGGCGAGCGGGCACTTTGCGGTTGCGAGGGCGAGGCGTTCCGTGTATCTCCGCTGCACGGAATGGACGGAGCGTAGCGCAGCCTGGTAGCGCATCTGGTTTGGGACCAGAGGGTCGGGAGTTCGAATCTCTCCGCTCCGACCACCGCCTTCCCCCGGGCCGGTTCGCGCAGACATTTCGCGTTTGCCGAATCTGCGCTATGGAAGACGGGGAAGCACCGTTCCGTCAGTCTGGAGCCCGAGTTTCGATGTCCGCGAAGATCTACCGCCCCGCAAAGACCGCCATGCAGTCCGGCAAGGCCAAAACCCATCTCTGGCTTCTGGAATACGATGCGGAGAGACCGCGCACCATCGACCCGATCATGGGCTATACGAGTTCCGGCGACATGCGCCAGCAGGTGAGGCTGACCTTCGAGACGAAGGAGGAGGCGATCGCCTATGCCGAGCGCAACGGCATCGCCTACCGGGTGATCGAGCCGAAGGAAGCGACGCGCAAGAAGGTCGCCTATCCGGACAATTTCCGCTTCAACCGCATGCAGCCCTGGACCCATTGAGTCCAGGCCGGGGCCCCTTAGCTCAGCTGGATAGAGCACCTGCCTTCTAAGCAGGTTGTCGCAGGTTCGAGCCCTGCAGGGGTCGCCATTTTCTTGCGCGCTTCACATCTAGGCGGGAGACCTCAATCGGTCCGGAAGCAATTAAACGTCTCGGGCAGTTGTATCTGTTGCGAGAACCGAACCTCCGCGCACATAATGCGCCATGCAGATAGACGCCACCGAGATTACGCTCCGCAGAACTTGGCAAGAGGGTCAAACGATCTTCCTCCTCGGCCCCGGAGGCGTCGGAAAATCTACAGTTGGGCGAGTGCTGGCGGAGCGACTAGGCTGGCCTTTGATTGACCTCGACAATGAATTTTGTGATCGGATTGATCTGATCGGAAATTTTATCTCCGCCAATAGCTACGACACGTATCGTCAGAGAAACCTGGCGTTAGCCAAGCGTCTCGTCGGAGAAATAACTCGACCGACGATTTTCGTGACCCCCTCGGGTTTCCTCACAGCGAGTAAGGAGAGCGACGACTACCTCGACTCAAAGGAGCTAGTTGAATCCGGATACGGAATTGTATTGCTGCCAACCTCAGACCTACAACTCGCGACTTCGATTGTTGTTGAACGTCAACTCAAGCGCGGGTTCAATCTGCGGCGAGAAACGGAAGAGCGAAAGTTCAAAGAGCGTTTCCCTAGATATACAGCGGAAGGTGATGCAATCATTACATCGATTGAGGCCCCACCCGACATAGCGGAGGCCATCCTCGCCTCTGTATTCAAAAGACTCTCCTCAGAATTCAATCCTTAATAACAGGAAACCATTCCGCCTCGATGTGAGGTTTCTCGCTTCCATTCCGCTCGGATGTGAAGTTCGTCACCTCTCTTTTTGTTATAACATCGCTTTTCCGTTAGAGATTGACGAGGCGGACGCCGAAAACGGAACATAAGGCAGCCAAAAGTCAGCGTTCCGCACCGAAAGTCCCGGAATAGTCCCGTACAAACACAACACCCTTCACGGTGAGCCGCTCGGCCCAGCCCAGGGCGGTCTTCCCGGACCGGACCGCCTGGTCAGATCGTGCAAGACCGACGTCCGCAAAGTTGTCAACGCACTGCTTTATCTGGCATCAACGGGTTGCCGATGGCGGATGCTGCCCGCAGGGCTAAAGGCGCCAGCCGGGGAACGGCGCGCTTCTCCGGCTCGTCGTTCTCGTCCGGGTTGGGATTGGGTTCCTCGTCGGGCAGCCGGTCGGGCTCCGGCTCGTCGATCGGGACCGGCGGCGGTTCGCCGGTGCCGGGAACGGGATCCCTCCCGGGGACGGGTATGGACGGGGGAATGGACATGATCGTATCTCCTTTCACGCCGGCGGACGGTCCGCCCGCAAGTCCTTCACTGCCAAGAACCGCCGCCTGGGACAGCGCCGATTTGGCCGCACCCGCCGATTGCGGATCATGAGACGCGCGTATATCGTCGGAAGACTTCCGGAACCGATCCGAGGACCCAGATGCCGAAACGCGCCGTGACGATCGCCCTCCTCCTCGCCCTCGCCACGCTTGCCGGCTGTGCCAGCACCGCCAACGAGAACACCACCTATGCCCGTCCCGCCAACCAGGGCGGTGCCCTGCTGATCCCGCTGGACTGACGCCCTCGATCGGTTCAGTCCGCGCTGACGGGATCACCGGGCCATCGTATCGTCGGCACTCTACGCCCGTAGGGCGACACGCACCGGCGGCGCGGTCCCTCATAGGGCTGGTAGGTGTTGTCATAGGCGCGGTAGGATCCATAGCGGCTTGCGCACCAGCCGGCATGGGAGCCGCCGGACACGCTGTTCTGATTGGTAATGGCTCCGCCGATGATCGCGCCCGCGCCGAAGGCTGCCAGCGATACCACCATCCGTCGGAATGGCGGCGGTATCCGGGCCGGCTGTACCTGTAGCCGCGATGGCCGCGCCAGCGGCGCTCGTCGCGGCGATACTGTGCCTGCCCGGCCTTGCCTTCCTGCGGCACCGGGCGGTCGGGGAGGCCGAACGCCTGTGCGCTCGGTGCTGCCGTCGCTGCGATGGCAGCACTCACAAGCCCGACGGCGATTGCGGAAATTGGGCGCTTCATGGGATTGTCCTTCCGCAGCAACGAAAACCGAACGGTCTTCGCGCGAGAAGGTTCCCTCCGAGGACGGTCAGCCGCCGGAGGCGCGCATGCGTTCGATCAAGGGGCTGTCGACCCGGTTGCCGTTGCGGATGCCGAGTGCCTTCGCCGTGCCGCCGTTGAGCTCGAGCACAAAATCGACGGGAACTTTCGAATCGATGATCGCCTCGGAAAGCGGCTCGGCATTTTCCCGGATGGTGCGGATGCGCCCGTCCTTGCCGATGAACAGCATATCGAGCGGCAGGTAGGTGTTCTTCATCCACATGAGCACCTGCCGCGTCTCGCCGAAGGCGAAGAGCATGCCGCGGTCGGCCGCCATTTCGCGGCGGTTCATCAGCCCCTGTTCGCGCTGGCGCGGCGTCACCGCCAGTTCCACGTCGAATTGATGGACCTTGCCGTCCTTCGTGGTGACGGTGATCCGCTCTCGCTGGAAATTGTCCGCCGCTTCCGTGGGGAGGCCAGTCAGGCTGGCCAGAAAGAGGACAATTCCCAGCAGGAGCGCCGCAGGAACGGCGTGGCGCCCGGTCAAGCCCATGATCAATGGGCCCGGTTGCCGGGAGCCGGGACGTCCGGATGGATCTCGGCGGCCATCAGGCCCTTGTCGCCGTCGCCGAAGCGGACAAGCACGACCTGGCCGGGCCTGAGCTCGGTGAGGCCGAACCGGCGCAGCGTCTCCATATGGATGAAGATGTCCTCGGTGCCCTCGCCGCGCGTCAGGAAGCCGAACCCCTTCGTCCGGTTGAACCACTTGACGAGCACCCGTTCCAGCCCGCTGGTCGGCGTCACCTGCACATGCGTCTTGACGGGCGGCATCTGCGAGGGATGCACGGCGGTGGTCTGGTCCATCGAGAGGATGCGGAAGGCCTGGTAGCCACGCTCGCGCTTCTGGATCAGGGCCACGACGCGGGTGCCTTCCAGAACCGTCTGGTAGCCGTCCCGGCGCAGGCAGGTCACATGCAGGAGCACGTCCTGCATGCCGTTGTCAGGTACGATGAACCCGAAACCCTTGGCGACATCGAACCACTTGATGACACCGGTAATCTCGAGCAGATCGACTGCTTCGCCTGACTGGTCGTCACCCTCCGTGACGCCTTTCGAAGACATTCTTTCCGCCATGATCTGTCAGCCCCTCGATTACGCGTCACATGAGTTACGGTTAACTGATTCTTGATGATCAGAATAACATCGTCCCGCCGCGATCACGCAAGCCCCTGTCGAAAGTTTTACCCGCTTGCCTTGTAGGCCGGGAGGCTTGCCTCAAGCTGGCAATTTCCTATCTTCGGGCGCACATCGGAAAGAAAGGATAAGCCATGCGTTATCTCCACACGATGGTCCGCATCAAGGACATCGATTCGTCGCTCCGTTTTTATTGCGATCTCTTCGGTCTTGCGGAGGTCCGGCGCTACGAGAACGAGAAGGGCCGCTTCACGCTGATCTTCCTCGCGGCCCCCGAGGATGCGGAAGCGGCGAAGGCCGACAAGGCGCCCTGCCTCGAACTGACCTACAACTGGGACAGCGAGGACTATACCGGCGGCCGCAACTTCGGCCACCTCGCCTACGAGGTCGACGACATCTACCGGTTCTGCCAGACGCTGATGGACGGCGGCGTGACGATCAACCGCCCGCCACGCGACGGCCACATGGCCTTCGTCCGCTCGCCGGACGGCATCTCCATCGAGATCCTGCAGAAGGGCGAGAGCCTCGCCCCCCGCGAGCCCTGGGCCTCGATGGCCAATACGGGAAGCTGGTAAGGCCCGCACAATGCTTGTGCTTTAGCCAAAGGCCCGGACAACATCGTTTTGCCGTATTCGGCGCGAAGATTCCGGGCCATTCGGGGGAGACATCCGAACTTCACGGTCCAGACATTCGACCGCCGGAATGCGGCAGACGCCCATTCCAGGGATCCGGCGAGCGGCCGTATGCCGCCCATCGCCTTGCCAGAGTCTGCGGCCCCTCGCGTTCCCGGGGCCGGTCTTGTCGTTATGCGCGGCCGGCGTCCGGTCGCATCAGCAGTCATGCGGGGAAACGTCGTTGCAGCCCATGCAAGAACCGGCAGCGGTCCTCAAGATCATTCGTCGCAGCCTCGTGCTCGCTGCCTCCGCGGCCGCCCTTGCGGGCTGCATGACCGCCGCCTCTCCCGACATGGCGAGCGAGGACGACCCGATCGTGCCGGCGAGCGAGACGAGCGAAACGGCGGCCGAAAAGAGCGGCAAGGACGGTCGCACCGGCTATCGCGACCCGATGGTCGCGAAGGTGGAGGCGTCCACGGACGCCGATCCCGTGGCAGCGACCGGGACGGCCGATGCGGCGGAGACCGACCTCGGCGCGGTCGTGATGCAGCCGTCTTCGGTCAATGCCGGACAGACGAGCATCTTCGCCTCCGGCCAGGCGGCGACGCAGGCGCAAGACGATTCGGCCGTGCCCGCCTATGCGGCGGTGCCCTCGACCAATCCGGCGCTCGCCAGCATCTATTCCGGCAGCACCGCAGACGCCGACACACTTCCGGTCGAAAAAATGTCCGTGCCCGCGACGGAGGACACGTCTGGCGAACCGGCGGACGAAGAGACCTCCCTTGTGCCCGAACGCGTGCCGCTGCCGAAGAGCGGGCGCATGGCCCTCGTCGCGGAGCCGCAGGGCAACGCGGCCGAACTGGCCCTGGCGTCCGAACCGGACATCGTGACTGCGAAGGCGGAGCCTGCCGCAGTCGCCGGCGCGGACCAGGTCGCGGCTGCCACGCAACTGCCCGTCACCGACGACACGAAATCCGGCGGTCCCGAGGAAAAGACGGGTGCGCTGACGCTTGCCTCGCTGTTTGCCGCCAAGCGCAAGGGCACATCCCAGCTTGATGCCGAAAAGGCGACGCCGTCGGCCTCGGCCGAGCGCAAGGTGCTGAACCGCGAGACGGTCGCCGAGGCGCGCCGCGCCTCCTTCGGGGTATCGTCGCTGCCCGGAGTCTCCCCGACCGCCGCCGGCGAGACGGAGGAGACGGGCGAGGACTTCGACGCCGAGGAAGGCTTCACCGAAGTCGCCTCGCTCGCCGGCCTTGCACGGCTCGCGCCGAACGGCCTGTGGCTGCAGACCGACCGCGTCAAGGCCAACTGTCTCAAGCCGGAACTCATCAACGTCCTCAAGACCGTCGAAAGACATTACGGCAAGCCGGTGATCGTCACCTCCGCGCTGCGCGCCGCCAAGCGCAACCGTGCGCGCCAGTCCCTGCACACGCGCTGCGAGGCGGCGGACATCCAGATCGCCGGCGTCAGCAAGTGGGAACTCGCCGAATATCTGCGCACGATGCCCGATCGCGGCGGCGTCGGCACCTATTGCCATACCGAGTCGGTGCATATCGACATCGGCGAGGCCCGCGACTGGAACTGGCGCTGCCGCCGCAAGAAGAGGAAGTAGTCTCCGGCGGACGGGCCCGTGCCGCCATCGGCGGGCAGACGACGATTTCCGGAAACAACGCTTGCGCATCGCTGCCGCGCCCCCTATAAGGCCCACCGCACG